>CAVDTK010000130.1:0-6364 GCA_963611755.1 Oscillibacter sp. ER4
AGACCGGCATGTGGCACCAGGTCATCAACCTGCCCAACATCGCCCCCAACTACCTTGAGGAGTCCGGCAGCGCCATCTTTGCCAACGCCATCATGAAGGGCTGCCGCCTGGGCGTCCTGCCCGAGCGCTACTACAGCTACGGCCGCCGCGCGTTCGACGGCGTGTGCGAGACCTGCCTTTCCGAGAAGGACGGCCAGCTGGCGCTCGACAACATCTGCCTGGTCGCGGGCCTGGGCAACAACACCCACCGCGAGGGCACCTTCGACTACTACATGCGCGAGCCCGTCGTGAAAAACGACGCCAAGGGCGTGGCGCCGCTCGTCCTGGCCTACATCGAGACCATGAAGCACGACGCCCTGGGCGGCAAGTGCGACCCCATGAGCCCGGCCGGCTGCTGCCCCGTCGACGACCCCTGGGGCGGCTACACCCCCGGCATCAACGCCGAGAAGACCAACGGGAAGCTGGCTTAGCATGGGCGATTTGGTAACCGAGAAGGGCGGCGTCGCGGCTGCCCCCGAACCTGCCGCGACCCCCGCGCCCGCCTTCAACGTGGGCGTGCGTCTCCACGACCTACCGGAAGGCTCCGTCGAGCGCCGCATCCTCATGGCCGGTGAGCTGGGCTTTACCTGCATCCAGCTGCCGAGCAAGGTCGTCTACAAGAGCTACGCCATCGACCGTTCCGGCCTTGACGAGAAGCTCGCGGCGCGTCTCTCCGACGTCCTGGACGAGGCCGGCGTCCACGTGGCCGTCTTCGGCTGCTACAAGAACCTGGCCACCCCCGACGCGGCCCAGCTGGCCGACAACCTCGAGGAATACCGCGCCTGCGCCCACTTCGCGGCGCTTCTCGGCGGATGTCCCGTTGGCACCGAGACGGGCCGTCCCAACACGGCCAACAAGGTGGCCGACGACCGCTTCACCCCGGCTGCGCTGGACGCCTTCTGCGCCGGCCTCGCGCAGGCCTGCGCCGCCGTGGCCGAGGAGGGCGTCTCGCTTCTCATCGAGCCCGGCTGGAACGAGGTCGTCAACACCCCGGAGCGCTGCCGCGAGGTCTTCGATCGCATTACCGCCCCTGACCTGGGCGTCATTTACGATCCGGTGTCCCTCTTGCATCCCACGGTGGCCACCGACGCGCCCGCCGTGGTCGCCCGTATGCTCGACCTCTGCGGCGAGCGCATCCGCGTGCTCCACGCCAAGGACTACGAGGTCGTTGGCAATGAAGACTCGGACGGCTGGTGCGACGGCAGCGGCAGCCGCCTCGTCTGCCACGGCGCGGGCGAGACGGGCGCCTTCGACTTCTCGCAGCTCGCCGCCTGGGCGCGCGCAAACCGCCCCGGCATCGACTGCGTGATCGAGAACTCGATGCCCGCGACCAGCGCCTCGTGCCGCGACTACCTGCTCGGACTTTAGCTTTAGGAGTGATCTTCTCGTTTTGAAACCCCTGCTTGTTACCAAAACTGAAGAGGAAGAGTCCATCGATTGGGCCCGCACGGCGCTTCGCTACGCGATCTACGCCGTGGGGCTCTTCTGCATCTCGACCGGCACCGTGCTGCAGACCGACTCGGGCCTGGGCGTGGCGTCGCTCACCTGCTTCGCCACGTTCGCGTCGCGCGCCCTGGGCACGTCTTTGGGCTTCATGATCGCGGCCACCTACGCGATCTACATCGGCTGCCAGGCGCTCATCCTGCGCCGCCGTTTCCAGGCCCGGATCCTGCTCGAGATGGTCTTCGCCTTCTCGATGGGTTACCTGGTGGACGCCATCGCGCGCGTGATCACGGTGAGCCCGCAGGGCATCGTGGCGCAGGTCGTCTGCATGGTCTGCGCGCTGGTGGTCACGGCCTTCGGCGCGTCGCTCATGGTCGACATGGAGATCGTGCCCAACGCGCCCGACGGCCTGGTCCAGGTGGCCAGCGAGGCCCTGGGCACGAGCTTCGGTAACGTCAAGGTGGTCTTCGACGTGAGCCACGTGGTCGTCTCGATCCTGGGTTCGCTGCTGCTGTTTGGCGACATCTCGGGCTTCGGCGCGACGACCATCGTGTCCGCGCTTTTCCTGGGCCGCATCATCAACGTGATCATGGGCACGGTGGGCCAGCGCGCGCAGGCCGCCGTCTGGACGGCGTAGCGGCTGGCGAGAAGATCGGGGCGCGGCGGTCCGCCGCCCCTGGCCGCCGTCTGGGCATAGCGTGAGCGCCGCGCCCGCCGCGGGTTTCTCGCCGAAAATCGTGTAGACTGTCCCATGCAAAATCCTAGTATTTGACTGTGCTTTACGAAGCGTCGCGACTATCGGCAAACATCGAGATCCCGGGGCATCGGGTGGATGCGCGGCACAGCCAGGGCTGCCGCCCAACCGACGACCTTCTCGCCGCCTGATGCCGCAAGAAACGAGCCTTCGTGAACGACTCCTCATTTTCCGCAATGGCAGAAGAGATCGCCGGCCTTCTTGGCGTCGACAGCGAGAAGAACGCCGATTGGGGCTTCTCGACCAAGGCGATCCACGGCTACGCCGGCCGCGACCCGCAGACCGGCGCGGTATCGTTCCCCTTGTACCAGTCGGCGACCTTCGCGCACCCCGCCTTTGGCGAGTCGACGGGCTTCGCCTACAGCCGCTGCGGCAATCCCACCGTCCTTGAGCTCGAGAACACCCTGGCCCAGTTGGAAGGCGGCCTCAAGGCCTTCGCCTACACCAGCGGCACGGCGGCCATCTCCACGGTGCTCAAGCTCTTTGGCTCGGGCGACCGCATCCTTGCCTGCGACGACATCTACGGCGGCACGTATCGCCTCTTCCACGACGTTTACCAGGACCGATATGGCCTGGAGTTCGACTTCGTCGATTTCCGCGACCTGGACGCCGTGCGCGCGCAGCTTGAGGCCCACCCCAACACGCGCGCCTTCTTCGTAGAGACGCCCACCAACCCCATGATGCACGTCTTCGACCTGCGCGCGCTGGCAGAGCTTGCCCACGAGCACGACGCCCTGCTCATCGTGGACAACACCTTCCTCACCTGCTATTTCCAGCGCCCCTTCGAGCTGGGCGCCGACATCGTGGTATACAGCGGCTCCAAGTACCTGTGCGGCCACAACGACGTGATCTGCGGTTTTGCCGTCATCAAGGACGAGAAGATCCTGCAGCGCGCCTTCATGGACTACATGAGCGAGGGCGGGGCGCTGGCGCCCTTCGAGGCGTGGCTCATGCTGCGGAGCTTGAAGACCCTGTCTGTGCGCATGGAGCGCCAGCAGGAAAACGCCCGCGCCATCTGCGACGCGTTGAAGGCCAACCCCCACGTGACCGACGTCTACTACGTGGGCGACCCCGACCACCCCGACTACGAGCTGTCGTGCAGGCAGGCCTCGGGCCACGGCGCCATGATCAGCTTCCGCGTGGACAGCAACGAGCGCGTGCTGCAGGTCCTGCGCCGCGTGAAGGTGGTCTCGTTCGCGGAAAGCCTGGGCGGCACCGAGAGCCTGATCACGTATCCGCTGGTACAGACCCACGGCGCCATCCCGGCCGAGGTCACGGCGGCGCTCGGCATCGACGACCGGCTGCTGCGCCTTTCCGTTGGGCTCGAGGACGTCGAGGACCTTCTCGCCGACCTTGACCAGGCCTTGGCATAAGGGTGGGGGAGAAGCGCGTGGAGCACTACGATTTCGACGCGGCCGTCGAGCGCCGCGGCACCGATTCCCTGAAGTTCGACTGCGCGGAGAGACGCCACCATTCGCCGGACCTCTTGCCGCTGTGGGTGGCCGACATGGACTTCTCGCTGCCCGCCGAGATCACGGAGCCGCTGGCAGAGCGCGCACGGCACGGTATCTTTGGCTACACCGAGCCGGGCGACGACTACTTCGCGGCCGTGAACGCGTGGCTTTCGGCGCGGCACGGCTGGTCTGCTCCCCAGGAGTGGTTCACGCTGACGCCGGGCGTCGTGTTTGCCCTGGCCATGGCGGTGCGCGCCTTCACCCAGCCGGGCGAGGCCGTGCTCATCCAGCAGCCTGTCTACTACCCCTTTAGCGAGGTGGTCCTGGACAACGGGCGGCGCCTGGTCAACGCGCCGCTGGTATATGAGGGTGGATCGTACGAAATCGACTTTGAGGCCCTTGAGTCCTGCGTCGAGAAGAACGACGTCAAGCTCTTCTTGCTGTGCAACCCGGCAAACCCTGTGGGTCGCGTGTGGAGCGCCTCTGAGCTGCGGCGCATTCTGGATATCTGCGCGCGGCACGACGTTTTGGTCGTGAGCGACGAGATCCACATGGACTTCGCCCGCCCCGGCTTTGCGCACACGTCGGTGGCCACGCTGGGCGAGGGCGCGATGCACCGCTGCGTCATCTGCACGAGCGCCGGCAAGAGTTTCAACCTGGCGGGCCTGCAGGTGAGCAACATCGTAATCGCGGACGCTGGACTGCGGGCGCGCTTCAACAAGCAGAAGGACGCCGCGGGCTACAGCCAGCTGAACACCATGGGGCTTCTCGCCACCAGGCTCTGTTACGAGAAGGGCGGCGCGTGGTTCGACCAGCTTAAAGAGTACCTGGAGGGCAACTGGGTCCTGCTGGCCGCCCACCTTGCGGCGCGGGCCCCGCAGTTGCATCTGGTGGACGCCCAGAGCACCTATCTGGCCTGGGTCGACTGCCGCGAGCTGGGCCTTTACGGCGCCGACCTGCAACGCTTCATCGAGGACGAGGCGGGCCTGTGGCTCGACTACGGCGATCAGTTTGGCCCGGACGGCGACGGCTTCATCCGCATCAACCTGGCCACCCAGCGTAAGACCCTGGAGCAAGCCCTGACCCAGCTCACCGACGCGGTAGGGCGGCGCGTGGGATAGCGCGCCTGGTGTAGCGGACGATTTCCAACCTATTTGACCTGGGCATATATCGAATCGTCCGAATCGTAGAGGACGAAAGCCAAAATCGTACGCAATTCTCAGTACGATTTTGGCTTTCGTCTTATAATGGCCATACGATTCGTACGAAACGAGGTGCGCCGATGGTTATTCGAGAGACCCCCGCAGTTGAATACAAGGAAAGCGTGACGCCGACGTTCCTCAAGACGGTGAGCGCTTTCGCGAATTACGGCACCGGAAAGATCGTGTTCGGCGTCGACGACGACGGCGTTTGCGTGGGTCTCGAGGATCCCGTCAAGACCTCGCTGCGAATCGAGAACATGATCAACGACAGCTTGGAACCTGCGCCGCGCTTCTCCATTGAGCCGGACGAGAAGAACAGGACGGTTACCCTCACGGTTTTCGAGGGGCCGGATAAGCCATACCGAAGCCGCGGCAAGGCGTATCGCAGGAGCGATTCAGCCACGGTTGAGGTCGATCGGTTCGAGTACGGTCGGCTGACGCTTGCGGGCAGCAACCGCACGTATGACGAGCTTGTCTCGGTAAAGCAGGACCTGACCTTCTATGAGCTTGAGAGCGACCTCGTCGAGAAGCTCGGAATTTCTCAGCTGACCGACGACATCAAGCGTACCCTGCGGCTTCTTAGCGCTGATGGCTACACCAACGCCGCCGCGATTCTCGCCGACGCCAATGAGTTTCCCGGCATCGACTGCGTGAGGTTCGGCTCGGGCGAGGACGTCATCATGGACCGCGAATCCTGGATCGGGGTCTCGGCGCTTTGCCAGATGCGCGGCGTGATCGCGATGGTTGAGCGGTACTACGCCTACGAGCGCGTCGAGGGCGTGAAGCGAGTTCGCCATGAGCGCGTCCCGCTTGAGGCCTTCCGCGAGGCGGTCGCGAACGCGCTGGTTCATCGCTCGTGGGATGTGAGGGGCAATGTCCAGGTCGCCTTGTACGACGACCGTGTGACCATCACCTCTCCGGGCAGCTTGCCGCCGGGGCTTACGACCGAGCAGTACGTGTACGGGCAGATCTCGGTGCTCCGCAACCCGATCGTGGCGGAGTCGTTCTTAAAGCTCGGCTACATCGAGAAGTTCGGCACGGGCATCGCGAGGATCAGGAGGGCATATCAGAGCTCCCTTAACCAGCCGGTTTTCGATGTTCGCGGGGAGATCGTGACCGTCTCGCTGCCGGTGGTCGATCTGTTTGCCGGGTCTGAGGATGAGCGCCGGGTGCTCGAGGCGCTGTCCGGTGGCCGCGTGCTGTCCCGTGCGGAGCTGGAAGCGCAGACCGGTCTTTCCCGTGCCGTGGTTCTCGCCGCGCTGGAATCGCTGGTCGATGGCCATTCCGTGATAAGGGAAGGCTCTGGTCGCGCGACCAGGTACCGGCGAGGGTAGGGCCGTTGAGGGCCGCAGGCGCGTTGCGGGCTTCTCGGTATCAAAAACCGCCGACCTTTGTACAAAGATCGGCGGTTCTTGAGAATTTGAGGCCGCAAACCCACAAACATCGGCCAGTTTTAGGAAGCGACCCACAAA
>CAVDTK010000131.1:0-6330 GCA_963611755.1 Oscillibacter sp. ER4
TGGGATGCCGCGTCAACCGTGTCGAGCTCGACATGATGGCAAACCAGCTCGAGGCTGCGGGCGCTGTGCTGGCGCCCGAGCGCGACGCGCAGTGCGTGGTGATCAACACCTGCGGCGTGACGGGGGAGGCCGAGGCCAAGAGCCGCAAGGCCGTGCGCCACGCGGCCAATCTCGAGCAGCGTCCGCTGGTCATCGCCACCGGTTGCGTGGCGAGCCTGTTTGCGGCTGAGCTCGAGGCCTGCGCGCAGAACGTCTGTGTTGTGGCCGATAAACGCCAGGTCGCAGGGCATATTCTCGGCGCGTTTGCGGAGACGTGCGGGGCGGGCGCGGCGGGAGAGGGCGTGGACGGCGGTGAGGCCGCCTCGGTCGCGACTTCCGTGACGCCCACCGGCCGCACGCGCCCCGGCATCCAGGTCCAGGACGGCTGCGACAACCGCTGCACCTACTGCATCATCTGGAAGGCCCGTGGCGCCGCGAGGTCCTTTGACCCCGCGGGCATCGTCGACGAGGTGCGTGCCGCCATTGAGAGGGGCGCGCACGAGGTTGTCCTAACCGGCATCAACCTCGGTGATTATCGCTGGAAGACGGATGCGGCCGCTGACGCGGAAACCTTGCGTCTGCCGGGCCTCATCGACCACGTCCTTGCAGAGACGGGCGTCGAGCGCCTGAGGCTTTCCTCCATCGAGCCACCCGACGTCGACGAGGCGCTTCTTAACACGATGGCCTCGGCCGGCCCGCGCGTGGCCCCCTTCCTGCACATCTGCCTGCAGTCCGGCTGCGACGAGACCCTTCGCCGCATGGCGCGCGTCTACCGCACCGACCTCTTTGCCCGCGCCTGCGAACAGGCGCGTGAGCTTCTCCCCGGCGTTGCCTTGGGAACTGACCTCATCGTCGGCTTTCCCGGCGAGACGGACGAGCAGTTCGAGGAGTCTCTCGCCTTCTGCGAGCAGATGCGCTTTGCCAAGATGCACATCTTTAGGTATTCTCGCCGCCCGGGCACGCCGGCCGCGAGCTGGGACTGCCAGGTGGAGCCAAAGGTCATGGCAGAGCGTTCCCGCCGCGCGCACGAGCTTGCGGCGCGCATGCGCAAAGAGGAGGCCTCTCGGCTTGTCGGGGCCGATGACCTGGTGCTCGTTCAATATCCGGGCCGCGCCGTCTCCGGCGGGCTCTTCGACGTCGAGGTCGACGAAAGCGTCCCGCTCGACACACTGCTTCCCGTGCGCTTCACCGACATCCGCGACGACGGCACCCTTGTAGGAAAAGCGCTCTAACGATTGGGCGCGTGAAAATCGCGCAAGTATGCCATCAAAACCGAGGTGGCCGAGTAGCCAGTCAAGCTGAATTAATAAAACCGCAGGCCAGCTGACTGCGGGTCACGTCGGTTGCTTTGTTTGATATGGCTCACGACCTCGCGCATAACTGCCGCACCGGATACCGGTCATGTCGGTGGATTTAGGGAAACGCTGCACCAGGATCGCCGCATGTCGGTGCCGAGAAGACCGCTGACGCACCAGGAACCGGGCACGTCTGTCAAAATGGGCGCCCTCGAGCCTCAATCGCCACAGACATGGCCGGTTTCCGGTGCGTTCCATGGGTCGTCGACACCGACATGCCCCCGATCCGGTGCAGCCTCCGTCGAAATCCACAGACGTGCGCCGTTTCCGGTGCGGAAGAGATGCCAGGGGTGGTTGGGGACGGTCCTTGCGCTAACATAGACACTTGTCATGCGGCGGGCTGGACCCCGCCTGGAAGTCACGTCTCTGGAGGAGCATGGAGCCCACGCAAGTCAGACTCACCATCCCGGATTCCGTCGACCCCACGACGCTCATGGGACCTGCGGATTCTTTGCTGCGGCGCGTCGAGGCATCCTTCGACGCCATGATCTCTGTCCGCGGAAACCAGATCTGCGTGAGCGGCCCCATCGACGAGATCCAGCGCGTGACCACGGTCTTCTCGCGTCTGATCACCTTATGCGAGAAGGGCGAGAATCCCCAGGTCACAGATGTCGACCTCATTGTCGATCACGTGTGCCACGGAGCTTCTCGCACAGACCTTATCTCCGACGATATCCTTCTGACCTATCGCGGGCGCGCCCTGCGGCCTAAGACGCCGGGGCAGTCGCGCTACATCGACTCCATCCGCAAGAACACGATCACCTTTGGCATCGGGCCCGCCGGCACGGGCAAGACCTACCTGGCCATGGCGATGGCCGTGGCCGCCTTCAAGCGCAAGGAGGTGGGCCGCATCGTCTTGACACGCCCGGTGGTCGAGGCGGGGGAGAGCCTGGGATACCTTCCCGGCACGCTGCAGGAAAAGCTCGACCCTTACGTGCGCCCCTTGTACGACGCCTTGTTCGACATGACGGATATGGAGCGCGCGAACACCCTCATTGAGCAGGGCGTCATTGAGATCGCGCCGCTCGCCTTCATGCGCGGGCGCACCATGAACGACGCCTTCGTCATCCTTGACGAGGCGCAAAACACCACCCCCGAGCAGATGAAGATGTTCCTCACGCGCCTGGGCTTTGGCTCGAAGTTCGTCGTGACGGGCGACATGTCGCAGCGCGACCTCAAGGGAAAGAGCGGCCTTGAGGTTGCCCGCCGCGTCCTGGCCGACGTCGACGACATCAGCTTCGTCGAGCTGGGGAGAAACGACATCGTGCGCCACACCCTGGTGGCAAAGATCGTCGACGCTTATAACCGCGACGCAAATGACGCCAGTAATTCAAATAAAAGCGAGGTCATGTGATGGATAACGAGTACGACATCGTGAACGACGAGGGCCTTGCCTTCCCGCTTTCCGACTCGGCGATGGCCGACCTTCTCGACGCCGTCTTGTCTCACGAGGGTGTCGAGAGGCCCTGCATGTGCTCGATCTCCATCGTGAGCGACGACGAGATCCGCGCTGCAAACCTCGAGTGGCGAGGGGTCGATGCCGCCACGGACGTCGTGAGCCTCGAGTGCGAGCGTCCCGACGACCCCGACCTTGCCCCTGACGAGCCCTGTGAACTGGGCGACATTGTCCTGGCGCCCGCCTACATCGAGGCGCAGGCAAAGCGCTTCTCCACGACCTTCGCCGATGAGTGCCGCCTTCTTCTGGTCCACGGCTGCCTGCACCTTCTGGGCCACGACCACCTGGACGAGGCCGAGGCCGAGGCCATGGAGGCCTTGGAGGATGAGATCCTGGCCTCGGTCGAGACCGACGGCACCTTGGGCCACGTGGTCATCACGCGCCACAGGACGGAGGAAGAGGCATGATCCCGGGGTCAAACAGCTCGCACCCGACATTTCTCAAGAGCTTCCAGTACGCGTTCTCGGGCCTTCTCTACACCCTCAAGACCGAGCGCAACATCAAGGTGATGCTGGGCGCCGCCGCGGTCGTCATCGTGTTGGGCTTTGTCCTGGAGCTTGACCTTGTAAGCTGGGCGATCGTGCTTCTCTGCTGCGGCGTGGTCTTGGCGGCCGAGCTTCTCAACACCGCCATCGAGACCGTGGTCGACCTGACGAGCCCCGAGTTCGACCCGTTGGCGGGCCACGCCAAGGACATCGCCGCGGCAGGCGTCTGGGTGGTCTCGGCCTTCGTGGGCGTCGTGGGCCTTCTGGTCTTTGTCCCCGCGATCCTGTCTAAGCTGGGCTGGGCGTAAAGGGCCCATGCCTTCGATTATCTTAAGGAGTTTCAATGTCTGATTCACAAAACAAGCCTTTCACCAGCGGTTTCGTTGCCCTTGTGGGGCGCCCCAACGCTGGTAAGTCCACGCTTTTGAACGCTTGCATGGGCGAGAAGATCGCGATCACGAGCCCCGTGGCCCAGACCACGCGAAAGCGCATGCGCGCCGTCGTGAACACGCCCAACTCGCAGCTGGTCATTATCGACACGCCGGGCCTGCACAAGCCCAAGGACGCCCTGGGAAGCGAGCTCAACAAGTCCGCCTTGGGCGAGCTGGCGGACGCCGACGTCGTGGCCTTCCTCATCGACGCCACCAAGCCGGTGGGCACGGGCGACGAGTGGGTGGCCAAGCACGTGGCCAAGGCCGACGCCGACTACAAGCTGCTGGTCCTTACCAAGGCCGACGTCTCGAAGCCCGATGAGATGCAGGCCCAGCTTGAGGCCGCGACCGCTCTGTGCGACTTCGACGACGTCATCGTGACCTCGGCCAAGGAGAACTTCAACGTCGACGGCTTCCTCGACCTGGTGTCTTCTCACCTGCCGGAAGGCCCGCGCTGGTTCCCAGAGGGCATGGATACCGACACCACCGACGAGGAGCTGGTGGCCGAGTTTGTGCGCGAGAAGCTCTTCTTGAACCTCAAGCAGGAGCTGCCGCACTCGGTGGGCGTCATGTGCGAGGACGAGATCGAGATCGCCAAGGACGGCCACGCCTCGATTTCCTGCGTGATCCTTGTCGAGCGCGAGGGCCAGAAGGGCATCGTCGTGGGTAAGGGCGGCTCGATGATCAAGAAGGTGGGCATAGAGGCCCGCCACGACATCGAGCGCCTGCTGGGCCGCAAGGTCTTTCTCGACCTCAAGGTCCGCGTCGAGCCGCAGTGGCGCAGAAACGCCAACATCATCGCGCGCCTGGGCTACTCGGTCGAGGACGAGTAGGCTTTCTGCCTGCGGTTTATTTGAAGGACTGATCTTTGGCCGGGAGAAAGACGTATAGGGCGCGCGCCTGCGTGATCGACCGCACCAAGCTGGGGGAGACAGACCTTATCCTCACCTTGCTGACGGCCGACGGCGAGCTTGCCCGGGCGGTAGCCAAGGGGGCGAGAAAACCGGGCGGCAGGCTCGCGGGCAAGGTGCAGCTCTTTAGCGAGTGCGATTTCCTGCTTGCCTGCGGCCGCTCGCTCGACGTGGTGGCAGAGGCCGACCTGGTTGACGCCCACCTGGGGATCCGCGGCGAGCTCGAGCGCGTGAGCGCCGCCTCGGCGATCTGCGAGGTGGCGCGCCTGTGCGCCTTCGAGGACGCTCAGGACCGGTTTTTGGCGGCGATCCTGGCGCGGGCGCTTGCCTCCTGCGAACAGGCTCCTGACCAGGCACATCTTGACCTTGCCGTCGCGGCCTATATCTTCAAGGTCTTGGCGCACGAGGGCTACCGGCCCGAGCTTTCCGGCTGCTGCCTTTGCGGCGACGAGGCGCCCACGCGCTTCTCGGCGCTTTCCGGCGGGCTTCTGTGCGAGAGCTGTTCTCGCCAGATCGAGGGGGCAGAGCCCGTGGACGCGGTGCAGATCAGCTGGCTGCGCGCCCTTATCGGTTCTACTTTCGACGAGCTTGGCGCCAGCTCCGTCGACGCCGAGACGGGCGTTTGGCTTTTGGGCTGCGCCCACATCTGGGCGGCTACCCACCTGGACGCGCGCCTTCGGGCACTCGAGTTCTGCCTTTCGGTGGGTGGGTGACGCGGGCGAGGGCGCCGGGGTCTTCTCGCTGCCCGAGCCGTCCTTCTCGCCGCAGTGCCCGCCCTTCTCGCCACGTCTGCCCGCGAAGTTGTGAAATTCCGGGCAAGTCCGGCATTTTTGTTGCAACGCCGCACGTATGTGGTAATGTTTCAAAGGTTTTGTTGGTACCTCTAACCTAGTCGCCCGATTTCTGCGTCGGCGAACCCGGTTTGAGGCGAATTCAAAGAAAGGTGGATCGCATGATCACCAAAGAGCAGAAGGCTGAGCTCATCAAGCAGTACGGCAAGTCCGAGCAGGACTCCGGTTCCGCTGAGGTCCAGGTCGCCATTCTCACCGCCCGCATCAAGGAGCTGACCGAGCACATGAAGTCCCACAAGAAGGACTTCCACACCCGCCGCGGCCTGCTCATGCTCGTCGGTAAGCGTCGTCGTCTCCTCTCCTACATCAAGAAGAACGACATCGAGAACTACCGTAGCCTCATCAAGAGCCTCGGTATCCGCGACAACATTCAGTAAGTCTTGCTGAGTTAGTCACCTGGGGGCGCCTTTGGGCGCCCCTTGTTGTGAGCGGCGCCGAGCCGCGATCGTCTTTTACGCGGGCACAGGGTCCGCGAGATGGCCCGTCTGCAATGGGGCAGACGGAGATAAGGGAAAACAATGGCAAAAGTTACACACGAGTTCGACCTCTACGGCAAGCACTACGCCCTCGAGACGGGCGAGCTGGCCAAGCAGGCCACCGGCGCCGTCCTGGTCAAGAGCGGCGAGTCCTGCGTCCTTCTCACCGCCGTGGTCTCCAAGGAGCGCAAGGATTACGACTTCTTCCCCCTGACCGTCGACTTCATCGAGAAGATGTACGCCGTGGGCCGCATCCCCGGCGGCTACCTCAAGCGTGAGGCCCGTCCTTCCGAGAAGGCCACCCTCACCGCCCGCATGATCGACCG
>CAVDTK010000132.1:0-6301 GCA_963611755.1 Oscillibacter sp. ER4
TCAAGGGCGCCAAGACCGTCTTCTGGAACGGCCCCATGGGCGTCTTCGAGTTCGACAACTTCGCGCACGGCACCCAGGCCGTCGCCGAGGCCGTCGCCGAGGCCGAGTGCACCTCCATCATCGGTGGTGGCGACTCCGTGGCCGCCGTCAACAAGTTCAACCTGGCCGACAAGATGAGCTGGATCTCCACCGGCGGTGGCGCTTCCATGGAGCTCGTCGAGGGTAAGGCCCTTCCCGGAGTGGAGGCGCTGCTCGATGCGTAACCGTATGATCGCCGGCAACTGGAAGATGAACAAGACCTACGCCGAGGGCGTCGAGCTTGCCCGCGGCCTGGCCGACGAGCTGGCCGGCAAGGACCTTGGCGGCGTCGACGTCGTCGTCTGCCCGCCCACGGTGGACCTCAAGGGCGTCTCCGAGGTCATCGACCAGACCAGCGCCCCCTTTGCGCTGGGTGCCCAGAACGTTTACTTTGAGGAGTCCGGCGCCTTCACCGGCGAGACCGCTCCCTCCATGCTCGAGGCCGTCAACGCCACGTACTGCATCATCGGCCACTCCGAGCGTCGCGGCTACTTCGGCGAGACCGACGAGGACATCAACAAGAAGGCCAAGGTCCTGATGGCCCACGGCATCGTGCCCATCAGCTGCTGCGGCGAGTCCCTCGAGGTCCGCGAGGCCGGCAAGCACGTCGAGTTTGTCGTCGACCAGATCAAGAAGGACACCGAGGGTCTCGAGATCACCGATCCCTCTAAGTACGTCATCGCCTACGAGCCCATTTGGGCCATCGGCACCGGCAAGACCGCTACCGCCGATGACGCCCAGGAGGTCTGCGGCGCTATCCGCAAGACCTTGGTCGAGGTCTTTGGCGCCGAGATCGCCGACGGCATCCGCGTTCTCTACGGCGGCTCCGCCAAGCCCGAGAACGTCGCCGGCTTCCTCGAGAAGGAAGACGTGGACGGCGCCCTCGTGGGCGGCGCTTCCCTCAAGGCGGATTCCTTCGCCGCCATGGTCAAGGCTGCTATGTAGCCTTTTGTGACCATATTGCGCTCCATCTAAGGGGGCGGTCCATTCGGGCCGTCCCCTTTCTGGTTTGTGTGGTAGTATTTCTCCTTGTATGAACCGACCCTCTAAAGGAGAGCTCTTTTGAATCCGCTCAACTACATTCTCCTCGCGCTTCTCATCATCTCCGGCGCACTCACCGTCATCCTCGTGCTCATGCACTCCGGCAAGGGCACCGGCGTCTCGGACATGATCGCCTCTTCGCTCTATAACTCCGCGTCCGGCTCCGGCGTTTGGGAGAAGAACCTCGATCGCCTGACCGTCATCACCACGACCATCTTCTTGGTCTGCATCATTGTGATGGCCCTCACGTTCCCCCTGGGCACCCTGAGCTCCATCAGCTAATCGCGCGTCAGCGATTCCAAAATTCATTTTTTATTCAAAGAACACGGGCGACCGTGTTCTTTTTTTCGGCTAACGGCAGAGTTTTGTTAAAAAAGGCGTAACAATTGACAATCGTTCAAAAGAGAGTCCTAAAAGTACGCTAGGGTAACCAAGCCTTAAAAATCACGGCTTCGGCCGTGTGAGGATGATACGGGCCCCTTAGGGCAAACCGGTTGCCCGACCCGTGTCAGCAGGAGGAGGATAATATGGCTCTCGACAGATTTGGTGGCAGCGTTTCTCGCCGCACCTTTGTCCAGGGTGGCCTCGCTGCCAGCGCTCTTGCTGCTCTTGCCGCTTGCAAGAACAACAGCTCCAGCGCTTCCAGCAGCTCGACCACCAGCTCTGACACCGCTTCTACCGGCGGCACCTTCAAGTTCTACATCTCTGACCCCGTGGCTATCGACCCCTACAACCTGCAGGAGTCCGAGGGCACCCAGGTCGGCCACGTGCTCTTCAACTCCCTGGTCTCCTATGACTGGAAGCATAGCGAGGTCGTGCCCCTGGCCGCCGAGTCCTGGACCGTCAACGACGACGCCACCGTCTTCACCTTCACCCTTAAGGAGGCCAAGTTCCACAACGGCGACGCCGTGGACGCCGCTTCCTTCAAGCGCGGCTGGGAGCGCCTGGTCGACCCCAAGATGACCACCCCGGGCGAGATCGGCTACCACCTGGCCCCCGTCGCAGGCTATGACGCCTTCTCCAAGGGCGAGGCCTCCGAGATCACCGGCCTTGTCGCCAAGGACGAGAAGACCTTCGAGGTCACCCTGTCCGACCCCATGGCCGACTTCCTGATCGTCTGCTGCCACCCGGGCCTGGCCCCCGTGCCGCAGGCCGCCCTGGACGATCCCGATTCGTTCCTGCTGGCCCCCATCGGCAACGGCCCCTTCAAGATGGACGGCAAGTGGGAGTCCGGTCAGTACATCAACGTGACCCGCTTCGACGACTACTACGGCGATGCCGCTAAGCTCGACGCCATCAACTTCTCCATCCAGAAGGATCCCAAGACCGCCCTTTCCGAGTTCAAGGCCGGCAACATGGACTTCTGCCAGATGCCCACTGGCCAGATCAAGGACCTCATGTCCGAGTACGGCGAGTCCGCCGACGGCTACACCGTGACCCCTGGCAAGCAGTGCCTGACCGGCGCCGAGGGCTCCATCTACTACCTCATCCTCAACATGGAGGACGCCACCATGCAGGATGAGAACGTCCGTCACGCGATGTCTTTGGCCATCAACCGCCAGAACATCATCGACACCCTCTTCGAGGGCGTCCGTACCCCCGCCAACAACGTCTTCCCGCCGATCATCGACGACAAGGCCAACTCCTGGGAGTACGCCAAGTACGACAAGGAGGCTGCTCAGAAGATCATCGACGAGCACAACCTCGCCGGCACCGAGATCACCCTTTCCTACAACTCCGGCGGCGGCCACGAGGACATCATGTCCTGCATCCAGGCCGACCTCGAGGCCGTGGGCTTCAAGGTGACCCAGCAGTCCCAGGAGTGGGCGGCTTACCTGTCCGGCCTGACCGACGGCTCCTTCCAGGTTGGCCGTCTGGGCTGGATCGCTGACTATCCCACCCTCGACAACTTCATCTACCCCAACTTCTTCTCGTCCGCGGACAACAACTACTCCAAGTACAACAACCCCACGGTCGACGCCGACATCCTGGCTGCCCGCCAGATCGTCGACGAGGAGGAGCGCAAGTCCGCTTTCCGCGCCATCAACGATGAGATCGCCAAGGACATGCCGATCATCCCGATCATGTTCTACTCTCACGTGCACCTCGGCTCCAAGCGCATCAAGTCCCTGTACTACGATGCCCAGGGCAAGGCTGACCTCGTCAACGCTGAGCTCGAGGCTTAAAGCCCGGCTTTTGTTGAAGTGGTAAGTCTCTAGGACAAGCAAAACAGCGCGGGACATCGGCACTTCTTAGCCGATGTCCCGCTGCCGTTTTTCTTTTTGGTTGTTGCGCCGTCGTCTCTCCTTCCGCTGGGACGCAGCTTCGCGGGAAGGCGTGACGACAGCGCATCAACGACGACAGATCTGGCAAACGATTATGTAAGGGGGATATCGTGGGAAAATACATTGTCAAGCGCATCATCCAGTTCATTCCTGTATTTCTCGGAGTGACGCTCATCCTTTTCGCGCTCGAGAACATCGTTCCCGGCGACCCGATCAAGCTCATGGCAGGCGAGAAGAAGCTCGATGCCCAGACTGAGCTCAACCTGCGCGTTACCTATCACCTTGTTGAGACCGACGACTCCGGCAACGTCCTCTACGACGACTCCGGAAACGCCATCGAGACGCCCATGTGGAAGCGCTACGTCATGTACGTCACCGGTCTTCTCCAGGGCGATCTTGGCACTTCTTACCAGCGCAAGGGCCAAAAGGTCGCTGATATCCTCCTTGCCAAGTACCCCTACACGATCAAGCTCGCCATTGTGGCCATTATCCTTGAGGCCATAATCGGCATCGGCGCGGGCATGATCTCGGCGATCAAGCGCTACTCCTTCGTGGACGTGCTGGTCACCCTCATCACCTCGATCCTCGTCGCCATGCCCGCCTTCTGGCTCGGCATGTTGCTCCAGCTCTTCTTTGGCGTCGTGCTCAAGAACGCCACCGGCGGCGCCTTCTACCTGCCGGTCTCCGCGGACTTCAGCCCCTACGCCGAGTTCCAGAGCTGGGTCTACTACATCCTTCCCGCCGTCACCCTGGCCGCGGTGTCCACCGCCTACACCGCCCGAATCATGCGCTCCCAGCTGCTTGAGGTCATGAACCAGGACTACATCCGCACGGCTCGCGCCAAGGGCCTCTCGCGCAAGTCGGTCATCTGGCACCACGCGCTCAAGAACGCCCTTATCCCCGTCGTCACCTACATCGGCAACGACTTCGGCGGCATGATGGCCGGCGCCATCCTCACCGAGACGGTCTTCAACTGGCCGGGCGTTGGCAACGAGACCTACCGCGCCATCTCCCAACGAGACTGGCCCATCGTCCTTGGCTCCGTCACGGTCATCGTCGTCTTGGTCATGGTGATCAACCTGATCGTCGACGTGTCCTACGCGTTCCTCGACCCGCGCATCCGCTTCGACAGTTCCAGCAAAGAGAAATAAGGGAGGTGTGCTGAATGGCTAACGATACCGAGAAGAACCAAACCGTTGAGACCGAGGCCGAGCACGGCCGCGCCCGCGGCAAGCGCAAGCTCGACCCCAAGACCCAGAAGGGCGGCGCGTCCCGTACCCTCTGGAGCGACGCCTGGAAGCGCCTCAAGAAGAACAAGCTCGCGATGATCGCCATCGTCTGGATCATCTTCATCGTCCTTGTCGCCCTGACGGCAGACCTCTGGGCCCCGCAGTGGCTGGGCGACCCCACGGCCGCCGACTCCACGACCATGACGGCCAACTCCCGCCTGGCCCCTTCGGCTGAGCACCCCTTCGGCACCGACACCCTCGGCCGCGACGTCTTGTGCCGCGTCATCTACGGCGCGCGCGTCTCGCTGGCCGTCGGTCTTCTCGCCACCGCCATCTCCACGGCCATCGGCCTGGTGATGGGCGCCATCGCCGCGTACTACGGAGGCATCTGGGACACCATCGTCATGCGACTGGCCGACATCTTCATGGCCTTCCCGTACACGCTGTTCGTCATCGCGATGATCGCGGTTTTGGGCAACGGCATCCAGAACGTCTTCATCGCCATCGGCCTTCTTGGCTGGCCCTCGATCGCGCGCGTCTTCCGCTCGGCGATCCTTTCGGTCAAGGAGAACGACTACGTCGACGCCGCCCGTGCGATGGGCGCCTCTGACGTGCGCATCATCGCCCGCCACATCTTCCCCAACTCCGTGGCCTCGATCGTCGTCTACGCCACCATGAGCATCGGCGGCGCCATCCTCACCGAGAGCTCGCTTTCCTTCCTGGGCATGGGCGTTGTTCCCCCTGATCCTTCCTGGGGCAACCTCATCTCCGACGGCCAAACCTACCTGGCCACCCAGCCTTGGCTGATGATCATGCCCGGCCTGGCAATCCTTTCCACCGTCTTGGCGTTCACCCTGCTTGGCGATGGTCTGCGTGATGCCCTCGACGTTAAGATGAAGGACGCATAAGCCATGTTTGGAAAAAAGAAAACCTACGATCCTTCGAAGGATCTCAAGAACCAGCCGGTGCCCGAGGGCTCCCACCTGCTTGAGGTCGACGACCTTAAGATGTACTTCCACACCCAAGACGGCGTGGTCAAGGCCGTGAACGGCGTCTCGTACACGCTCGACCGCGGCGAGACCCTGGGTGTCGTGGGCGAGTCCGGCTCCGGCAAGTCCGTGACCTCACTCACCATCATGGGCCTCATCGAGATGCCTCCGGGCAAGATCGAGGGGGGAGACGTGCGCTACCGCGGCAAGTCCCTTCTCAAGATGTCCGAGGCCGAGATGCAGGAGATCCGCGGCAACGACATCGCGATGATCTTCCAGGACCCCATGACCTCCCTGAACCCGGTCTACACCATCGGCCGCCAGCTGGGCGAGGGCCTGCGCCTTCACCGCGGCTACACCAAGGAGCAGGCGCTTGAGCGCTCCATCGAGCTGCTGCGCCTGGTGGGCATCCCCAACCCCGAGCAGCGCGTCAAGGACTACCCGCACCAGTTCTCCGGCGGCATGCGCCAGCGCGTCATGATCGCCATGGCGCTTGCCTGCGACCCCGACATCCTCATCGCCGACGAGCCCACCACGGCCCTGGACGTGACCATCCAGGCCCAGATCGTCGAGCTCATGAAGAAGATGCAGGAAGAGAACGGCAACGCGATCATCATGATCACCCACGACCTGGGCGTCGTTGCCGACGTGGCCGACAAGATCATGGTCATGTACGCCG
>CAVDTK010000133.1:0-6277 GCA_963611755.1 Oscillibacter sp. ER4
TGAAGGTCACGTCGCCGGTGGACGGGGTGCCCGCCTTGGCCTTCTTGGCCGTGGCCGCGGGGGCCGCGGTCTGGCCGTTGACCTGGTCTTCGTTGGTCTCGGTGCCGTCGGTCTTGCCGGACTCGTCGGACTTGTCGGCGTCGGCGTCGCCCTTGTCGGTGTCGGAGTCGGTGTCGTCCGTCTCGTCGCCGGGCTTCTCGTCGTCGTCCTTCTTACCGGAGTCGTCGGGGTCAACGGGATCGGCGGACTCGTCGGCGGTCGCCGGGAAGGTCACGGCCAGGCACAGCTTGCCGTCGACCACCATGAAGCTCGCCGAGGTTGCCTTCGCGCCGTTGTTGCAGGTCACGGTCGCGTCCGCAGCCAAGACGTCCTCGACGCCCGTAAGGCCCTCGGTGGCGTCGCCCAGCTCGATCAGCGCGGTGTAGGTCGTGGAGTTGACGGCGGTCCCGTCGTCGGGCGACCAGGTGACCGTGAAGCAGTCGTCCATCTCGAACTCGTCGGCGAGGTTCACCACGGTCCCGTCGGAGCAGGTCGCGGTAAGCGTCGTGCAGCCGCCGACCAGGTCGGCGCCGGCCACGGGCGCGTCCAGGCCAACCGTGAGCTCGGTCGCGACCGGGGTGTAGAGCGCGGTCAGCTCGTCGATGCTCGCCAGGTCGGCGGCAGGGATCTCAACGACGCCATCGACGTCGTCGCGGACCCAGCCTTCCTTCACGCCCTCCCAGTTGCAGAAGTTGTAGCCCTTGGCGTAGGGCGCGGCGATGGCGACCGTCTGGGAGTCCGTGTCGTAGGTGACGTCAATGCTGCCGAGAAGGTCGGAGTCGGCCGCGGCGTCGCCGTCGGCCAGGGCCGCGACGGCCTGCTCGCCGGAGCCGTTCAGAAGGCCGGCGTTCTTCATCTGCACCTTGACCTTGCCGGTGCTGGCCGAGCCGTCGCCCTTCTCGCCGTCGGTCTTGAAGTCGGCGGACTTGACGATGAGCTGGCCGGTGAAGGAAGCCACCTCGGCGGAAACCGTGCCCACGGTCTTCTCGCCGTCGGTGCCGAGAAGCACGACGGAGACGCTGCCCTTAGAGATCCCGCCGTCGAAGAAGAGGCCGTTCTCGGTGGACTGCTGCGCCGCGAGGACCATGTAGTAGGTCGTGCCCGCCTTGGCCTTGCCGGCGGCCGGGACCGCCGCGCCGTCAACCATCTCATACCAGCAGATGCTGGCCGTGGCCGTGCTTGCGCCCTCGCCGCCGTCGGTGCGGGTAAGGGTGGCCTTCGCGGGCAGGTCCTGGCCGGCCTGCGGCGCCTGGACGGTGATCTTGGCGCCCTTCACGGTGTCGACATAGGCGGCCGTGAGGGAGACGTCGTTCTGCGGCATCTTGAACGCCAGCTGCTGGCCGTACATGTTCGAGCCATTGATGTAGTCGGTCACGGGATAAAGGCCCGTCGCCTTGCTGGCGTCCCAGCGCCAGAAGCGCTTGCCGGACTGGAGGTTGGGCGCGGAAGCGTAGGCGTAGGCGTAGGAGCCGGACCTGCGCTTCTCGGAGCTGCCGTTCACCGTGAGCGTGAAGTCCCTGGTGGCGTGGCGCTGCCAGGCGTCGCCGCCGTCATCGGTGCCGTAGCTCACGTAGTAGGAGTCGGACAGGTCCATGAACAGGCCGTCTTTAGAGGAGCACGAGAAGTTCTTGGCGATACGGCGGTCGCCCGAGGTGCCGGTGCGCACGCCCACGGACGAGCCCTTGTCGAGATAACCCTTGATGTAGGCCTTGGAGAAGGCGCTCTCGCGCAGCATCACGTCGTCGGCGCTGCCGTTCTCGCCGCGGGTGTTGCCCTTGATCAGGCAGACCTTGGAGAGCTTGATGTCGTAGTTGCTGCCCACGAAGACGCCGCCGCCCTCGTAGCCCTTGTTGGAGAGGTTGCAGACGTTGCCGGTGATGGTGCAGTTCTCCAGGGTGACGTCGGAGGCGTAGATGTTGACGCCGCCGCCCTCGTACTCGCAGGAGTTGCCGGTGATGGTGCAGTTGCGAATCGTGGCGCCCTCGTGGTCGATCTGGACGCCGCCCGCGTCGAAGGCGGAGTAGTTGTCCTTGATGGTGATGCCCTCGATCACGCACTCGGTCGAGTTGCCGCTCTTGATGGCGTGGATGGCGCCGCCCGACTTGGAGGTGCTGTAGTCGGTCTTGCCGTTGCGGAAGCAGGCGTTGTTGGCAAAGACAGCCTTCGCGTCGCTCGAGACGAGCCTCACGCCGTAGTTGTTGATGTAGACCGCACCGCCGGTGGCCGCGGTGTTGCCGCTTACCGTGCAGTCGCCCTCCATCGAGATCTTCGCGTTCTTGTCCGCGAGGATGCCGCCGGCGCGATCGCTGCTGTAGTTGTCGTCGACGTGCGTGTTCTTCATGGTGAGCTTAGAGTTCTCGGCAAGGTAGACGCCGCCGCCGTCCTTTGAGGCCCAGTTGTGGCAGACCGTGGTATTGGTCATGGTCACGGAGCTGCCTTGGAAAACCCTGACGCCGCTATATCCGCAGCCGGCGACCGTGACGCCCTCGAGAACAACGGTGGCGCCTTTACCGGTAACGATGCCGGAGCCCACACTCTTGCCGCCATCGGTGTTGGTGATGAGGCCCTGCGTCTTGACGGTGAGGTCCTGCCACTCCCACTTCTGACTTTTGAGGGTGCTGCCGGCGGTCTTTGCGTAGCCGCGGTAGGACATCTCCTTGGCCTCGCCGCTACCGATGATCTTCACGGAGCCGCGGTCGTACACGTTGATCGTTCCGATGGCGGAGGAGCAGTCGATCTTGTGGCCGGCCATGTCGATGGTGAGCGAGACGCCGCCCGGCACATCGATCTGGTCGACGCCGAGGTCCCAGTCGGCATCCATGACGATGGTGCCGCCCTTCTTGGCGGCGTTACGGACGTCGGCCACGGTGGCGTAGTCTACGCGGTTGCCGCTCGAGTCCGTTGAGTGGGCCACGGGGCCGTCCGCGAGGGCGACCGTGGGCGAGACGAGCGCCCAGGCCAGCGCGAGCACCGCCGCCGCAGCGGCGAGAAGCACTGGCCTCTTCCTGCGATTTGTTTGTCTATTCATACGTTTCTCCAGTTTCTGCCTAAAAACTGAACAGGTATATACACGGTAGCAGTTCTGGGGCGCGGGGCGTCCGTCAGTACCAGGATCGACGGAAACCACACCCCCTGCGACAAAAATTCGCGATTTTTGAATTTGGCGGCATGAAAAAGCCCCTCGGCAGGCCGGTTTGGGGCCTGCCGAGGGGCTGATGGAGCGTGGTGGAGCTTGGGGCTAGCGCTGGTTGCGGCGCGAGATGGTCGCGGCAACCAGGCATGCGGCCGAGGTGACGAGAAGCACGCCTGCGGCGGTGAAGGTCACGTCGCCGGTGGAGGGGGTGCCCTTCTTAGCGGCCTTCGACGTGGTCACGGTGGTGGTGACCGTCGAGGCAGCCTGGCCGTTGACCTGGGCTTCATTGCCCTCGGCACCGCCGGTCGTCTCCGAGCCGTCGGTCTTGCCGGACTCATCGGTCTTACCGGACTCATCGGTCTTGCCGTCGTCCGTCGTATCCCCGGGCTTCTCGTCCTCGTCCGTCTTGCCGGAGTCGGAGTCGGAGTCGTCGGGCGCGGTCGCCTTGTCCGCGGTCGCGGGGAAGGTCACGGCCAAGCAGAGCTTGCCGTCGACCAAAACAAAACCGGCCGAGGTGGCCTTGACGCCGTTGTTGCAGGTCACGGTCGCGCCCGCTGCCAGGACGTCCTCGACGCCCACGAGCGAGGGCGCGTCGGCCAGCTCGATCAGCGCGGTGTAGGCCGTGGAGTAGACGGCCGTTCCGTCGTCGGGCGACCAGGTGACCGTGAAGCCGTCCTCGTTGCCGGTCTCCTCAACGAAGTCGACCGAGGTGCCGTCGGAGCAGGTCGCGGTAAGCGTCTTGCAGCCGCCGGGCAGGTCGGCGCCTGCCGCGGACGCGTCCAGCCCAATCACGAGATCGGTCACGACCGGGGTATAGAGCGCAACCAGCTCGTCGATCTTCGCCAGGTCGCCCACCGGGATCACAACGACGCCGTCGACGTCGTCGGAGACCCAGCCGGCCTCCACGCCCTCCCAGTTGCAGAAGTTGTAGCCCTCGCGCGCGGGCGCGGCGATGGTGACCTTCTCGGTCTTCTCGTCGTAGGTATAGGTGACCTCCACCTTGCCCAGCAGGTCGGGGTCGGCCGCGGCGTCTCCGTCGTCGGCCAAGGCCGCGGCGGCGCTGGCCCCGTCGGCGAGAAGCCCCTGCTTCTTGCAGCTCACGGTGACCGAGCCGGTCGTGGCCGCGGCATCGCCCTTCTCGCCGTCGGCAGCCTTAAACTCGCCGGACTCGACGGTAAGCGTGCCGGTCGTGGCGTCGACCTTGGCGGAGGCCGCCTTGGCGCCGACGGCCGAATCGGCGCGCACGGTCACGCCGCCCACGCCCAGGCCCTCGCTAAAGAAGCAGCCGGACGTCACGGAGCGCGGCACCGAGAAGACGGCCACGTAGGTCGCGCCCGCCTTGGCCTTGCCGGCCGCCGCGGTCCTCTTGCCGTTCTCCCCCACCTCGTACCAGGTGATCGTTGCCGGGATCTTGTTGTTGGCGCCGCTTGACTTGCCGTCGGCCCTGGTGAGGCTAGCGGTGGCGGGCAGGTCCTCGCCGGCCACCGGCGCCTTGAAGCCGTAGATGACCGCGCTGTCGACGGTGTCCGCGTAGACGGCCGTCAGGTTGACGTCGTTGCTCGGCATCGTGAAGGTCATGGTCGAGGAGTACTTGGTCTTCTCGTTGATGTAGGTCGAGGCGGAAGGCAGGCCCTGGGTGCGCGGCTCACTCCAGAACCAGAAGACGCGGCCCGAGCCGCCGCCCGGCGCGCTCACCGCGACGGTCGAGCCGGGCTTGTAGTCGGCCACGTCGGAGCCGTTGACCTGGACCGTGTGGGAAGCCATGCCGTTTCGCTGCCAGGCGTCGCCGCCCTCGTCGGTGCCGTAGCTCACGTGGTAGTAGGAAAGGTCCATGAACAGGCATTTATTGCTCGCCGCCGAGAAGTTCTTGGCGATGCGGCGCTCGCCGGTGGTGCCGGTGCGCACGCCCACGGACGAGCCCGCCTTGAGGCTGCCGGTGATGTAGGCCTTGGCGAAGGCCCCCTCGCGCAGGAAGAGGTCGTCGGCGTTGCCGGAGTCCTTGCCGCGCGTGTTGCCCGTGATGGTGCAGGTGCCGGCCAGCTTGATGTCGTAGTCGCACCAGACGTAGACGCCGCCGCCCTCGTAGTTGGAGCCGTCGCCGTTGCAGGAGTTGCCGGTAATGGTGCAGTCCTCAAGCACGTCTCCGTTGTCGCAGACGTAGATGCCGCCGCCCTCGTACTTGGCCGTGTTGCCCGTGATGGTGCAGTTGCGGACGGTGGTGTTCTTGTGGTCAAGCTCGATGCCGCCGCCGTCGTAGGCCGAGCGGTTGTTGGACACGGTGATGTTCTCGATGGTGCCGGAGGCGTCGGGGTAGACGCTGGCCTGGGCATGGATGCCGCCGCCCGACTGGTTGTACTTCACGCTTGCGCGGCTCGAGGCCCTTGCCGTGTTCTCGGTGACGTAGGCCTTCCCGTCGGGGGACGCGACGGTGTACGTCTCGCCGGCCAGGTAGATGCCGCCGCCGGCCGCGGCGCTGTTATGCTCAATCTTCGAGCCGTTCTCCATGGTGAGGGTGCAGTTTCCTGCCTTCATGTAAACGCCGCCGCCGCGTTTGTCGGAATAGTTGAAGCGTATCTCGGAGTTGTCCATGTTGATCTTGGACGCGCCGCCCTCGACAAGGACGCCGGCACCGCCGTCGCGGGCCCGGTTGTGCTCGATCACGGCGCCGTTCTTCATGTTGAGCGTCGTGGAATAGGTAAGGGTCACGCCGCCGCCCCAATAGTCCGTGTTGTCTTGGGTATAGGGGGCGTAGCAACCCGCGATCGCGACCCCGTCGAGGGTCAGGGTCCCGTAATCCTGCACGTAGACGCCGCAGAACTGGATGTCCTCGTCCGACTGGTCGTGGTTGGTCACCAGGCCACCCGAGGTGGTGAGGGTGTAGAAGTTGTCGCCGTCGTCGGCGTCGAAAGCCTTGTACCAGAAATCGACCTGCTTGCTGGATGTGAGCGTGAGCTCGGCGCTCTTGCCCACGGTGATCACGGAGTCGCGGCCCGCGATCGAGCGGGCGATCTTGTGCCCGTTCATGTCGATGGTAAGCTTCGAGTTGTCCGGCGTCATGATGGGAGCGGTGAACCAGTCGGCGTCCATCACGATGACCTGGCCTTT
>CAVDTK010000134.1:0-6168 GCA_963611755.1 Oscillibacter sp. ER4
CATGTACTGGACGCCCGTGCGGTAGTCGGTGGTGACGCGCACCGTCATTGAGTCGAGGCTCTCTTCCACCCTGGTGTCGAAACGATCGTTCATGTCTTCTCTTTCCTTCCTGGTTTTTGTCGGGAGCGATAGCGCGGCAATATCAGTAGCAGCAGCGCTTCACCCAGAGCGCATCGCCCTCACGCACCAGCGCGTCGATAGCGTCTGTCTTCACGATAAGAATGTCTTCGCTGTCGTCGTACTCGCCCATGTAGGCAACGTAACTCACGTAGCCACGCTCCTCGAACCAACGAACTACGTCACGGTCGCTCATGCGGGCGACGTCACCGGCGCTCACGTCCTTGTCAGCCGCCGCGATGTCGAGAAGCTTGTTGCGCAGGGCGCGGTAATGTCCTTCGTAGCACAGGTGGATGCCGTTCATTCGGTACGTTCCTTTCTTTGTTCTCTTTGCTCTCTTGGAATCTCTATCGACGGCACTTGTAATAGCCCGCCACGGAAGACTTGAGCCTAGGCTCGATCTCTGCCCGCACAAGACCCTCCGTGACCCTCCCCGGGGCGGCGAACCCGACGTGGCCGTTCACGTACCACGACACCGCCCCCCCGTTGGTGCTGACGGAGCCGCGGTCCTCGCCCATGGAGTAGGCCTGGTAGCCGTTCCCCCCGCGGAACTCGCGCTCGAACCCCAGGCTCTCGAAGGCCCTGCGGGCGACGGCGGCGGCGGTCTCAAGATCGGTCTCGGTCATCTTTCCCTCTTTCTCTCGCTCTCTTTACCTATATTATAGCATTTCCCTGCGGCAGATGGCAACGGGTAAAGTCGGCAGAGGGGTTTCTGAGGCCTTCTGAGGCCTCTTAGAGGGGCGCTCAGACCAAGAGGAGGGTAAGTGGGCGTGTGCGGCCAAACCCATCCTTAAAATCGCTCTCAGGGCCTCAGGCCGCACTCCCTCTTCTTCCCTCCCTCTTGGATGGCCGTCAGAGGAGGGGCGTCTCCTCCCCGTCCCCAAGGAGGGCCTTCGCGGGGGCTATGCCCCTGTACAGGCAGCAGCACCTCTTGCCGCCCCTGTCCCCGTAGCAGGGCCAGTCCCAGTGCATGTGGCCGTGCGCCCAGAGCCTATGGGGAAGGGTCTCCCGCATGTGCTCGAAGTAGCGCTCCTGCGCGGTGGGGCGCAGACCCAGCCGGCTCTCCCGCAGGAAGGCCGAGGGGCAGTCGTGGGTGAGCACCAGGTCGAGCCTTTCCTCCTTCTTCTCTTGGAGGTAGAGGTCGAGGGCGCCTATGTCCAGGGCCTCCTGCGGCCACCACGTCCTGTGGGCCACCCTGAACCACTCCTTGTTCCTCTTGGCCCTCTTGATCCCCTTCTTGTCCCACGGCTCGTACACGCGCTCTATGTCGTGGCTGTCCGCGTGCGCGATGAGCATACAATGGTACCCGCTCAAGTCGGCCGTTGTCCAAGAGTCGACAACATACCTGTTCTCGAACACCTCCCCGTCGATGGCCGCTTGCCGCATACGACCTCCGAAGACGCTCACTCGCGGCAGGGTCTCGGCCCAGTCGTAGTTGTCGTGGTTGCCCAGGAGGAAGACGATGGTGAACGGCTTGCGGGCGAGCTGCCGCAAGGTGTAAAGGGTCTCCTTCTCGCGCCCCGGCCACATGAGGGCGGTGTCCCCGAGGACGACGACCGCATCGTCCTCTGTCAGCTCCCGCAGCCCCGGGTGGGCGCGGTAGGAGAACCTGCCCAGGTTCTCCCCGTGCGTGTCGCCCGTCAGGTAGAGCACCCTAGTCCTCCACCCTGTCCCAATCCTCGTCCTCGCCGTCGAAGGAGAGGGTGCCAAGAGCCTCGAAGTAGTCGAGGTCGAGGGGCACGCGGGCGATGGTGTCGTTCCCCCTGTCCAAGGTCAGCAGCACCGACTCCCAGTCCTCGCCCGGCGCGGCCCGCAGCGAGTAGGCGTAGGGCGTGCGGCCGAGCCTGGAGCGGGTGTTGAAGCAGTACAGGGTCTCCTTGCCCTCGGGGTAGGACAGGCAGTAGTCGAGGGGGTCGATGATCGCGGAGGTGACCGCGGCGATCTCCTTCTCGGTGACCCGCTTCCACTCGATAACCTTGTCCTCGGTGACGAACTCGTGCGCGAAGACCGCGCAGATCTCGGCCCACGAGAGATGGGCGTTGTCGATCACGGCGATCATCTTCGGGCGCATCCTTGCCATGTCTTTCCTTCTTTCTCTTGGTCTCTAATATGTCTTGGGCGCGGTGGACAGGATCTCGTCGAGGACGTCCGTCGGCAGGCTCCACCTGGCCAGCGTGCCGTACTCCTTGCGGCCGTCCTCGGGGCGGCTCACCTTCTGCAGGAGGCAGGAGAGGCCTTCGCCGCTCGCGGAGACGGAGAACATGTAGTCCTCCTCTTTGTCCTCGCCGTCCTCCATGAAGAAGAAGTGGAGCCTCGCCGTGTGCGAGGGGTCTTTCTTGGGCACCTGCCGCATAGGCTCGTTATCGTCCCTGACCATGTGGTAGCCCAAGAAGTCGCACTTCAGGTAGTAGTACTCCTTCTGCGCGGGGACGTCCTTGTCGCGGAAGTCTTCAAGCTCCTCCAGGCACATCGCGGCCAGCCCGACCATCTCAAGGTTCGAGATGGACGATGTGTCCACGTAGGTCGTTGTCTTCTCGATTCTGTCCATGTCGCTCCTTTTTTCCTTTCTCTTGGTCAGCGTCGCCTTCCAAGAGACGTCGATTGTCACCATCTTATGCGGTCGGGGTCCGGGCACTCCTCCGAGCTGACCACCCAATCCTCCGCGTTGACGCTCGGGTCCTCGGCAAGCTCCTCCTCGGTGACGCCGGAGTCGAGCAGGCACTCCCTGGCCGACGCCACCGCGTCGAACCAGGAGTCGAAGGCCGTGGTCTCCCACTCCCCGTCCTCTCCCTTAGCCAAGGCGTAGTACTTGAGCATCCTACTCGACCTCCTCGCTCTCTTCCTCTTCCTCGATCTCGTCCCAGCGCTCCTCAAGCTCGTCCCGCACGAACCCCAGCGCGTAGCAGCGCAGGGACACGTCGACCGCCTCGGGGCCGTCCCCCAGCAGCTTCGAGGGGTCCATGCCCCACTCGGCGCACATGTCGGCGAACTCCTCGTCCCAGACGATCTCGGAGACGGCCTTCTTCGCCTTGTGGGCGTTGAAGTAGTAGGAGCCGCTGCCGTTGCCCGTCACGGAGTCCTCTGTCCAGAGGCCGTCGTAGAACGACTCGAAATCGTCCCAATGGTCGTGTTGGTCCTCCATGTAGTCGATCGCGTCCTTGGCGACCTCGGCCTTGTAGTCCTCGAAAGTGTGCGCGTAGGACATGTCTCCCTCTTTCTCTTGGCTCTCCCTCTCGAACAACCATATTATATCACTTTCCAAGAGCACCTGACAACGAGAATTGCGGCCAGAGCCTTTTCTGAGCCTTTCTAAGGCACCTAGGAAGCCTTATCATACATTTGTTCGAGTAAGCGTGCCCTTGCGGCGAAAGGGGGCCTTAGAATCGCTCTCAGTGCCTCATACCCATAAGCACGCGCGTTATAGGGTAGCACGTCCCTCCCTCTCGCGGCAACCGTCTTTTTCGGCCTGCGCCGAGATTTCTTTTTGACAGGGGCGCCGCCCCTAAAATAAAATGAACCCACATAAGACTGTCGCTCAGAAGAACCGCGGGGCAAAACACAGAAAAAACAAGTCGGCTTTTTTCATATAACATATTATATGTTCTTTTGCCGCAAAGGAGGTGCGAATGATCCCCGAGGACACCATGAGACGTTGGAAAGAGATATCTGAGCAGTATCACTACAACACCGTCGCCCAGTTCATCATGGCCGCTGTCGAGTTCTATATCAACAGCCTTTAGAGATAAGGTTTGACAGACCCTCTTCTCTTGGTGTATGATATTGCCGTAATCCAAGAGAGAAAGGAAAAAGCATGATCGAGTTTCGCGGCTACACGCACGTCGAGCGGCTTGACAAGGACGTCGTTAAGGATATCCTTCGCGGCGAGGTGAGCGTCACCCCTAAGCAGGACGGCACCAACGCCTGCGCGTGGAGCGACGGGGAGAGGATCTTCGCAGGCTCCCGCACCCGCTTCCTGGCCCCCGACGAGGACGATAACGCCGGTTTCCGCAAGTATGTTACCGAATCCGAGGACCCCGAGGTCGCGGCGCTCCGTGATTTCGTGCGGGCCAACCCCAAGTACACCGTCTACGGAGAGTGGCTTGCGGGAATCGATGGCCGCAAGCTCACCGGCTCCATCAAGCAGTACGTGGACGGCGGTTTCTGGGTCTTCGACGTGTACGACCACACCACCGAGGACTATCTGCCGCATGATGATTGGTTCTCTGCGCTTTACCCCGTGTACCACCGCTGCGTCCCCGAGCTTGCCCACGGAAAGCTGACCGTCGAGCGGCTTGAGGAACTTGTCGAGTCCAACCACTTCAACCTCCCCGAGAATGTCGTGGGGGAGGGTATTGTGATTAAGGGCGAGCCGTCCTACCGAGACGTCTACGGCCATATCCAGATCGCCAAGATCGTGCGGGCGGAGTTCAAGGCTTCCAAGGCCAAGCCTAAGAAGGTGTACGATACGGGCGAGCTTGAGGACGAGTTCGTGGACACTTACATGACCGCCGCGTTCGTCGACAAGGAGCTTAACAAGATTCGCTTGGCTCTTGGGCTTGACGAGGTAGATAACAAGAACGGCAAGCTTATCGGCTACGCCATGTCCTCCATCCCGAACGTTTGTGTCGAGGAGAACATCGTGGAGTTCATCAAGAAGCGCAAGAACCCGACCCTTGACTTCGGCCGCATCGTCGGCAAGTCCAAGAACGTGATCCGGGATTTCCTGGGTCTGTAGACATAAACTGATATATCAGTTCTCCTATAGGGACCTCCCGCACATGCGGCGAGGCCCCTATTCCATATATAGGAGCAATATTCATTCATCGATGAAAGGAAAAACAATGGACAAGTATAAAGATTGGCTGCTAGCTACAGTTAACCGCGCTGTCCGCACGTTCGCGCAGACCGCCGTTGCCCTTATCGGCACGGGGGCCGCGGGTTTCACGGACTTCGATTGGGTGCGCATCGCCTCCGTCTCCGGCGTGGCGGCTGTCCTCTCCATCCTGACCTCCGTCGCCACCAACCTCCCCGAGGTCGAGGGCGCTCAGATTGGGGCTGGTGCCAATGAGTAACGAGGAGCTTGAGCAGATCAAGGCCGAGCTAGAGGCCCAAAAGGTCGAGGATCCCGAGAACGTGGCCGAGCCTCACGGGTTCACCGGCTACGGAGAGGAGCGGTAAAATGGCTACAGCGCAAGACGTCCTATCCATCGCACGCGGCGAGATCGGCTACGACCGCTACAACGACCCCGAGGAGGGCACCAAGTACGGCCGCTGGTACGCGCAGGACCACGGCTCATATTTCGGCACCACCGGTGTGCCTTACTGCGCCATGTTCGCGTCCTGGTGCCTCGACCAGGCTGGCGTCCTCTGCGCAGGCATGCCCGCAGCGGCCACGTCCTACATCCGCAACGCCGCCCGCGCCGCAGGCAAGGTCCGCGCGTCCGTGCGCGACTGCCAGCCCGGCGACGTGGGCCTCATGTCCTGGTCCTGCGACGATTGGGACCTCGACCACACGGTCCTCATCGAGGAGAACTGCGGCAGCTACGTGCAGACCATCGAGGGCAACGTCAACAACGGCAAGGTGGAGCGCCGCACCCGCGACTGGCGCTACCTCCGCTGGGTGGTGGCCCCCGAGTACAACGCCGTCGCGCCTTCCACCCCGGAGGAGCCTATCCAGGTCCCCGGCGATCCTGTGAACGACTCCGGCCTCGCCTACCGCGCCCACGTGGCCGACTACGGCTGGCTGGATGCTGTACACGATTGTCAGACTGCTGGCACCACGGGCAAGGCCAAGCAGCTCGAGGCTATCAAGATCGCGCCTCCCGCAGGCCTTGAGCTGACCGTCAAGATCCACGTCCAGGACAAGGGCTGGGTCACCTACGAGGGCGTCAAGCGCGGCGAGTCCAGCGGCGAGGGGTCCTCTGCCAACGACCCGATCATCGGCACCGTGGGCCAGGCCCTGCGAGCCGAGGCCATCGAGATCTGCCCGACCGTCAACGAGACCGGCAAGCATCTCCGCTACCAGGTCCACGTGGCCGACTACGGCTGGAC
>CAVDTK010000135.1:0-6099 GCA_963611755.1 Oscillibacter sp. ER4
CGCGGCCTCGCGGGCCGAGCACGACGAGCATCTGCTTGCCTGCATCGCGGCCATGTGTGACGGCGCTGCTCAGCTGGTCGTTCTTGACGAGGCCCTGGACGCGCTTTCCGCCGGTCTTCTCGACAAGGCCCTGGTGGGGGAGTGCGTAAGGCTCGCCGCCGGAAAGCTGGACGGCCCCGAGGTGGTTCTCACCGGCCGCAACCCGCCCGCCTTCGTGCTTGACGCGGCCGATTACGTGACGCTCATGTCCGCCGAGAAGCACCCCTACCAGCGCGGCATTGCTGCCCGCGAGGGCATCGAGTTTTAGTCCCACGGCTCGCAAGTCCGCCCTACGACCCGCCGTCATACAACAAAGGAGGCGCCCCCGACCACGGGGACGCCTCCTTTCGCATTGTGTACTTAAGCGAGAACCGCGAGAAGCCCTTCTCGGCTACTCGGCCATCTGCGCCTGGACGGCGGTGATGGCAACGACGCCCACGATGTCGTCGGCGGAGCAGCCGCGGGACAGGTCGTTGACCGGCTTGGCGATGCCCTGAAGGATGGGGCCGTAGGCGTCGGCGCCGCCGAAGCGCTGGACGAGCTTGTAGCCGATGTTGCCGGCCTCGAGGTCGGGGAAGACCAGGATGTTGGCGTTGCCGGCGACGGTGGAACCGGGGGCCTTGAGGTCAGCCACGGACTGGACCAGGGCAGCGTCGAGCTGCAGGTCGCCGTCGAGGGCGAGCTCGGGGTTCTTCTCGTTGGCCAGCTTCACGGCCTCCTGGACCTTGGTGGGCACGTCGCCCTTGGCGGAGCCCATGGTGGAGAAGGAGAGCATGGCGACCTTGGGCTCGCTGCCGGGCATGAAGGCCTTCCAGGACTCGGCGGAGGCCAGGGCGATCTCGGAGAGCTCGTCGGCGTTGGGGTTGATGTTCAGGCCGCAGTCGGCGAAGAGCAGGGTGCCGTCGGCGCCGTACTGCGGGGTCTTGGTGCACATGATGAAGAACGCGGAGACGAGCTTGGTGCCCGGGGCGGTCTTCAGGATCTGCAGAGCAGGACGCAGGGTGTTGGCGGTGGAGTGGCAGGCGCCGGAGACCAGGCCGTCGGCGTCGCCCATCTTGACCATCATGGTGCCGAAGTAGGTGGCGTCGTTCATCTGCTCCATGGCCTCGGGCAGGGTGACGCCCTTCTTGGCGCGAAGCTCGGCGAACTTGGCGGCGTAGGCCTCCTTCTGCTCGGCGCGGCGCGGGTCGATGACGGTGGCGCCGGGGACGTCGATCACGTCGGGGTCGCCCAGGATGACGAGGTTGGCCAGGCCCTCCTCGATGATCTTCTTGGCAGCCTCGATGGTGCGGGGATCCTCACCCTCGGGCAAGACGATGGTCTTCTTGTTGGCCTTAGCCGCATCCTTCATGCGGTTCAGAAAGTCGCTCATGAATTCTCCTCCACAAATAGCACGATAAATGAGCAGGTATGGCCCCTTTTCCCTTCCGTTTAGCACGGTCGCGGCCACGCCAGCGCCCATTATAGGCCGCTGGTGCTAGAATCACTAAGATTTAATACGCCAACGATTCAAGTTTTTGTGTCGGTGGCCAGAAGGGGCTTCGCCGCCGGCGGGGTCGGGACTATTTCTTGAGAGGGTCTTCATGGGTATCTCTTACGGCTTGCCGGACGGTTTTTCTCCTGAGTCTTACGATGCCATCGTCGTCGGCGCGGGTTACGCCGGCGCTGTCTGCGCAAGGAGGCTCGCCGAGGCCTGCGGCATGAAGGTCGCCATCTTTGAGCGCCGCGACCACATCGCCGGCAACGCCTACGACTATGAGGACGAGGCGGGCATCCTGGTCCACAAGTACGGCCCGCACATCTACCACACCACCAACGAGCGCGTGAACCAGTTCCTCACCCGCTTCACCGAGTGGACCTCCTACCAGCACAAGGTCCTGGCAAACATCCACGGCACCCTGATGCCCGTTCCCTTCAACCACCAGTCCCTGAAGCTCGCATTCGGCGAGGAGAAGGGCGAGCACCTCTACCAGAAGCTGGTCGAGACCTTCGGCGAGAACAAGAAGGTCCCCATCATGGAGCTTCGCGAGAAGAACGACCCTGAGCTCGCCGAGGTAGCCGATTACGTCTTCGAGAACGTCTTCCTCCACTACACGATGAAGCAGTGGGGCAAGACGCCCGACCAGATCGACCCCTCCATCACCGGCCGCGTGCCGGTCTTCGTGGGCGACGACGACCGCTACTTCCCCGGCGCACCCTTCCAGGGCATGCCGGTCGAGGGCTACACGGCCCTGTTCGAGAACATGCTTTGCCACGACCTGGTGAGCGTCTTCCTTGAGGTCGACGTCCGCGACATCCTCACCGTGACCGAGAACGCGGTCGAGATCTGCGGCCGCCCCTACGGCGGCGAGGTCGTCTACACCGGCCCGCTCGACGAGCTCTTTGGCCTTGACCTGGGCGCTTTGCCGTATCGCACGCTCGACATGGTCTTCGAGACCCTGGACCAGGACCAGTTCCAGCCCGTGGGCACCGTGAACTACACCACCAGCGAGGACTTCACCCGCATCACCGAGTTCAAGAACATGACCGGACAGATCCTTCCCGGCAAGACGACCATCATGAAGGAGTACTCCAAGGCCTACACCCCCGGCTCCGGCGAGACCCCGTACTACGCGATCCTCGAGGACGAGAACCTCGAGCTCTACCGCAAGTACCGTGAGCGCGTGAGCGGTCTTCTCAACTTCCACTGCGTGGGCCGTCTGGCGGAGTACCGCTACTACGACATGGACGGCGTCGTGGCCTCTGCCCTCGACCTCTCCGACGAGCTCATCGCGCAGCACAACTAGACCCATCCCCGATAAACCCTAGGGCAGGTCGCCTCGACGGCCTGCCCTTTTACTGTTAAGGACACCTTTATGGCAGCTAAGACCATCACGTTCGGCATCCCGTGCTACAACTCCGCGGCGTACATGGACAAGTGCATCACCTCGATCCTCGAGGGGTCCAACTACGCCAATGACGTGCAGATAGTCATCGTGGACGACGGCAGCGTGAAGGACGACACCGCCGCCAAGGCCGACGAGTGGCAGGCCAAGTACCCCGACAACATCAAGGCGGTCCACCAGGAGAACGGAGGCCACGGCGTGGCGGTCATGAAGGCCGTGGCCAACGCCGACGGCGCCTACTTCAAGAACATCGACTCCGACGACTGGGCCGACGCCGAGGCCCTGCAGGCCCTTCTCGAGCAGCTGCGCCGCTTTATCCAGATGGACGAGAAGGTCGACCTCGTTATCACCAACTACGTCTACGAGCACGTCGAGGACAACACGAGAAACGTCGTGGACTACCGCCACGTGCTGCCGGTGAACAAGGTCTTTACCTGGGCTGATATGGGCCACTTCAAGATGAGCCAGTATCTTCTCATGCATGCTTTGACCTACCGCACCGAGACGCTTCGCGCCGCCAACCTCCAGATGCCGCCCCACACCTTCTACGTGGACAACATCTACGCATACGTGCCGTTCCCGCTGTGCCACAGCCTCTACTACCTGGACGTCGACCTCTACCGTTACTTCATCGGCCGCGAGGACCAGTCCGTCAACGAGAAGGTCCTGACCGGCCGCGTCGACCACTACTGGCGCGTGGCGCGCATCATGATGGAGGCCTACCACGTCTACGCCGACGTCGACTCTGTGAAGCTGCGCGGCTACATGATGAATTACTTCACGATCATCATGGCCATCTGCTCGGTCTTCTCCAAGATGTCCGACCGTCCCGACGCCATGGATGAGCTGCGCGCCCTTTGGGCCGAGCTCAAGGCTTACGACTCCAGGATGTATCGCCGCGCCAAGCACGGCGTCGTGGGCCTGGCGACCAACCTGCCGGGTACGCTTGGCAAGAACATCACCTTGGGCGGGTACCGCATCGCGCAGAAGGTCGTGAAGTTCAACTAGGCTCGCGGCGGGCGCAATTCAAGCTCAACGAGAAAGGCCCCGGTTATCTGCCGGGGCTTTTTGTTGTGTTTGGGATCGCTGCGGGTGTTGCGCGGGGGATGTTAGTTGGCCGCCGCCTTGAGTTCGTCTTCGGTGCCGGTCCAGCGCTTAAGGCTTGGCTGAAAATAAACCTTGTTGCAAGGCTCGCAATACCAGTCGAGGAACCTTTTGTACGTTGGCTTGCCGCACTTCTCGCAGGGGTAGTAGTAGATCTTGTTTTTGTTGCAAACGCCGATCTTGAAACCCTGCGAGTTCTTTACGCATCCGGTTGCCAGGAAGAAGCCGCCTCCGCCCGCTGCCTGGTCAAGCTCTTCTTCGGTCAGCTCGGTGAACTTCTCGTCTTCCATGATCGCTCCTTTTGCTGTGCTCGCGTCTAAAGCGACGCGGCCTTAAGCTCGTCCTCGGTGCCAAGCCAACCTCTGATGCAGAGGTCCCCGGTCCTAGCGGTCTCGACGCAAGAATTGCAATGCAAAACCGGGTCGCCAAGATCGTGCATCGGCTTGCCGCATTGCGGACAAGGGTAGTACCCGATGATCGTGGAGCGAATATACCTGCCCACGATCTGTCCCAACGAGTTGACGATATTGAACTGGGCATTCCACGTGTTGCCCTTGGCGCCAAAGGCTTGATCCAGCTCTTCCTCTGTGAGCTCGGTGAACTTCTTCTCGTCTGCCATGATTGCTCCCATCTCTTGGGGTCCGTGGCCTTATGTTAGCACGAGGGGGTGCCGTTACAAGCCTTAAAAGCCCTGGTCAACACGTTGTTCAGTTGAGCTGGGCTATCTCGCGGTAGAGGCGCGAGACCGGAAGGCCCACGACGGTGTAGTAGTCGCCGCGGATGCCTTTGACCAGGACTCGGCCCAGGCCTTGGATGCCGTAGGCGCCGGCCTTGTCCATGGGCTCGCCGGTGGCCACATAGGCGTCGATCTGGGCGTCGGTCAGCGGCCAGAATTCGACGTCGCAGGTCTCGACGAAGGTGCGGGTTTCCTGGGCGCGTCCCGCGGAGTCGAGCTGGATGAGGGTGCAGCCGGTCGAGACGTGGTGGGTCTTGCTGGAAAGGTCGCGCAGCATCGCGCGGGCGCCCGCGGCGTCCTTGGGCTTGCCCAGGACGACGCCCTCGTGCCACACGATGGTGTCTGCAGCGACGAGAAGCCCGTCTGCGTCTGTGAGGCCCTGGCTTTGCGCGAGCGCGCGGGAGGCCTCGGCCTTCTCGCGGCTTAAGCGGCCCACGAGCTCTGTGGGCATCTCGCCGTCCTTGGGGGACTCGTCGATATCGGCCGGAAGGATCTGGAGGGTGTAGCCCAGATCTTCCAGCAGCTGCTTTCTTCTTGGTGACTGCGACGCCAGGATCATGCGATACGCCTTTCTGTTGCGTGAAATAACGGGCCGGTAGGCGGCCGCGTTGCTACCATACTACAGAGCTGACCGCGAGCTTCGATGGGAGATACGTTTTGGATAGTTTGAAGAAGGAGCTTGGTGAGCTTCGTTCGCTTAAGGGTGCGGACCTGGCGCGCCGGCTTTCTGGCGGGATCGTGGCCACGTGGGTTTTGGCGGCTCTTCTCGTCAAGGCGTCGGGGCAGCTGGTCCATGCCGTCTTTGAGAAGCCGTTCAATGCGCTGCTGGTCAGCGTACTCGCGCAGATCGGTTTGAGCGAGGCTGTTATTGCGCGCCTGTGTGCGTACGGGTTCTTCATCGGGCTGATGGCGATCCTGCTGGTCTTGTTCTGGGCGATTAAGCCCGCGAGGGGGTATTTACGTTCTCTTGGGAAGGGGCCCGTCGGCAACAAGTTGTCGTTTGCGCTGGTTGGGGCTGTCGTAGGGCTTTGCGCTGGCCTTCTGTGCGGCTGGCTTGGCGCTGTCTTCGATGGGCGTGACCTTGCCTTTTCCCAGGTTTCCCCGTTGGGGGTGCTGATGTATGTCGTTCTCGTCCTTATTCAGTCAGCGTATGAGCAGGAGGTAAGCTTCGGCTTCGTCTACCTGCGTGTTTCTCGCCGCTATGGACAGGTGGTCGCCGCCATTGCGGCAGCGATGCTCTTCTCGCTGCTTAACCTGTTGAACCCGGGGATTCAGCCGCTGGAGCTTCTGGCCATCTTTGCGCAGGGGCTCTTCTTTGCGGCGCTGGTCTGGCGC
>CAVDTK010000136.1:0-6020 GCA_963611755.1 Oscillibacter sp. ER4
ATCACCGGCGAGTCCTCGCCCGAGGCCCGCGCCCAGGTCTTCTCGGCCCTCGCCAACAAGACCTTGGACGTCGTCCTCACCACCCCGGAATTCCTGGCCATACACGTCGAGAAGTTCGCCGTGGGCGACATCGGGTTTCTCGCCGTCGACGAGGCCCACCACGCCGGCATGTCAAAGTCGGGCAACCGCAGCGCCTACGGCCTGCTCCCGCAGATCCGCCAGACCCTGGGCGGGCCCGTGTGCCTGGCGGTTTCCGCCACCGTCACCACAGACGTGGCGCAGGAGACCTGCCGCCTTCTGGGGATCGCGCCCGAGTGCGTGCTGTGCGACCACGCCCTGCGCCCCAACCTGCGCGTATCCGACGGCCGCGGCTTCAAGGACCGCGACTCGGCTCTGGTGAACCTGGTTTCCACCGGCGAGAAGTGCGTGGTCTACGTGACCTCGCGCGACCAGTCCGTCTCGGTCTGCCGGATGCTGCGCCACCGCATCCCCGAGCTGGCGCCCAAGGTCGCCTTCTACAACGCCGGGCTCGACCGCCCCACGCGCTGTCGCGTCGAGGCGGCCTTCCGCGCGGGCGACCTTTGCTGCATCGTCTCTACCAGCGCTTTTGGCGAGGGCGTGAACCTGCCCGACATCCGCCACGTGGTGCTCTACAGCATGCCCTTCGGCCGCGTGGAGTTCAACCAGATGAGCGGTCGCGCCGGCCGCGACGGCCAAGAGGCACAGGTGCACCTCTTGTTCAACGCCTACGATACCGGCATGAACCAGCGGCTCATTGCCACGATGGCGCCCGAGCGCCAGGTCATGGTCGAGCTCTACCGGGCCCTCCAGCTCTTGACCGGCAACTCGGACCACGCCTGTGACCTCGACGCGGCCGCTTTCGTGGCCGCGGTCCGCGCCAAAAACCCGCGCGCCGCCCTCGACGCGGCGCAGGTCGAGCCCGGTCTTTCGGTCTTCGAGGAGCTTGGGTTTGTTTCAATCTGCGGCATCGGCGACAGCCGTCGCGTGACGTTGGTCCCCAATCCGGTTAGGATGGAGCTCACGCGCTCTGTGCGCTACCTTGAGGGCCTTCACCAGCGCGAGGAGTTCGAGGGCTTTGCCGCCTGGGCGCTCGACTGCCCGGCAGACGAGCTTCTCGCCCGCATCGTCAGGCCCATCACGCCGAGCTTCGGCAAGCAGATGGGAGAGGGGAAGTAGACATGGACGCCAAAGACAGCGTTCCCGCGCAGGAGACCACGGCCCCCGTGACGGCCGAGAAGACCGCTGTGGACGAGAAACCCGCCGCAGCTCAGAAGCCCGCGGCACCCGTTGCGGCCCCCGCGGCCCCCGCGCCCGCCAAGCCCGCGGCGCCCGAGAAGCCCGCCAAGGCCGCCCCCGACGCCGCCAACTTCCGTCTGCTCGAGGAGGCCTGCAGCGCCTACCTGGACGCCGAGGGCCTGGACATGGTCGACCGCGCCTATCAGTTTGCGGCCCAGTACCACAAAGACCAGCGCCGCCGCTCCGGCGAGCCCTACATCAACCACCCCGTCGAGGTGGCGCTCATCCTCTCCAAAGACCTTCACATGGACGAGGACACCATCTGCGCGGCCCTTCTCCATGACACGGTGGAGGACACCTCCGCCACCTTGACGCAGCTCGCCGACCTGTTTGGCCAGACCGTGGCCGACCTGGTGGACGGCGTGACCAAGCTCACCTCCATCAAGGTCACCTCGATGGACGAGAAACAAGCCTGGAACCTGCGCAAGATGTTTTTGGCCATGAGCCGCGACATCCGCGTGGTCATCATCAAGCTGGCCGACCGCCTGCACAACATGCGCACCCTGGCCGCGCTGCCTCCCGACCGCCGCCTCTTCAAGGCCCGCGAGACCATGGACGTCTACGCGCCCCTGGCAGACCGCCTGGGCATCTCGTCCGTGAAGTGGGAGCTCGAGGACCTGGCCTTCTTCTGGCTCGAGCCCGAGGAGTACCAGCGCGTGGCCCGCATGGTGCAAGACTCCCGCGCCCAGCGCGAGGACGACACCGAGAACGCCATCAAGACCTTGGACGATGAGCTCGAGCGCGTGGGCCTTTCCGATTACCAAATAACGGGCAGGCCAAAGCACCTGTGGTCCATCTACATGAAGATGACCCGCAAGGGCCGCGAGTTCTCGGACATCTACGACCTCATCGCCCTGCGCGTCATCACGCAGACGGTGGGGGACTGCTACAGCGCCCTGGGCGCCGTCCACAGCCTATGGCACCCCATGCCCGGCCGCTTCAAGGACTACATCGCCACGCCCAAGGCCAACCTCTACCAGTCCCTGCACACCACGGTCATCGGCCCCGACGGCCGCCCCATCGAGATCCAGATCCGCACCGTCGAGATGCACGAGGCCTCCGAGTACGGTATCGCGGCCCACTGGCTTTACAAGAAGAGCGGCAACTCCCGCGGCAGGATGAGCGCCGAGGACCGCTCCATCGACTCGACCATCAACTGGATCCGCAAGAGCCTGGACTGGGCGGCCGAGGACGACATCGAGGACCCGCACGAGTTCCTGGACAGCCTGCGCGTCGACCTCTTCGAGCGCGAGATCTTCGTCTTCACGCCTAAGGGCGAGGTCATGAGCCTGCGCCGCGACTCGACGCCCCTCGACTTCGCCTATGCCGTCCACACCGAGGTGGGCAACCACTGCGTGGGCGCCAAGGTCAACGGTTCGGTCGTGCCCTTGAGCTACAAGCTCAACATGGGTGACCGCGTGGACATCTTGACCAACAAGAACGCCCGTCCTTCTCACGACTGGATGGATCTTGTGGTCACGCCGAGCGCCCGCGCCAAGATCCGCAAGTACTTCTCGACCGAGACCAAGACCGGCGACGCCGAGCAGGGCCGTGTCGAGCTGGCGCGCGAGCTGCGCCGTCGCGGCTACGGCATCTCGACCCGCCGCACGGTCAAGGCCCTGGACTCCGTCTGCGAAGAGCTTGGTTTCCGCAGCCAGGACGACCTCTTTGCCGCGGTCCACACCGGCAAGGCCTCCATCAAGCAGGTCTCCAACAAGGTCGAGGAGATCCTCGAGGCGGGCTCGCCCGAGCAGCTGGCGGCCGCGGCCAAGGAGGCCAAGAAGGCCGAGGAGCACCGCCAGGCCATGGCTCAGGGTAAGCCCGTCATGCAGGCCTACGCCATCACCCAGACGGCCGCGCGCGGCAAGAACAACAAGCGCAAGGCCAGCTGCGGCGTGGTGGTCAAGGGCGACGCGGACCTTCTCGTCCACTTGGCGCACTGCTGCAACCCCGTGGCCGGCGACGACATCGTGGGCTTCATCACCCGCGGCCGCGGCGTCTCGGTCCACCGCGCCAACTGCCCCAACGTGGGCGACCTCATGAACCACCCGGAGCGCCTGATCGACGTGGCGTGGGACACCTCGGGCGCCACCGAGTTCCGCGTCGAGATCGTCATCGAGGCCACCGACCGCATGGGCCTGCTCAAGGACGTCACCATCGCCATCGGCGACGCCGGCGGAAACATCATGTCCGCGGCCACGCAGACCTCCTCGCAGGGCATCGCCCGCCTGCGCTTCTTGGTCTCGATCTCCGACGCGAGCTTGCTTGACGCCCTGTTGGCCCAGGTCAGCCGCGTGCCTTCTGTCTACGACGCGCGCCGCCTGATGCCGGGCGAGGGCGCGCAGACCCCCAAGAGAAAGGGCTAGGCCATGGCCGAGAAGAACGTCGAGGCCGAGAAGAACGTGGGAGCCGCGGGCGCCGAGGGCGCTGCGGCGGGCGGCCAGGCGGCCGACGAGCTGCGCCAGTTTGTGGTGGGGCCCATCCAGACCAACTGCTACGTCTACGTCAGTGGGGGAGAAGCCCTGGTGGTGGACCCCGCGGCGGCGGGCGCCCGCATCGCTCAGGAGCTCTCTGACGTGCACATCAAGTACATCGCGGCCACGCACGGCCACGGCGACCACGTGGGCGGCGTGGCGGCGCTGGTCGCCGCGTGCGGCGCCCCCTACTACATCAACGAGGCCGACGCCGAGCGCGCCCGTCATGCTGGCGAGCCCTCTGAGCTGGGCATCGCTTACGACGACAACGCGCCTGAGCCCGACGGGTTTCTCGCCGAGGGCACGGTCTTGACCGTGGGCACGGCCAGCTTCAAGGCCATGGAGACGCCCGGCCACACCCCGGGCGGCGTCTGCCTGGTGGGGCAGGGCACGGCAGACGGCGTGGTCTTTGTGGGGGACACTCTGTTCCCGTCTAGCCATGGCAGGACCGACCTTGCCGGCGGCGACGAGAAGACCATCCTGGTCTCGCTTGCGCGTATGGCCCGCGAGATCCCGGCCACGGCGACCCTTTTCTGCGGTCACGGTCCCTCAACCACGATGGCGGCCGAGCTTTCCCGCAACCCGTTCCTGCGTTAGGGCGGTGCGGGGCGGCGCTGTGCCGCGACCCGCGCCCCCGCCGCACCCCCGCCGCAACCCATCGCGATCTTCTCGCCACAATAAAAAAGCACCCCGTAAAAGGGGTGCTTCTCGTTTAAGTGGTGCCCGAGGTGAGACTCGAACTCACACGGTTTCCCAACGGTTTTTGAGACCGCCGCGTCTGCCATTCCGCCACTCGGGCTTGCAAGGTTTGATAATAACAGACTTTTTGCTCAGCGCCAAAAGAGAATCCCAATCATCTTGCCGCCTGGGAATGCGCGCCCACGCCCTTGGGGCCATTCTCTGCATCCGTGCGTGATATGCTCTTTCGGGATTATCTTGAGAGGGGAGCGGGCATGGTGGCAGGTAGTGCGAGGCGGTCGGGAAGGCGCGTCTTTTCCCAGGTTGCCGTTTTGGTGTGCGTCTTCGCGTTCTGCACGTTCGCTTTCGTTCCCCAGGCCTGGGCCGTCGGCAAGATGTCTGCCCAGGCGGCAAACATCCCCTTTGGTACCAAGATAAGGACCGCGTGGCTGCGCGCGGTGGCAGGCATGGACCTGACGCCCGAGAAGGCCTGGCCCTGTTTTGCCCTGGGGGCCCTGGCGCTCATCACGCTTTCCCTGTTGGTGGGCGTGCTCGTGCGGCACCACCCCAAGAAGGGCCGCACCTACGAGGACCTTCTCTGTTTGGGAGAAGACCCTAAGCCCAGCAAGGTCAACCCCAGGCGCGCCTTTGCCTGCCAGACGACCATCTTCGCGAGCGCGTTCTTCACGCTGGCCTATCTCTCCTGGCGCGTGTGCTACTCGGTGCCTTACCGGTGGGGCTGGCTCGCCGTGGCCTGCAACATCGTCCTTCTGGTGGTGGAGATCTGGGGCTTCATCGAGTCGCTCGTGCACTTCCGCGACGTGGCGGGCATGCGCGCCCACCCGCTGCCCGAGTGCGCCCCCGAGGAGTACCCGGACGTCGATATTTTTATCGCCACCTACAACGAGCCCGACTACCTTCTCATCAAGACCATCAACGGCTGCAAGCACCTGGAGTACCCCGATCCCGCGAAGGTCCACGTGTGGCTCTGCGACGACAACCGCCGCCCCCAGATCCGCGCCCTGGCCGAGCGCATGGGCATCGGCTACTTCGACCGCCCGGACAACGAGGGCGCGAAGGCCGGCAACTTGAACGCCGCGATGGCCCGCACAAGCGCCCCCTACGTGGTCACGCTCGACGCCGACATGATCGTGCAGCGCGGCTTTCTGATGCAGACCATCCCGTACTTCATCGACTCCGAGCGCCGTAACGCCGGCCTTCCCGCCGACCAGCAGGTGAAGCTCGGCCTTCTCCAGACCCCGCAGTGCTTCCACGACCCCGACGTCTTCCAGCACGGCCTTTACGCCGAGAACTGCATCCCCAACGAGCAGGACTATTTCTACCGCACCGTTGAGGTGGCCAAGACGGCCAGCAACAGCGTCATCTACGGCGGCTCGAACACCGTCCTTGCCCGCGAGGCCCTGGACGCCGTGGGCGGCTTTTTCACGGGCTCCATCACCGAGGACTTCGCGACGGGCCTGCTCATCGAGTCGGCAGGCTACGTGAGCCTGGCGCTGCCCCGGCCGCTGGCGTCGGGCAGCACGCCGCACA
>CAVDTK010000137.1:0-6015 GCA_963611755.1 Oscillibacter sp. ER4
GAGTACCAGCCGCGGACGTGGGTTCTCAGCAGCTGGGGCTGGGCCTCGACCAGGCGGGCGGGCAGCGTACTTGCCGCCTGGACCACCAGGCCGCTCACGTAGTCGGCGTAGCCCGGCGTCTCCTTCTTGATAAGGCTGCCGTCGCGCAGGCCGTTGGGGCACGAGTGCGAGTGGACCGTCGAAATAACGAGCAGCTCATCGGGTATGTCGAGAAGATCGCAGAGCTGGCGGCGCATCCCACGGGTGCGAGAAAGGCTCAGCAAGCACACGTCGACGCCCACGAAAAGCGCCCGGGCGCCGGCTGCGTCCTCAACAAGCAAAAGCACGGCCAGCGGATCATCGTGCACGCCCTCTCCGGGCCGCTGACGGGCGTCGTTAAGGTATCCGTCCAGGTAGAACGCACCCTTGGGCGTGATCTTCACTGATGTGGTTGAAACCTTCATGGCTTCCCTTCATGGCGAGAAGGCCCGCGCGCCAGGCTAGGCGCCAGCGGCGCGCAGGCCGGCCTACCCTATCCCAGGATGCCGAAGGCGGCGCAGACCCAGGAAACGACGATGATGCCGATGATCAAGACGTTGGTCGAGACCTTCTTCTTCATGAGGTTGTAGACCAGCACGGTGGCCACAATGGGGAGAAAACCGGTCAGGATCTTGTCGAACAGCTGCTCCTGCAGGCTAAAGCTCGCATCGCCGACCACGATGGAAAGCGGCGTCGAGACCTTGATGACCGAGGGGATAAGGGCGCCCACGACGGCCAGGCCCAGGACGCTCATGGCCTCAGAGAGAGCCGCGACCTTATCGGCAAGGGTCGTGATGATGGCCGAGCCAAACTTGTAGCCCCAGCTCCAGCTCTTGATCTTGACGCCCAGGCTCACCACCAGCATGACCAGGCCAAAGATGATGGCGCCCAGCGGGTTGCCCTCCTGGGCCATGTAGGCCGCCATGGAGCCGAAGATGGTGGGCATCATGACCCACATCAGGGCGTCGCCGATGCCCGAGATCGAGCCCATGAGGCCGACCTTCAAGTCCTGGACGGCGTCGAGGGCCGCAGTCTTGCCCTCCTCCTCGATGGCCAGGCCTGCGCCCAGCAAGAAGCCGGAGACGGGCGGCGTGGCGTTGAAGTACTTGCCGGCGTTGGCCAGCGACTTGCGGTAGGCCTCGTCGTCATCGCCGTAGATCTTCTTCAAGGCGTCTGCCTCGGCAAACACGACGGACGGGGCGAGCTGGGTCTCGTAGTTGAAGCCGTTGACGGACATGCACCAGCGGCGACCGCACTTGTCGAGGTCCTTCTCGGTCAAAACCTTGCCCTCGGCGGGCTTGACGGCGTCGTTACTCATCTTCCAGGACCCCCTCGGTGGTTGCGGCTCCAGCGACAGGAGCGCTGGTCAGCTTCTTATAGACCTCGTACGCGGCAGCGGCGCCGAGAATGGCGATGGGCAGCACGGCCAGGCCAAGGTAGGCGGACAGCACGAAGCCCACGGCGAGGTAGCTGAAGTACTGCTTGACGGGCATGTAGGAGAGAAGCGCGGCCATGCCGATGACGGGCAGCATGCCGCCGGCGATGGACAGGCCCGAGGTAAACCAGGCGGGCATCGCCGAGATGATACCGTTGACCACGGTCTCGCCAAAGATCAGAACCACGAACATGGGCAGTGCGTCCGTGAGGCCAAAGAGGATCGGCCCCAGGAAGGTGACGCGCTTCATCTTGGCGTACTCGCCCGCCTGGGCATAGGCGGCCTGCTTGCGGGCGGTGAAGCCGTTCAACACCTTGGCGATGACGTCGAGCTGGACGCCCAGCGTGCCCACCGCGATGCCGGCGGCAAGGCCGATGCCCATATCCTGGCCGGTCGTGACGGTGATGACCGTGCCCACCATAGCACCCAAGGGCCAGTCGGGCACCGAAGAGCCCGCGATGGCCGCGACGCCCAGGCTCATGAGCTGGACGGACGCGCCGATGGTCAGGCCGGTGAAGCCGTCGCCCAGGATAAGGCCGACGATCCAGCTCCAGATGACCACGTTATAGCTAAGAACCTGCGTGCTGTAGCGCTCGACGCGGTAGAGGAACGCCACCACGGTGATGACGGCGATCTGCCAAACTGCGATCTGCATACAGACTCACTCCTCTCAGAGGGACACGTATTTGGACAGGGGCTCGCACTTGTCGGCGCAGACGTACTGGACGGTGATGTCGCAGCCGCCGTGAGCGAGCTCAGAGTAGGTGGGGACCTGGGAATCCAGGACGTAGGCGCGGCGGCTCACCTGCGTGGCGCCCACGCCCGGCTCGGGGTCGATGGTGCCGCCCACGGTGAGGCGCGGGATCTCCTGCCCGGCTTTCTGCAGGTCAAGCGCGATCTTGGGGTCGCGCACCACCACAAAGACGCTGTGGTCGTCGTACTTGCCGGCGGCAAAGTTTGCGTAGGCCTTCTCGCGGTTGATGATGGACAGGGCAACGCCCGCGGGCTTTGCCATGCGCATGCCGGCCTTCTTGGTGGGGTCGTCCGCGTACTCGTCGTCGATGATCATAAGGCGCTGGGGCTTGAACTCGGGGACCCACTGGGTCGCCACGATGCCGTGGAGCAGGCGATTGTCGACCCTGACTGCGATGATGCTCATGCAAGAGCCTCCTTTCCGTTTGGTTTTTCGGGAATCCCCGGCGGGCCGTTGGATCTGCTCGCCAAGGGACGCTTGTCGTGCCTCCGGCCGTCGCCGGAGCCCTGCTATTCGTCCTTGATGGACACATCAGCCTGGTTCTGCGAAGAGCACTCGCGCGCAGCGCTCTTAGAGCTGATGTAGTCGAAGACGTACGCGATCTCGGCCACGGGGACCTCGACGCGATAGTGGGCGGCGATATTCGCGAAGCTTGCTCGGAATGCCTTGATAAAATCCTCGTGCGCCTCAATAAAGCCCTGCTCATCGGCGTGGACGGACAGCGGGGTCTTGGTGACCAGGCGCTCGACCAAGCAGCACAGGTGCACGTAGAGGCCAATGGTCGCGGCGGGCGAGATCTCCTCGCTCATAAGCTCGGCAAGCGAGAGCACGGCCAGGACGACCTCGTTGTAGAGCCGCTCGGGGTTGAGGATGGTAATGGACTCGATCACGTTCTGGAGCGTGAGGTGCTTGATGAGGTTGGCATGAAACGCGGCCACGCCCTCGGCGTCCAGGGTGCGCGAGAAGACCTTGTCGAGAAGGGCGCTGGGGCCCTCGTAGAGGATGTTCTCCAGCGCGAGGAACGCCACGCCCTCGATGCCGGGGTCCATGGTGCCCACGATGGCGCGCACCGCGTAGCGGTTGAGCACCGGCGAGGCCAGGCCGTTGGTCACGAGCTCGTGGTAGTCGGCCACCACCAGCTCGGGCGAGGCGCCCACGGGCAGGCTCTGGGCAAAGAGCCGACGGATCTTGTCGGCGGCGTCCACGCCCGACTCCGAGCAGAAGACCACCGCGTCGGCCATGCGCTCGCACCGAGAAACGCTGTAGGTCGGGGCGCAGAGCCGGGCGATCTCATCCAGGCGGCCCTCGATGTCCTCGTTGGCCTTGAGGGCCGAGCCCACCTCGAGCGCGAGGCCCGTTGAGACGTTGCCGATGGTGACGATGTCCATGTCGGTCTTCTGGCGCAGGGCGCTCACCAGGTCGGCGAGCGAGCCCATGTCGATGAGAAGGACGACGGACTTGCAGTAGGGATAGCGCTCGATGTAGCGCGTGATGGGCCGCACGATGTCGGTGACCTGCTGGTCATAGGGCATGTCGACCGCGTCGAACACGTGGGAGCGCAGGATGCGGTTGGCGGCGTCGGCGATGCTCGTGGCCGTGGAGTAACCGTGGCAGCACACGATGCCCATGCACTCGCGGGTGCGCTTGTCGGCCACGCTGGAGTTGACGTCCAGGGTAAGGACCAGGCGGGTCAGGGGGTCGGGCTCGAGGCCCAAGGCCAGCTGGGTCGCCGCAACCACCTGGTCCGCCACCGCGGCGGTCGCCGGAAGGTGGCGGGCGATAAGGGCCAGGATGTTGGCCACCTCGTCGGACTTCTCGCGGCGCCACGCGGCGTAGGAGTCGCCGCCCCACAGCTGGCTCGCCAGGCACTGGGCCAGAAGGCGCGAGCTCTTGCGCGAGAGGTCGACGTCGTGCGCGCTGCCCACCGTCTCGAAGACCGAGTTGAGCACGCGCTCGTAGGACTGCGCGTGGGGGCTGGCGAGAAACCCCCCGAAATCGAGCTGATCTTGGTACTCGCGCACCGCGGAGGTGGCGATGGCCAGAAACTCGCCGAAGGAGCAGTCGCCTGCGGAGAAGGTCTGGTAGGTCTCGACGATGCGCTCGAGGTGGCGCTTGCGACCCGCCACCGAGGACTCGGGCTCGGCGGACTTGTTGCAGCTCACGAGCCTGTCGTCGTCCTCGCGGGCGATGCTTGCGCCCAGGATGTCGGCCGGCAGGTTGTAGGAGCGAACGACCAGCTCGTCCTTCTCGCCGGCCACATAGGCGCCCGAGCAGCAGCTCACGATGCTGGCGCGCAGGCCGTCGATGTTGTCCTCGAAGCTGGCCTCGACGAGTGCTCGCAGGGCGCCGCGGCTGATGAAGACGTCAGCGGCCACGCGTCGGCCCTCGCCGCGCAGCAGGTGCTTGATGAGGGCGGTGCGCTCCTCCACGGTGCGCTCGCGCAGAAGCGGCAGGGCCACCGTGATGGGGACCAGGCGCTCGAGGGCCACCGTCAGGGGGTCGTTCGCGGGGCGGCACACGGTGAAGACCACGCGGACGGCCGCGTCGTCGTCGGACTGGTGCTCAGCCAGGGCCAGCACGGCGTTGCGGCGCGGGGCCGAGAGCTTCTCGAGGTTCTCAAAGCAGACGACGCCGCCGTTAAGGCCGGCGAGCAGACCGGGCTTCTCGCTGTTTCCAAAGACGTCCTGGTCAAAGGTGTTGTCGGCGCTGGCGCTGGCATCGGCGCTTGCGCCCGCGGCGGCGTAGTGCGCGCAGTTGACGCGGGCGAACTTGGCATCGGGCGCCAGCACGCCGATCTTCTTGCCGTACTCGAACATGAGCTTGGAGAGAAACGCCTTGCCCGTGCCCTCCTCGCCAACGATAAGGACCGGCAGGCCGTGCGGCGGGTACGAGACGGCGGCCTTGAGCTGCTCGATATAAGGAGAAAGGCTCAGCTCGTGGCCCACGGCGCGGGAGAAGTCGCGGTTCTCGGCCACGCCCGCGTCCTTGAGAAGCGCGGCCATCGAGGCGTACTCGCAGGAGGAAAGCGATGCCTGGAGATAGCGCTCGAAGGCGGCTTTATGCAGGTAGATGACGGGGCGCGAGTTCACCTTGACCACAAGGCCCTCGCGCACGAGCTCGTTGACGTACTGGCTCGCCAGGGTGCGCGAGACGTTGATATCGGCGGCGATTCTCGTCGTCGTGAAAGACTCGACGGAGGCGAGCTTGGCCTCACGCGTGATCTTGTCGAGATGGCAAAGCAACTCGTGTTTGGTATCTAATGCGGACATCGGTGGACCTCCTCCCTTTGTTGTCACCTAGGTTATTGGATTATCGGGGCGGCGTGGGGCCGCCTTGGCGTTTTGGACGGCGAGCAGCGCTTTCGACACTGCGGGCGCGAAGCGTCGACCCTGGGGTAAACGGCGCCGACCCCAGCGGCTAACGGCGCCAGGGCTCCGGCGGCTAACGGCGCGCGACGCCGCTCTCGCGGGCGGCAGCCGCGACCGCGGCGGCCACGGCGGGCGCCACGCGCTCGTCGAGCGCCGCGGGGACGATATGCTCGGCGTCGAGCGCCGGCGCGGCCAGGTCGACAAGCGCGTTCACGGCCGCTACCAGCATCTGGTTGTTGATCTCGCTCGCGCGGGCGTCGAGCGCGCCTCGGAAGATCCCGGGGAAGGCCAGCAGGTTGTTGACCTGGTTGGGAAAGTCGGAGCGTCCCGTGGCCACCACGGCGGCGCCGGCCACGCGGGCCTCGTCCGGCATGATCTCGGGCGTGGGGTTCGCAAGCGCGAAGACGATGCCGCCGGGAGCCATCGAGCGCACGGCCTCC
>CAVDTK010000138.1:0-5988 GCA_963611755.1 Oscillibacter sp. ER4
TGTGCGCGCCCTTCGTCGGCCACCGCTTCATGCCCACCGGCGGCGTGAGCACGGCAAACGTCGAGGAGTACCTGTCCTCCAAGAACATCATCGCCTGCGGCGGCACCTGGATGGTGAAGCCCGGCCTCTTCGCCGACGGCGACTTCACCCCGGTCACCGAGGCCTGCAAGGGTGCCATGGAGGTCGTGGCCAAGGTTCGCGGCTAGCCGATAAGACATCGGCGAGAAGGGCGAGGGGCCTGTGGGGGCTTCTCGCCCTTCTCGCTATAGGGAGAGGAAACGGACCATGGCAGTCCATATCGTTGAAGAGGCAAACCGCTGCCTTGTGTGCAAAAAACCTATGTGCCAGCTGCGCGGATGCCCTGTGCACACGTCGATTCCGCAGGTCATCGAGCTGTTTAAGGAGAAGAAGACCGACGAGGCCGGGGCGCTTCTCTTTGAGAACAACCCCATGAGCGCCGTGTGCTCGATCGTGTGCAACCACTCCAACCAGTGCGAGGGATCCTGCGTGCAGGGGCGTCGCGGCACGCCGATCCACTTCTCGAGCATCGAGAGCTTTGTGAGCTCGGCTTACCTGGACCGCGCCGAGTTCAAGGCGGCCGAACCCTGTGGCAAGTCCGTGGCCGTTATCGGCAGCGGGCCGGCGGGCATCACGGCGGCGATCAAGCTCGCGCAGAGGGGCTGCGAGGTCACGGTCTTCGAGCAGCGCTCCGAGATCGGCGGCGTGCTGGAGTACGGCATCCCGGAGTTTCGCCTGCCCAAGAAGCTGGTGCAGAAGTACCGCCGCGTGATGTGCTCGCTGGGGGTGCAGATCCGCCCGTCGACGACCATCGGCGGCGCGCTGCACATCGACGACCTGCTGCGCGACGGCTACGACGCGGTCTTTGTGGGCACGGGCACCTGGCGCGCCCGCAAGCTGGGCATTCCCGGCGAGACCCGCGGCAACGTGGCGTTTGGCATCGACTACTTGGTGAACCCCGCGTCGACCGCGGTGGGGGACAACGTGGCGGTTATCGGCGTGGGCAACGTGGCGATGGACGTCGCCCGCCAGGCGCTGCGTCACGGCGCGCGCACGGTCACGCTGTACGCGCGCAGCAAGCACGTCTCGGCGAGCTCCGAGGAGGTCGAGTACGCCGAGCTTGAGGGCGCCGAGATCGTCTACGGCAAGGCGATTTGTGCCATCGACGACGAGGGCCCGGTGTTCAAGACGGCGATCTTCGACGAGAACGACCAGGTCACGGGCTACGAGGACGAGCTTGACCACGTGAAGTGCGACACCGTGATCATCGCCGCGTCGCAGCTGCCCAAGAACAAGCTGGTCTTGACCACCGACGGCCTGGCGGCCAACGACCGCGGCCTGCTTGAGGTGGGTGAGGACGGCCAGACCACCGTGCCGGGCGTCTTTGCCGCAGGCGACGTGGTCAACGGCCCCATGACCGTGGTGCACGCCGTGGCCGGCGCCAAGGTCGCGGTCGACGGGATCTTGGAGTATTTGGGGCTTTCCGAGTAAGACCGGGGGCTGTCGGGGCGCTGGCACTGGCGCTGGCGCTGCACCAAAAACGGGTCATGTCGGTGGATTTCGCCCCTGACCTGCACCGGATTGGCCGCATGTCGGTGGATCTTCTCGCTGTTTAGGTGCCGAGAAGGTCGAAATCCACCGACATGCGGCCTTTCTGGTGCGTCGAGGCCCTTCTCGCCACCGACATGCCCCGATCCTGGTGCGCCCTCGCCCGGAATCCACCGACATGACTCTAAACTGGTGCGGCGGACTCTGGTGCGGCAGACCCTACCTGCCCTTGATATCCGAGACGAGCTTCTCCGCGGCTAGGATGCCGTCGGTCGCGGCGCTCATGATGCCGCCGGCATACCCGGCGCCCTCGCCCACGGGCCACAGGCCCGCCACACCCACGGACTGGCCGTCCTGGCCGCGCACTACGCGCACCGGCGAGCTCGAGCGCGTCTCAACGCCGGTCAGGACGGCGTCTGCCACGTCGAAGCCGCGCAGCTTCCTGCCCATGCGGGGGATCGCGGCGCGCAGGGTCTTGGTGATGTAGGGCGGCAGACAGCCGTCGATCTGGCCCCACGTGACGCCGCGGGGGTAGGTGGGCACCACATCTCCGCAGCTAGACGATGGCGTCTTCTGCAAAAAGTCACCCACCAGCTGGGCCGGCGCCGCAAAGTCGCCGCCGCCCGCCGCGAAGGCCGCGCGCTCGCAGCGGCGCTGCAGCTTGACGCCCGCCAGCACATCGTCGCCCGGCAGGTCGTCCGGGAAGACGTTGGCCAGAAGCCCGGAGTTGGAGTTCGTCCCCGCGCGGTCCGAGAGGCTCATACCGTTGGTCACGACGCCGCCCGGCTCGCTGGCTGCGCTCACCACGTAGCCGCCGGGGCACATGCAGAACGAGAACGCGCTTCTCCCCTGGGGCAGGTGCTCGGAGAGCTTGTACGGGGCCGCCCCCAGCGCGGGGTGGCCGGCCATCCTGCCGTAGAGGGCGCGGTCGATGTCGGCCTGCAGGTGCTCGATGCGCACCCCCATCGCAAAGGTCTTGCGCTCCATGGGGACCTGGCGGTCGCGCAGCAGCTCAAAGACGTCGCGGGCGGAGTGGCCGCAGGCGAGAACGACGTCGGTGGCGGCAATGCGCTCTTCGGTCATGGCGCCGTCCGCGGCCGTCTGGGCCAGGGTGACGCCGGTCACGCGGCCGCCCTCGACCTGGATGTCGCTCATGCGGCAGCCAAAGCGCACCTCGCCGCCGCAGGCGCGGATCTCGTCGACGATGTGGGTCACGACCTTGGGCAAAACGTCCGAGCCTACGTGGGGCTTGGCGTCCCAAAGGATCCGCTTCTGGGCGCCCGCGGCCACAAAGGTCTCCAGGATAAGGCGGTGAGCAGGGCTTTTGGTGCCCGTCTGGAGTTTGCCGTCCGAGAAGGTCCCGGCCCCGCCCAGGCCAAACTGGATGTTGCACTCGGGGTCGAGGACGCCCGTCTTGTTGTGGCGCTCGACCGCTTCCGAACGGCGCTGGGCGTCCTGGCCGCGCTCGACAAGCAGCGGCTCTAGCCCGGCTTTGGCCAGGTAGAGGGCGCAGAAGAGGCCTGCGCAGCCGGCGCCCACCACGACGGGGCGGGCGGTGTGGGGCGTGGGGGCGGTGGCCGCTGCGGTCGCGGAGGCGGCGCCGTCCGGATAGGCGAATGAGTCGGCTTCCGCGGCCTTCACGCCCTTGTCGGCGTGGGCCTGCATGAGCTTGCCCAGAACGCGGGCTTCGGCGTCGACGTCGCCCTTCAGGCCCACAAGCAGGGTGAAGCCCACAGTGATATCCTGACGCTTGCGCGCGTCGATGGAGCGCCGGCGCCGCTCGATCACGGCGATCTGCTCGGCAGGGACGCGCAGCTTCTTGGCCGCGGCCTTCCTGCAAAGCTCGAGCTCCTGTTTATCGCTGCCGTCGAGCTGGCCTAAGTGAATCCTGATTCCCGCGACCTCTAGCATGGGGCGCCTTTCTCCTTCTGTCGTTGTGCGTGCGCGGCCGCGGCGGCCCCCGCTACCAGGCCGGATTTCCAGGCCCAGGCCAGGTTGAAGCCGCCGCAGTCGGCGTCGATGTCCAATGCCTCGCCGCAGGCGAAAAGCCCGGCGTGGCCCGTCACGGCAAGCGTGGCCGGATCGACCTGCGAGCAGTCGATGCCGCCTCGGGTGACCTGCGCGCGTTGCTCCTCGGCCATGCCGTCCACAATAAAGGCCAGGTCACGGGCGGCGGTGACGGGGTCTGCTCCCGCGCGGCGCAACCCTTCGCAGATCACGGGGTCCAGAAGCCCCTCGGCGCATCCGGCGGCCGTGACCCGGGCCAGACGCCCGTCGTCGAAGCCGGCGAGAAGATCCAGGTGGATCTCGTCGCCTGCCTGCGCGCGGCGCGAGAGGTCGAAGATCACGATGCCCGAGAGACCCCACGGGCGGAAAAGGACCTCGCCGCGCTCGACGTGGATCGTGTCGCCGCTGCGCACGAGGCGGGCCTCGCCGCGCACGCGTCTGCCGTCAATGAATCCAAGGTCAAGGGCGGTGTCGGGATGGCACGCCAACGCGCACAGCACGGGCTGCCCAGGCAGGCATTCAAGCCCCGTTCCCGTAGGCGCCGCGGCACGCCCGCCGCCCGCCAATACGACGGACCCGGCGAGAAGCCCGCGGCGCGTCTCGCCGCCAAAGCCCTCCCGGTACGTCACGCGCCAGGCTCCGTCGTCGCACGCCTCAACGCCCATGACCTCCCGTGCGCTGGCGAGAACCGCCCCGGACCGCGCCGCCCGTCTCAGCAGCACAGCCCTCACGGACGCCGCCTGCCCCGAGAGGGGATAGAGCCTCGTGTCCTCCTCGGCCCAGGCCAGGCCCGAGTCCTCGAAGAACGCCAGGATGTCGTCCAGCCACGCGTCCCCGCAGGCCTTCTCGACAAACTCAGGGTGGTTGTAGCGCCAGCTCTCCAGGCGGGTGTTCGCAAAGTTGCAGCGTCCGTTGCCGGTGGCCAGGATGGTGCGGCCGCACTCCAAATCGCGCTCAAGGACCACGGTGCTCAGGCCCTTCTCGGCCGCGGCAATCGCCGCCGCCAGGCCCGAGGCCCCGCCGCCGCACACCATAACGTCGCAGCTCGCGGGCACCGTCACGCCAGCCGCCGCGGCAAGCGCCGCCTCCCTCGCCTGCGCGCGGGACTGTTTCTTCTTGCTTGTGGGTTTCACCGCCATGGGCCGTCCTCGGTCGCGGCCCGGCTAGCCGAGCAGGGCCTGCGTGAACTCGGCCACCTGGATGATCGTCTCCACGGCCTGGGGGAGAAGCCCGCTCGGCAGCTTCTGCTCGAAGGTGCCCTCGTCGCATGCCTGCGCCAGCTCCGGATCGATGGGCAGCTGGCCCAAAGCGACCAGGTCAAAGCGGTCGGCCGTCTCTTCCAGGCGAGAAGGGCCAAAGGGGTAGATCTTCTCGCCGCAGCCCGGGCACTCGACGTAGGCCATGTTCTCTACCAGGCCAAGGACCGGCACGTCCATCATGTTGGCCATCTTAACGGCCTTGCCCACGACCATCTGCACGAGGTCCTGCGGCGAGCTCACGATGACCACGCCCTCGACGGGCAGGCTCTGGAAGACGGTGAGGGCCACGTCGGAGGTTCCCGGGGGCATGTCGACCAGCAGGTAGTCCAGCTCGCCCCAGGCGCACTGGCCCCAGAACTGCTTGATCGCGCCGGCCACCACGGGGCCGCGCCACAGCACGGGGTCGTCCTCGTTCTCGAGCACCAGGTTGGCGCTCATGACCTTGATCCCGCCCTTGGTCACGGCCGGTACCAGCAGGTTGTCCTGGGCATAGGCGCGCTCGTCGGACAGGCCGAACATCTTGGGGATCGAGGGGCCGGTGACGTCGGCGTCCAGGATGCCCACGCGGGCGCCGCGGCGGGCCAGCTCGGCCGCCAGGATGCCGCAGACCATCGACTTGCCCACGCCGCCCTTGCCGGAGACAACGCCGATGACGTTCTTCACGTCGCATCCGGCAGCCAGGGCCTCCTGGGCGGGCGTGGCGGCCTGTTGGGGTTCTGCCGCGCGGGTCTTCTCGCCGGCCGATCTTGACGCCTCGAACTCGCGGCGGATCTGCTCGCGCTCGGCCTCGTCCATTTGATACCTCCAATAACGTGCAGGTAGCGGGGGCGCGCGGGGGTGCGCCGGCCGCTCCTGCGGGTATGTCGTTAGCGTTTAGCCCTCATATTCTACTCGCTACTCTCGCTGCTCGCGCGACGTTGACGCAATTCGGACTTATCGGAACTTTGCCGAGAAGCTCTTGTCGCTTCAGACAAGGACGGGATCCGACAGCGTGAAGCTCCGGTTTCGAATGCCGCCGGACTTGCGCGAATACATAAAATGAGATGGTCAACAACGGGGAAAGGGAGCGGCCTGTGGCTTTGAGCGGGCGAGACGAGAGGATCATGGGGCCGGTGGGGGAGGCGGGCGCCTTCACGCTGGACTCGGACGGCTTCGC
>CAVDTK010000139.1:0-5920 GCA_963611755.1 Oscillibacter sp. ER4
ACGTCACCTTCGCGGATGATGAGCTTGCGGCCGGGGTCGGCCAGCTCCGCGGTGGGAAGTCCCGCCGCGGCCAGCACGCGCAGGGAGTCCTTGAAAAGGGAGCCCTTGGGAACGGCGATGCGCAGGGGGCGAGAAGACACGCGGACCCCCGGCGTCACGACGCCGGACTCGCCCGGCTCTCCCAGGACCTCCTGCAGGCGCTCGAGCGACAGCGCGAAGCCGCAGGCAGCAACCCCGGGACGTCCCAAGTTGGCGAGAACCGCGTCGTAGCGGCCGCCGGAGGCGAGGCTCGCGGCGATGCCCTCGGAGTAGCCCTTGAAGATGATGCCGGTGTAGTAGTCGAAGCTGTTGATGATCGAGAAGTCGAAGCTCAGTCGACCCTCGTCAAAGAGGTCGGCAAGCTGGGCCACAAGGTCCTTGAGCTCTGCGGTGCCCCGACGGGCGGGCGCCACGTCGGCCTCGGCGAGAAGGTCATCGATCTTGTCGATGACCTCGACGCCGCCGTGCATGCGCGGTATCGCATGGATCGCGCGGGCCGCGGAGGGCTTGAGCTCGGGCGTGGCGTCTACCAGCTCGTCAAGGGACACCAGGTCAGAGGCGTGCACGAGGCCCAGGACCTTCTCGCCGAACTCGGCCGAGGGGGCGCAGGCGTCGAGAAGGGCCGTGAGCGGTGTCACCGAGCCAAAGGTCACGCGCCACGCGGGGACCTCGAGGGCGGCCAGGACCTCGGCCAGAAGGCGGACGACCTCGACCTCGGAGGCCGCGCCGTCCGCGCCAACGAGCTCGACGCCCAGCTGGGTGAACTGGCGGGGCTGGCCGCGCAGTGACTGCTGCTCGCGCACGACCGGCGCGCTGTACCTAAAGCGGGCAGGAAGCTCATCTTGGGCAATGTGGCCCGCGACCAGGCGCGCGATGGGCAGCGTGAGGTCGGGGCGCAGCATCAGCAGGTTGCCGTCCGCGTCAAAGAGCTGAAAAGGCGTGTTCTTGATGCGACCGCCGCGCTCGAGCGTGGCGCGGTCCTCTAGAAGCGGGGTCTCGACGGGCAGGTAGCCATGCTCGCTGAAGCAGTCGCGCACCGTGGCGCAGATGCGCTCGCGCGCAAGCGCCTCTTTTGGAAGAATGTCACGAAAACCACGAGCGGTACCGGCTATCACGTTGCTATCCCCTCTTGTCAGGGCCTACATCAACAAAACGTCAATCACTTTACCACGCTAAAGTGGACGCCCGGTTCTTGAGACAAACTCGTAACGCAAGCGAAAGAAGCCCAGGTAGCGCCTAGTGCCTGTGGAGCACCTTACCGATGAGGCTCTTCATGAAGTCGCTCTCGGGCATCTTGAGCAGCATCGCCAGGCCAAAGGTGACGATAAGCGACGGGATGCCGCCGGCCACGCAGTAGATCATCGAGTGGCCCACAGAAGACGCGGCCGAGCCGATGAGAAGACCCAGGCCCTGGCAGATGCCCCAGCCCACAAAGCAGCCAGCGATGCCGATAAGGACCGAGCGCGCGGTCGAGACGGCCATGCCCTTGATGCCGATCTGCCCCAGGTTCTTGCGGAAGCTCACGATCATCGTGACGTCGATGGCCGCGAAGTAGATGAGCGAGGTCGCGGCGACGCCGGCGAGGCCCAGGCTCGCGGAGCCGAAGACGCACAGGATGGTCTGGAAAATGGAGCCCACCACGTTGGCGATGGCGTAAAGGCCCATGCGGTGCATGGACGAGCAGACCTTCTGGAAGAACATGCACACGCCGTAGAACGGAAGGGCGAAGATCAGGCCGTGGAGATACTCGACGACGAGGGCGATCGAATCCTCGGAAAGGCCCAGCACGCCGGAAAGCGGCACGGCGAAGATATAAATGAGCATAGAGAGCGGCACCAGATAGAAGATGATCTTGCTCGTACCTGCCGTGAGGCTGGACTTGAAGGCGTCCATGTCGCCTTGGGCAAAGTCGTCCGACATCTCGGTGAACATCGTGGTGGTGATGGGCACCGCCAGGATCGCGTAGGGCAGGGAGTACCAGGGGCGTGCGTAATAGGAGGCCGAGGCGCCGACGGGCGTGACGGCCAAGGTGGCGCTGCTCTGGACCGAGACGGTCACGTAGGTGCAGATCACCATGACGAGCGACGGGATGCCCAGCTTCACGGTGTCCTTGAGGGCCGGGTCGTGCCAATCGATGTGAAGGCGCAGGTGGATGCCGTGTTTAGAGAGCGACGGCATCTGCATGACCACCTGGATGAGGACGCCCAAGGGGTTGCCGAGCGCCAGCACGATAAGGGCCAGCTGCTGGTCGACGTTGAGAAGGGCCGCATAGGCGAAAAACGACGCCGTGATGACGATGTTGTTGAAGATCGGGGCCGCGGAGCTCCAGAAATAGTCCCTCTCGGCGTTGAGCACGCCCGAGAAGATGGAGGACAGCGAGTAGAGAATGACCTCGATCACAAAGAACCGGAAGAACCAGACCGTGAGGTCGGAGTCGAAGTCAGAGCTTGCCGAGAAGGACTGCGTGTAGACGAGCACGCCGGCAAAGACGAAGCCCAGGATCGTGCAGATGCCCATGATGAGCGTGACGATGGAGACGAGGTTCGAGGTGTACTCGCTCGCGCCCTCGGTGCCGAGCTTGCGCTTGACCGACATGTAGACGGGCAGGAACGCCGTGACGAGCATGCCGCCCACCACGAGCTCGTACAGCAGGTTGGGCAGGTTGTTTGCCACGGTGTAGCAGCTGGCCACGATGGTGGTGCCCATGGCGAAGGCCTGGCCCCACGTGCGGAAGAAGCCCGTGATGCGGCTCACGATGACGAGGGCCGAGATGAGAAGGGCCGAGCGACCCACCGAGGCGCTGTCGTGCTTCTGGGACTCGGCGGGTTTCTCGGCGACCTCGAGGGATTGCTCGGAGGCAAACTGCGAATCGTTAACCTGCGCCTGCGCGGGCGCGGTGTTGGTTTTGAAGTGTTTAGGCGAATACGGCACCATGCACACCTTTCTTTGGCCGATAAGACAAGTGTTCATATTCCCACGAAGGCGCGCGGGCCCCGCCGCCGCCGTGAGAAACCAAGCCAAACAACATAAGGCGTAAAAGCCGGTGAGGCGCCCTAACGCGTGATGTCCGCGAACTCAGCGCCGAGAAAAGAGGCCAGCTCAACGGGGTCGACGGAAAGGGAAAGGCCCCGTTTTCCGCCCGAGATGCCTATCGCGTCGAAGAGCTGGGCCGTCTCGTCGAAGAAGGTGGGAAACGGCTTCTTGAGGCCCACGGGAGAGCATCCGCCGCGCACGTAGCCGGTGGTCGCCTCAAGGTCCTTGATGGGGAGAAGCGCCAAGGACTTCTCGCCTGCCGCGGCCGCCGCCTTCTTGAGGTCGACCTCCTGGGCCACCGGGATGCAGCAGACCACATGGTCGCCCGAGGGCGAGACGCAGACGAGGGTCTTGAAGGAGGAGTCCGGGTCTTGGCCCAACTGCTCGGCGATGCGCACGCCGACGCCGCGTGAGACGTCCGACTCGTCGAACTCGCGCGCCTCATAGGCGATGCCCGCGCGGTCAAGCTCCCGCATAGCGTTGGTCTTTGTCGTCTTCTCTTTCTTGGCCATGATGGTTAGGCAACACTTTCGTACGAATAGCTGAGCTCATACATTTTTGCGGGAGAGAGGTCCAACTCGCCGTCAAGCCAGCAGACAACTCCGTGATTAATCGCGAAGTCGTCAAAGACCGAGCGCTTGGCGAGCGGCTCGAACACCGGGTAAGAAAGAAGAGGCGTCGCGTCAAACAGTCGCGTCTCCCCCGTTGAGAAAAGCACGAGCATGGAGAGATCGTCGACGACCCTTGCCTCCGCGACCTTCATGTCACTCTCAGGCGTCCCCGCATAGCAAACGCCATTCTTTTCATACATGGGAACCTCCTAAGAAAGCGGCTCGATCTTACTGAACTCTTTGCCCGCAACAGCGTTGTTCCAGGCAGCGTATGCCTCATCCTCATGAAGAACAAGCCAAGCCTGAATGAGCTTCATTTGCTTGACCGGCAAAGAACCGGCGAGAAGTTCCGTCTATTCCAACGGACGCCTCGTAGTCGCCGTAGTACACATGGACATGCGGCTTATGGTGCTGCTCATTGTCCATGTAAATCATCTTGACGATAAGCCCATAGAATCGGCTGATCTCAGGCATGACCCCTCCTTATCGCAACACATATACCCACAAGGTTCGTATAGACGGAAAGCAGCTCGCGCTTACTTTTCAGCCGCGGCGCGCTGGTGGTCGCGGGTTAGAATGGGCGCCAGGAACTGGCCGGTGTAGCTCTCCTTGACCTTTGCCACCTGCTCGGGCGTGCCGTAGGCCACGACCGTGCCGCCGCCGTCACCGCCCTCAGGCCCCATGTCCAGGATGCGGTCGGCCATCTTGATGACGTCCAGGTTGTGCTCGATCACAAGCACGGTGTTCCCGGCGTCTACCAGGCGCTCCAGCACGTCCACAAGCTGGCGAACGTCCTCGAAGTGCAGGCCCGTGGTGGGCTCGTCCAGGATATAGAAGGTCTTGCCCGTCTGCTGGCGGTGCAGCTCTTTGGCAAGCTTCACGCGCTGGGCCTCGCCGCCGGACAACGTCGTGGCAGGCTGCCCCAGGTGGATATAGCCCAGGCCCACGTCAGCCAGGGTCTGCAGCTTGTTCTTGATCTTGGGGATGTTGGTGAAGAAGGCCAGAGCCTCGTGCACCGTCATCTCAAGCACGTCGGAAATAGTCTTGCCGTGGTAGGTGACCTCAAGTGTCTCTCGGTTGTAGCGCTTGCCGCCGCAGACCTCGCAGGGCACGTAGATATCGGGCAGGAAGTTCATCTCGATCTTGATCTGCCCGTCGCCCTTGCAGGCCTCGCACCTGCCGCCGGGCACATTGAACGAGAAGCGCCCAGGGCCGTAACCGCGCATGCGGCTTTCCGGCACAGACGCGTACAAAGCCCGCAGGTCGTCCCACAAGCCGATGTAAGTTGCCGGGTTGGAGCGCGGCGTGCGGCCGATGGGCGACTGGTCGATGTCGATGACCTTGTCGATAAGCTCCAGGCCCTCGAGCTTCTTATGCGGCCCGACGGGGCGCTTGGAGCGGTGCACCGCATTGGTGAGCGCGGGCGCCAAAGTGTCCGTCACCAGCGACGACTTGCCGGAACCCGAGACGCCGGTGACCACCGTCAAGGTGCCCAGCTCGATCTTCACAGAGACATTCTTCAAGTTGTTGGCGGAGGCCCCCGTGAGCTTGATCGCCCCGCGGCGCGGGTTGCGGCGGCACTCCGGCAGGCGGATCTGCCGCGCGCCGGTAAGGTACGCGCCGGTAACGGACTCGGGGTTCTCCTCGATCTGTTTGGGCGTGCCGGCGGCGACCACGTGGCCGCCCAGCTCGCCGGCGCCCGGGCCCATGTCGATCACGTAGTCAGCGGCGCGGATGGTGTCCTCATCGTGCTCGACCACGATGACCGTGTTGCCCTGGTCGCGCAGGCGCTTCAAAGTCTCTATCAGGCGATCATTGTCGCGCTGGTGCAGGCCGATAGAAGGCTCGTCCAGGATGTAGAGCACGCCCATGAGGCCCGCGCCGATCTGGGTTGCCAGGCGGATACGCTGCGCCTCGCCGCCCGACAAGGTGGCCGCCGCGCGCGAGAGCGTGAGGTAGTCCAGGCCAACGTTGACGAGGAAGCGCAGGCGCGCCGTGATCTCCTTTACGATGGCGGAGGCGATGAACGCCTGGCGCTCAGTGAGCTCCAGGCCCTCGAAGAAGGTCAGGGCATCCTTGCAGGACAGCTCGCAGACCTGCCAGATGGACTTCTCGCCCACCGTGACAGCCAGGATCTCGGGCTTCAGGCGCGCGCCGTTGCAGGTGGTGCAGGGGACCTCGCGGATGTACTTCTCCAGGTGCGTGCGCATGGTCTCGCTCGTGGTCTCCTGATACTT
>CAVDTK010000140.1:0-3634 GCA_963611755.1 Oscillibacter sp. ER4
GTCGGCTATCTGAAAAAAGTGCGTCATGACGCAAAAATTTCAGATAGAAAAGCGGTAGCTCATCCAGAAGCCTTATAATCTATCTGATAAAAATGCGTCTTGACGCAAAAATTTCAGATAGGAACCTGCCATGCGCATCGAACGCCCCTCATACATGAACCGGCTCATTCGGGAGATGGGCACCAATCAGGTAAAGGTCATCACTGGTATCAGGAGATGCGGCAAGTCGTTCCTGCTGTTCGACCTCTTCAGATCGCATCTGCTCTCCACCGGCGTGCCCAGCTCGAACATCTTCGAGATGGCCTTCGACCGTTATAGCAACAAGAAGTACCGCGACCCCGAGGTCTTCTATCCCTACATCAACGATGCTCTGGGCAAAATGAACGGGGCCCGCTATGTCCTGCTCGACGAGGTCCAGCTCCTCGGCGACTTCGCAGAAATCCTCATCGATCTCATCGCTCGAGACAACGTCGACGTCTACGTCACGGGAAGCAACGCGAAGCTTCTCTCCAAAGACGTCGTCACCGAGTTCCGCGGCCGCGGAACCGAGATCGCTGTCTCTCCCCTCTCGTTCTCTGAGTACATGAGCGCCTATGACGGCGACAAGCGCGATGCCTACGAGGAGTACTCCGTGTACGGCGGGATGCCCGGAACCCTCGGGATGGCCGACCCCGAGCAGAAGGCGAGCTACCTGAAGTCCCTGTACGACGAGCTGTACATCAGCGACATCGTCGAGCGGGGCGGTGTTCGCGACGCGGCCACGCTCGAGGACCTTATCGATGTGCTTTCGTCAGGCATAGGATCGCTCACCAACGCCAACAAGCTCTCCGCGACGTTCAAAAGCGAGAAGGGCGTCAACGTTGCGCCTGAGACGCTCGAGCGCTACATCGGACTGCTCGAAGACGCGTTCCTGGTAAGGCGCGCCAAGCGCTACGACGTGAAGGGCCGTCGCTACATCGGCACGCCGTTCAAGTTCTACTTCGCTGACCTGGGGCTTCGTAACGCGCGCATGAACTTTAGGCAAATCGAGCCGACCCACATCATGGAAAACGTCGTTTACAACGAGCTTGTTTGCCGGGGGTTTGGCGTCGACGTCGGCGTTGTGCCGGTCAACGTCCGCGACAAGGACGGGGCCAGCCGCCATGCGCAGCTCGAGATCGACTTTGTCTGTAACAAGGGGAGCAGGCGCTACTACGTCCAATCGGCTTACGCCCTGCCCACCGAGGAGAAGCGCGAGCAGGAATGCCGCTCGCTCATCAAGGTTGATGACTCATTCAAGAAGGTCATCGTGACCAAGGACGGGCCGGCGCCGCACTACGACGACAACGGGATTCTCACCATGAACGTCTACGACTTCCTTCTCGACAAGGACAGTCTCTCGTTCTAGGCGTCGGCGTTGCGCGGGGCAGGACGCGGCCGAAAAACGGCCTAAGTGCGCGGCCGCGCGTTACGCGCCGATTTGGATGGTGCGGTCGCAGACTTCTAGGGCTGCGGGGCGGTGGGTAACGATCACCACGGTCTTGCCCAGGGCGCGCAGGCGGGCGAGCATCTCCTTCTCGGTCGCCTCGTCGAGAGCCGAGGTGCACTCGTCCAGCAGCAACACCGGCGACCCGGCGTACACGGCGCGGGCCACGGCCAAGCGCTGCATCTGGCCCTCGGACAGGCCGGAGCCCTTCTCGCCAAGCTGCGTGTCGAAGCCCTGCGGCAACGCGGAAATGAACCCGTCGGCACAGGCGGCGCGGCAGGCGGCGAGAAGACGCTCCTGGTCGCAGGCCATATCGGGCCCGGCGGCCAAGCAGACGGCGTCGCGGACGCTGCCGCTCATGAGCATGTTGCCTTGCGGCACATAGGCAAAGGTCCCGGGCGCAAGCTGGGCCGCGGCGATGGCCTCCCCGTCCGAGAAACGCACCTTGACCTGGCCTTCCTGCGGCTCTTCCATGCCCAGCGCCAGCATGAGGGTCGTGGACTTGCCGATGCCGGAAGGGCCGGTCACGGCCGCGAACTCGCCGGCGCGGACCTCGGCGCAAAAGCCGGAAAGGACGGTCTTCTCGCCAGCGTCCGCGTACGCGAAGGCCACGCCGTCGAAGGCCAGCGCCTCGAAGACCGCGCCGGCCGCCGGGGCCTCGAACGCCGGGGCCGCCGGCTCGACGGCGCGCAGGCGCTCGCAGCTGGCCGAAAGCGCGGCCGACTGCGGCAGCAGGCCGGACAGGCTCGCGAACGGCGCGCGGACCTGGCCCACCAGCTGGACCAGCGCCATCAGGGTGCCGTACGTCACGCGGCCGGTCAGGATCCCCCAGCAGCCGTAGCCGAATCCGGCCAGGTAGCTGAGCTGCATCGCCAGGTTGAACACCGTGCCGCTAGCCGCCTTGCCGCCGGCGCGGCGCTCGCGCGCGGCCAGATGCTGTCCCATAAGGGCGCGCAGTCCCTCCATCGCGCGGCCCTGGGCGCCGAAAGAACGCACGACGACCAGACTCTCCAGCACCTCCTGCAGGCGCGAGCGCATGGAGGCCTCGGTGGCCTGGGCCTTCTCGTGGCGGCGCTTGAGCCAGCGGCGGATCGCGACCGAGACCACAACACACACGCTACCTGCGGCGATAAAGAACGCGGCCAGCGCAGGCGCCACGGCGAACATCAGCGCCAGGGCCGCGACCGCGCGCACGAGCATCGACGCCGTCTCGGGAACGATGGAGACCACAGCGTCTGCGACGGCGGTGACGTCCGAGGTCAGGACGCTGGCCACGTCGCCGCTCGCACGGCCGCGCGGCAGGCGCCCGGCGCGAACGATGGCCTGGACAGCGTGGTCGCGCAGGCCGTTCTCGATCTTGGCCTGGACGGCCTCGGTCAGGTACTTGGACAGGGCCGACAAGGCCACGGAGGCGAGAAGCGCGGCGGCGAAGGCGGCCAGGCCGGCCCAGAACGCGGGGTTGTCACCGGAGACGGCGGCGTCGATGGTTCGCTGCATGAGCAGGGCATATGCGACGGCGATGAGGGCGGTGGCGCAGCGCGAGGCGGTGAGAAGCCACAGGCCCCGCAGGTCCTTGCCGCAGACGGAGCGCACCCAGGAGAAGGACTTCACTGCCCGAGCACCCGCCTCTTCACGCGGCCGGCTGCGGCGCGGGCGCGCTTGAGGGCGCGGCGCACGGGGAAGATCGCGTGCCAGGCGCGGGCATAGGCAAGCCAAGCGGCAGAGCGCGGGTCGCAGTGGCGCTCGCCGCGCCAGAACTCGTCAAGTACGCCGATGACCTGGGCTTCGTTTACCTGCTCGTACTCGACGCAGTTGTCGCCGATGATGCGGTAGCCGTCCTTCTCGACGTCGATCACGCGGTGCAGGACGTACGCGTCGCCGCGGCGGTACAGCGCAACGTCGAGGGGCTTCAAGCGGCCTTGCGGCGGGCGCACGACGATGGTGTCGCGGCGATTGCGCAGCATGGGCCACATGCTGACGCCGGCGGTGGTGGAGATCCACACGCCGTCGGCGGCGAGAATGTCCTCGATGTGGGGGGCGTTGGTCTGGGGCATGCTACTCCACCACCACGTCGTTGTCGGGGGCGCCGACGGCAAGACCGGTGGAGGCGGCGCCGTTGTTGACCTGGGATTCGTTTGAGGGCGTGTGGTCGACGGTGCCCGAGTCCGA
>CAVDTK010000140.1:4104-5832 GCA_963611755.1 Oscillibacter sp. ER4
CCGCGTGAACGGCTTCACCACAAAACGGTAGACGTAGACGCCGGGCAAAAGCCAGGGCGCCTTCTTGAGCACGGGGTAGCCGGCCTCCAGCTTCTCGAGCGGGGGGAAGGCGCGTCCCAGCAGGTAGCGGGCCCGCGAGCCCTTCTGGCCGCGCTCGCCGGCCTCGCGCGCGAGCTCGTTGGTGACGTGGTTGGCAATGGTCCCGTAGGTGCCGCTGCCCAGCATGTACGCGAGCATGGCCACGTCGTCGCCGGTCAGGGCGTCCTTCTCCCCCGCCAGCTTGCGGCCGCAGGCGTCTTGGCCCACGACGGCCGTCGCCGTGCGGCGCAGGTCGCGCTCGAACTCGAGCATCCCGAGTTTGCCCAGCTCAGCGTCCAAGTAGGCGCGATCCATCTGGGCACCCCACGCCTGCATGAGCACCCACTCGTCGGCCAAGCCGCGCACGCCGTGGCCGGAGTTCGAGAAGTGCTTGAACATGTGGGCGATGTGGAAAAGGTAGGCGTCCTCGCAGCTGAAGGCGTACGCGAGGCCCGGCGCATCGGCGTCCTTTTGGGCGCGCGGCCAGGGGTTTTGGTAGTACTCCCACCAGCTGACCTCGGGGTTTGCCAGGCCGCGGTGCATCTCGAAGTTGAGGAAGGGCAGCTTCTCGTACGCGTCGTGGTTGCCCATGCCAAAATGCTCGGCCTTGAAACCGGCCGCCTCCATAATGGAGCGCAGCTCACGGGCATCGTCGTCGGTTGCCACGGCCACGCGGGGCGCCCCGTCGCCATCCGCGGCCGCCGCAGCGCCGTTCTCCCCGACCCGCCCAAACAAAATGTCGTTGTCGCACATCCAGCGCATCTCGGGCCGCGGGTACTGGCGAGACGTGACCACGCCCTTAAGCGGCAGGTGGGCCAGCCCGGCCTTGTCCATCGCGGAGAAGATCGCCTCGCGCTCCATGTCAAAAACCACGTGGCGCATGAGGTTGCGGTCGACCTCGGCCTGCCAGCGGGCACGCTCCTCGTCGCTCGCGCCCGGCACCGAGGCGACCGCAAACGCGCAGGTAGTAGCCACAGAGTTGCGCCCAGCAAGCTTGAACACCGCGTCCCACGAGGCCCCGCCGCACAGCGCCATGGGCTTCTCGCCAGACAGGGCGCAGGACACCAGGTGCATGAGGTAGAGCGAGCTTGCGTTCAACGCCGCGCCGCTCACCCCGCCGATTCCGTCGAGGCTGGGGCGCAGGTAGGTGTCAGTTGCAGGCATCGCGGTCCTTCTCGCAGAGGCAGTCGTCAAAACAAAGGCCCGTCATCGCCTGGAAGCTCGCGCGCGCGGCGCTTTGCTCCATCGTGCAGCGCAGGCGGTAGACCGGGACGTTGCTCAACAGGGTATCAAGAAAGCCCAGCGTGAGGAACGCGGACTCGGGGTCGCGCGGCATGTAGACCTGGCGCATGGCCGTGGCCAGGGCGTCCGCCGAGGTGATGCGCTCGCAGGTGTCGCGCTCGCCGCGCTCCAGGATGCACAGGCCGGCGAGAGGGGCCGAGGTGTTGGTCTGCCAGCCCTCCTTGCCGCACCACGGGGTGCCGAAGGCGGTGATCGTGGGGGCGGGGGCGGGGGCGCCGGCGGTCGCCGACGCCGCGTCGTCCACGCGCAGCAAGGGCTTGTCACCGTTCACGACCTGCACGTCATTGCCAAAGGCGGCCTTCCACAGGCGCAGGTGGGTCGACTTGCCCGTGCCGCTGGCCGCCGTGA
>CAVDTK010000141.1:0-5674 GCA_963611755.1 Oscillibacter sp. ER4
CGCAAATGGAATATATGAAAACGCTGACAAACGCCTTTGACTACACCCAGACCGGGTTTGCAGACGGTAATCTGATGTACTACACCGTCGAAGGCAACCGGCACGATTATCAGTACACCTATGAATACGTTTTTAATGGGCTGCAATGCCTGTTTTCGTGGTTTGGAAGGAGTTGAAATCACATGAAAAAGAAATTCTTATCCGTATTGGTTGCAAGCGTTTTGTGTTTATCTGTGGCAGGCTGCGGTCAAACGGCAAATACGCCGACTGCTGACGAAGAACCTGCTCAGTCAGAAATGCAGCCTACCCCGTCAACTGATTCCACCGTCCAGCCGCCAGCCACAGATGAGGATGGGACGCTGACCGCAGTTACGACCGCCGGCGGCTATGAAATCAAGCTGTCTGACCTCGCACACCAGACTGGCAGCGACAACGATCCGGTTGTTTACTATACTTCTGTCATTGATTCCGATGCTCTGATGGCGATTTATGAAGCTCTTGGACGCACTCCGGCTGAGGGAGATCGGGTCGCAGTGAAGCTGCATACCGGAGAGGGCGACGGTAGCTACAACCTTGACCCGCAGTTTATCAAAGCACTGGTAGAGAGCGTGGACGGAACGATTGTAGAGTGCAATACTGCCTACGGCGGAAACCGAGCCAGCACAGCCCTGCATATGCAGGCGGCAGAAGACCATGGCTATACTGCCATTGCCGATGTGGACATTATGGATGCTGACGGCGGTATGGAGATTCCGGTGACCGGCGGCACACACCTGAAAACTGACCTTGTGGGCAGTCATCTGGCAAACTATGATTTCTGCATGGTGCTTTCCCACTTTAAGGGACACGCTATGGGCGGCTTTGGTGGTGCGCTCAAAAATATCTCCATCGGCATTGCTTCCTCTACCGGAAAATCCCTGATCCACAGCGGCGGCACGCAAACCACCGGCTTTGGATGGAGCACGCCCGCAGAAACCTTTACGGAATCTATGGCCGAAGCCGCCAGCGCCGTTTACGATTATTTTGGCGAAGGCGAAAAGATGGTGTTCATCAGTGTGATGAACAATATTTCCGTGGATTGCGACTGCAACGCCAATCCCGCAAAACCGGATATGCACGATGTTGGTATTTTGGCCTCCACAGACCCGGTAGCGCTTGACCAGGCTTGCGTGGACTTCTTGCGGGCTGTCCCGGATGGTGCGTCCGTTATCGCAAGAATGGAGTCCCGCAGTGGTGAACATATTCTTGACCACGCTGACGAACTGGGCTTTGGCAGCAGAACCTATAAGCTGGTAAGTATCGACGAATAAGGAATTGCGGCTATGCTCGATGTTTTACGGAGAGAGGCCATATATCTTTGGTACTACTTTGATATTCAATTTCGGCAGATTTTTGGATACTGGGTTCTTGGCATTCTGATCGGCTCCGTCATCTCTGTTTTTGCTAAAGATAAGATCCACGGGCTGTTTGCAAAGATGAACGGGAAAAGTGGGGCGTATTCGGCGTGATTCCCGCAAGCCTGCTTGGTATTGCTTCTCCGCTTTGTATGTACGGAACGATCCCGATTGCCGCATCTTTCGCCAATAAGGGAATGCGGCAGGATTGGCTTGCCGCATTTATGATGAGTTCAGTCCTGCTCAATCCGCAGCTGATCGCATACAGCACGGCGTTAGGCGGCGCTGCATTGGCGGTCAGAATCATCTCGTGCTTTTTGTGCGGGGCGGTAGCCGGCCTTCTTATCCATTTCTTTTATCGGGACAGGCCGTTTTTCTCATTCGGAAAGTTTGATGAGCCTGTCAGCCATGATACCGACCCCAATATGGTTCTGCGGCTGCTGAAAAACATCTGGCGCAATATCAAGGCAACCGGCCCGTATTTCCTGATCGGCGTGGTGCTTTCCGCAGTATTTCAGCGATATGTGCCAACAGACGCCTTTGTATCCCTGTTCGGTAGCAACAAGGGGTTTGGCGTGCTGATGGCAGCCACGGTCGGAGTGCCGCTCTATGTCTGCGGCGGCGGGACAATTCCCCTGCTTCTGGAATGGCTCGCGGACGGTATGAGCCTTGGAAATGCAGCCGCGTTTATGATTACCGGTCCCGCCACAAAAATCACCAATCTCGGCGCACTGAAAAGCGCATTGGGAATCAAACGGTTCTGTCTGTATCTTCTGTTTGTGATGGGATTCGCATTTGTGACAGGTTTGATTGTCAACCTTCTATAGTTTCAGCGAAATAGTGTACATAATTATAACGGACGCACCGGATATGCGGCATATCCGGTGCGTCCGTTTTAATTATGTACACTAATGCGAGAAATACGCGGTTTTAGAGGCTCGCCCGCCCGCGCCGCGCGCCGCGCGCCCCTAAAACGGCCGCATGGTGAACGTGTACGTGCACTTCTCGCCGGGGGCCAGCTTGATCGTGTCGCGCTTCTCCTCAAAGACGTCGCTCTCGTCGTAACAGGCCGCCACGCCGTGCCAGGGCTCGATGGCGATAAACGGCGCCGTGGCGCTCGCGGTCCAAACGCCCAGGTAGTCGAAGCCCGGGAACGCCACCTCGACTCCGTGGCCGGACTTCTTGCTCGCCAGCGTGACCTTATCCGCGGGGACGTCCTTGAACACGATGGTGAGAAGCTCGTCGATCTTCTCGTGCGAGAGCTGCCAGCTGTCCGCGTCCTCGAACAGGGTGTGCATGGCCCCGAAGTCGTGCAGGCCGTCAACGTCGACCTTGGGCACCTTAGCGGTCCAGGCTTTTGCAAAGCGCAGCTCGTAGTCGCCAAAATCCTCGTCGCAGCCGGGGACGGGCACGTTGAACGCCGGGTGCGCGCCAAAGGTGAAGGGCAGCTCCACCTCGCCGGTGTTGGTCACCGTGTAGCTCTGGGACAAGACCCCGTCCTTTACGGCATACCCCATGTTCAGCCTAAAGTCGTACGGGTACTTTGCGCGGGTCTCGTCGCTTGCGTCCAGCTGGTATACCACGTGCGACTCGTCCAGCTCCACGATCTCGTGCACGTAGTCGCGCGCCAGGCCGTGGCGGGACAGCTTGACCTCGCCGTCGGCGCTCATGGCATGCCCGTCGCGCAGGACGCCCACGATGGGGAAGAGCACCGGCGAGCGGCGGTTCCAGAACGCGGGGTCGCCCTGCCAAAGGTACTCGCGGCCGTCAAGCCCAAGGTTCATGAGCTGCGCGCCCGCAGAGTCGATGCTCGCCGTCAGCTTGCCGTCTGTGATCGTGGTCAGATCCGCCATGCTCTTCTCCGTTCATTCGCTGTCTTTGGACCGGCCCATATGCCATTTGTGAACTGGTTAACACCACTTGCGGACGCGAACGGCCATTTTTAGTTGCCGAGCGGTAACTTATGGTCTAAGGGCGCCAGCGTCCTTAACTCTAGCGCTTGCGAGACACGCGCGAGCCCACCAATCGGGCGGGCGGCGCCGTGCTTCCCACTAAAGAGGCACGCCTTGCAAGCAACGCCACCATCAGGAGGTTTTTCGCATGATCATCGAGGAGCTTGCCCATTACGGAATCGCCCACACGGACGATATGACCTGGATCGACTGCTCGCCCGCCGTCCTTATCGAGAAGGCCGTCGACCGCGGCGAGGGCACGCTCGCCTCCAACGGCGCCCTGTGCGTGACCACCGGCCAGTACACCGGCCGCTCGCCCAAGGACCGCTTTGTGGTCGACACCCCCGAGGTCCACGACCAGATCGCCTGGGGCGAGGTCAACGTGCCCATCTCGCGGGAGGACTACGCCCGCATCAAGTCCGAGGTCATCGCGCACTTCTCCGAGCGCCGACTCTTTGTGGTCCACGGCATCGCCGGCGCCGACCGCCGCTACGCGCGCAAGTTCTGCGTCATCACCGAGCTGGCGAGCCAGGCCCTCTTTGTCCACCAGATGCTCATCCGCCCCACCAAGAAGGAGCTCGCCGAGTACGGCCTGGCCGACTTCGTGGTCATGGCGGCCCCGCGCCTGAAGCTCGACCCGGCGATCCACCACACCCACTCCGAGGCCGCGGTCATCATCAACTTCACCGAGAAGGTCATTCTCGTCGTGGGCACCCAGTACTCCGGCGAGATCAAGAAGGCGATCTTCTCCACGATGAACTACCTGCTGCCCGTTGAGGACGGCGTGCTTCCCATGCACTGCTCGTGCAACATGAACCCGGCCTCGCACGGCACCACGGTCTTCTTTGGCCTGTCCGGCACCGGCAAGACCACGCTTTCCGCGGCGAGCAACCGCCTGCTCATCGGCGACGACGAGCACGGTTGGGCCGAGGACTCCGTCTTCAACATCGAGGGCGGCTGCTACGCCAAGACCATCAACATCACCGAGGAGTCCGAGCCCCAGATCTGGAACGCCATCCGCTTTGGCTCTATCTGCGAGAACGTGATCATCGACCCCTGGACCCGCGAGGCCGACTACTTCGACACCAGCCTCACCGAAAACGGCCGCGTGGCCTATCCCGTCGAGTTCATCGACAACGCCGTGGTCAAGGGCAGCGCCAAGCGCACGCCGGACGTCGTGATCTTCCTCACCGCCGACGCCTTCGGCGTGCTGCCGCCCATCTCCAAGCTGGACAAGAACGCGGCCATGTACCACTTCATGACCGGCTTCACGAGCAAGGTCGCCGGCACCGAGCGCGGCGTCAAGGAGCCCCAGCCCACCTTCTCGAGCCTCTTCGGCGAGCCGTTCATGCCGCTTGACCCCATGGTCTACGGTCAGATGCTCGGCGAGAAGATCGAGCACGGCGGCACCCGCGTCTACCTCATCAACACCGGCTGGACCGGCGGCCCCTACGGCGTGGGTGAGCGCATCAAGCTCAAGTACACCCGCAAGATGGTCGAGGCCGCGCAGTCTGGTATCATTGATGACTGTGAGTTCGTCCACGATTACCGCTTTAACCTGGACGTTCCCACCGCGTGCCCGTCGGTGCCCTCGGAGCTTCTCAACCCCAAGAGCACCTGGTCTGACCCCGAGGCCTACGACGAGTGCGCCGAGAAGCTCGCGCGGATGTTCGTCGAGAACGCCGAGAAGCGCCTGCAGTCGATGTCCGACGAGGTCCGCGCCGCTGGTCCGCACCCGCTGGGGTAGCAGTCGATCCGAAAGGAGTCGTTATGGCCGATGAACGCAAGCAGGAACTGAACCTTGACGAGCTTGAGGAGGTTTCCGGGGGCAATGTCTTTTCTCAGGGACTTAACGTGAGAAAAGAGACCCAAGACGATTCCGATGAGGCGCTGACCCTTCGCGATTCTACGTCTAACGTTGGCGCTGCCGGCCTTGGCGGTTGGGGAGTCAAATATAACAATTAGGATTTTAACTATCGCTTGAAGCGAACATGGGCCCCGGCAGCTACGCCGGGGCTCTTTGCTATGCGGCTTTTGGAGCCTAAGGAGTACAAGTTGGTTCATGTCTACCACGGCGACGGCAAGGGAAAGACCACGGCCGCCATGGGTCTGGCGCTGCGGGCGCGGGCAGCCGGGCGCAGCGTTCTTGTCTGCCAGTTCTTGAAGGACGGCACGAGTGGGGAGGTCAGGATGCTGGGGCGGCTTGACGGCGTCACGGTTTTGCACGACACGCCGCCGGTCAAGTTCAGCTTCTGCATGAACGACGAGGAGCGCGCGGCCTCGCGGGCCGAGCACGACGAGCATCTGCTTGCCTGCATCGCGGCCATG
>CAVDTK010000142.1:0-5400 GCA_963611755.1 Oscillibacter sp. ER4
GTGTCCGTGCCGCAGATGACGGGGAGAAGCCCCTGCTGGGCGAGCTTCTCGACGAGCAGGCGGTAGCGGGGCAGCATCCCCGCGTGGTGGACGCCTACGCCGCAGCACAGAAGCCGCTGCAGGGTCTTGCCGAAGGTCGTGGTGAAGCGGGTGCCCTTGATGGCCTCCTTCACGGCCTCGCGCTGCTCTTTGGTGGAGACGCCGTAGCTGGCCAGCGACTGCGCGCTGGTTAGGGCCGCGTCCTGCGAGAAGTGCACGATGTAGAGAGGGGCGTCGCCCGCGCGCAGGGCCAGCTCGACGGTGCCCTCGAGCGCCGTGTCAACGAACTCGTAGGACAAAGGAACCGGTCGCGGGGCGTCTGCCAGGACGTCCACGGTGCGGCCCGTGTGCTCCTGTAGGCTGGACGCGATGGCCGAGGTGTCGCCCAGCGTGGCGCTCATCAGCAGGAACTGCGTGTGGGGTAGGGTCAGCAGGGGCACCTGCCAGGCCCAGCCGCGGTCGGGGTCCGCGTAGAAGTGGAACTCGTCCATGGCGACGCAGCCCACGTCGCAGCCCTCGCCCTCGCGCAGCGCCTGGTTGGCCAGGATCTCTGCCGTGCAGCAGATGATGGGGGCGTCGGCGTTGATGGAGGCGTCGCCTGTCACCATGCCCACGTTCTCTTTGCCAAAGTACTCGACGAAGTCGAAGAACTTCTCGCTGACCAGGGCTTTTATGGGTGCGGTGTAGTAGGCGCGGCGGTCGGTGCACACGCTCATGAAGGCCATGCCCAAAGCGACCATCGACTTGCCCGAGCCGGTGGGCGTGCCCAGGATCAGGTGGTCGCCGGCCGCCAGGGAGAGAAGCGCCTCTTCCTGGTGCTCCCACAGCTCGATGCCGCGCGACTCGACCCAGCCCAAGAAGAGCTCCAGGGCCTCGTCGGCGGGGATGTTGGGGTAGGTGTCGGCGTCCGGCCAGGGGATGAGCTGGCCCAAGGAGCCGGGGGCAAAGGGGTCGGCGGCTTCGGTTGCCGTGCCCTCGCCGCTCGCGGGGTCCTTCTCGGCCGGGTCTTCTGCGGAGTTGATCATGCCTTCGAGCTGCCTTTCCTTAGTGTTCAAGGCCACCTATTCTATCCCGGCCGGGCGCTGCTCGCCGGGCGCGGGTGCCAAACGTGTCGTTTTTTGTGCCAGTTGCGACAAGGGGCCGAGGTCGGCCGCGGCGGCCAGGTATTCTCAAAGCCGCGACAGGGAAGGTCCAGCCGGCGCTGCGCCCGTAAGGCGCTCCGAGCCAACTCCTCCCCTCCTTCCCGGCTTTGCCGGCGCCTGGCCCCTTGTCGTCTTGCCTCGGACGGGCCGGGCGCCGCAAGCGGTGGCACTCGGCCCATCTGCTTTGTCTGGAAGGAGAGCTAAATGTCGACAAACGAGCCTTTGAACAGCGCTTTTGCGCGCGTCTTCGCGCATTCTCTCACGCGCCGAGAAGTTCTTGCGGCCGCCGGGTTGGGCGCGGGCGCGCTGGGCGTCGCGGGCCTTGGCGGTTGCGCGGCGGCCGGCAGCGGCGAGACGGGCGCGGGCGATGCGGCCGGTGGCGCCGCGGGCGCGCGAGAGGTCGAGAAGATCGAGCCGTTAGGGGACACCTCCGGCTGGGACACCGCATACTACCAGGCAAAATACGCGAGTTTCGACGAGGCACGGGCGGCCAGCGAGGAAGTGGCGCGCCAGATCGAGGCCGAGGGCATCGTGCTTCTCCGCAACGCGGGCGGCGTGTTGCCGTTGGCATCAGGCCAGGCGGTGTCGCTCGTCGGTCGGGGCGCGGTTGACGTGGTTTACGGCGGCAGCGGTGCTGCGCTTATCGACAAGACCCATGCGGTCGACGCGCGCGAGGCCTTCTCGGCGCATTTTTCGGTGAACGATACGGCCTTCGATTGGCTGGCGTCCATCGCGCCCGACTACCCGCGCGCGACCGTGGGCGCCCTCGACAAGCCGGGGACCGTGAGCTACTACTTGGGAGAGATTCCCTGGTCAGAGTACCCGGATTCTGTGCGCGACAGCTTGGACGGCACAGTGGGCGTCGTGGTGATCTCGCGGCCCTCCGGCGAGGGCGCTGACCTTTCGCAGGACCTGCTGGCGACCTTGGAATCGGGCGTCTCGCCGGTCTTCACACCAAACGACGAGACGGCCAACTACGCGCCCGGCCAGCACCAGCTGGAGCTTTGCCAAGAGGAGCTTGAGCTTCTCGCCCAGATAAAGAAGCGCTGCTCAGCCCTGGTGGTCCTGCTCAACGTGGCCACCACGATGGAGGTGGGGCCGCTGCTCGAGGTGGGCGGAGCCTGCGAGGCGGACGCCATCGTCCAGATAGGATTTCCGGGCACGAAGGGTCTTCTCGCCGTGGCCGATGTTCTTGCCGGCGTGGTCAACCCCTCGGGCCGCACCTGTGACCTGTGGGCCGCGGACCTTTCCGCCACGCCGAGCTTCAACAACTTTGGCAACCACACCTATACCGACGTCACCGATTACTACACCTCCATTGGGTCCGGCGCGCACTTCGTCGAGTATGCCGAGGGCATCTACGTGGGGTATCGTTATTACGAGACGGCGGCCGCCGAGGCCGAGGCCGGAAACTACGCCGGCTTCTCCTACGACGCGGCCGTGAGCTTCCCCTTTGGCTACGGGCTTTCCTATACCACCTTTGACCAGCGGCTTATTGACGTCTCGGTCAATGAAGACCAGGTCAAGGTGGTCGCGAGTGTGACCAATACGGGCAAGCTTGCGGGCAAGGAAGTTGTGCAGGTCTACACCACGCCGCCCGTCTCATCCAGCATCGAGAAGAGCGCAGCCGTCCTGGTGGCCTTCTCTAAGACGGCAGAGCTGGCTCCCGGCGAGTCTGCCCAGGTAGAGCTGTCCTTCGCCATCCGCGACCTGGCGAGCTGGGACGTGGCCCACGGCTGCTGGCGGCTGGACGCGGGCACCTACCGCATCAGCCTGCGCAGCGACTCGCATACCGTGATCGATGCCCGTGACCTGGCCTTTGATGCCTGTGACTACGCATGCGACTCCGCGACGGGCGCGCCGGTGAAGAACCGCTTCGACGATGTGACGGCCTACATGGAGGCCTACTGCACCCAGCTGTCGCGCCGCGACTTTGCGGGGACCTTCCCGCAGCCGGCTATCGACAAGACGGCGGCCTCGGTGGGGCTGGAGCTTGTGGAGTACAACGCCGCCGAGCACGTGAACCCGGCCGACGAGATGCCGGCCGAGCGCGAGAAGAACGGCCTTTCCCTCATCGACCTGCGCGGACGCGCGATGGACGACCCCGCGTGGGAGCTGCTCTTGAACCAGCTGGTGCCCAACGTGATGGCCATCATCTTGAACAACCACAGCTACGGCAGCGATTCCGTGCCGTCCATCGGCAAGCCCAAGACGCTCGAGGGCGATGGCCCCGCCGGGATCTCGGTCTACGTCGATGACCAGGGGCATTGCGGTTTTCCCAGCGAGTACACGGTGGCGCAGACGTGGAACGCCGAGCTTGCGCGCGCTGAGGGCGAGGCCATCGGCCAGGAGATGCTTCTGTGCGGCATGAGCGGCTGGTGCGCCCCGGCCATGAACTGCCATCGCTCGCCCTTCGGCGGGCGCAACTTCGAGTACTACTCGGAAGACCCGCTGCTGGCGGGCACCTTGGGGGCAGCCGCGATCGAGGGGGCATTCACCTGCGGCGTCTACTCCCAGATGAAGCATTTCTGCTTGAACGACCAGGACACCAACCGCTGCGCGCATCTTCTTACCTGGGCCTCTGAGCAGGCCATTCGCGAGATCTACGCGCGCCCCTTCGAGATCGCGGTCAAGACCGCCCGAGGTAGTGTGCCCTACCTGGACGACGAGACGGGGGAGCGCCGCGAGCGCGAGGTGTCCGCCGCCAAGGCCGTGATGAGCTCGTATAACTACATCGGGTCGACCTGGGCGGGCGGCTGCGAGGCGCTGTGCACGGGTCTTCTCCGCGACGAATGGGGCTACGACGGGCACGTGGTATCCGACTGGACCCTTTACGACTACACCGATAAGAACCAGGCGTTTTATGCCGGGACCGACGTCAACTTCACCACGACGGCCCAGACCGGCGAGATGAGCGACTCGACGAGCGCGACGGCCGTTCTCGCCATGCGGCAGGCGATGCACCGCTATCTCTACTCGGTGGTCAACAGCAACGTAGTGAACGGGCTGGCGCCCACGGCACGCATCACGTACCGGGAGGGGTAGGCGGGCGCGGTGGCCCGTGTGGCCATGCGAGCCGGGTCGTCGCTGCGCCTCAAACGGGCGGGCGGCGGCTAACGTCCCCGCGAACGGTCGTTGCTTGCATCACAAAGCCTACACATGCATAATGGGCCTGCGATTGACACAGTGTCAACGGCAAGGTTCCAACAGAGAGGTTATGCGTGGAAAGTACCGAGATCAGCGCCGTGAGGCGCAGGCAGATTGTCGAGGCCGCTCGCGGGCTGTTTGGCGAGAAGGGCATCGCTCGAACCTCGGTCAAGGACATCACGGAGCGCGCCGGCATCACGCGCAGCCTCTTCTACCACTACTTCGACGACAAGGACGCCGTCATGGACGCCGTGCTTGACGGCTACATCGAGGGGTTTGTCGGCTCGGTCAAGGACTGGAACGAGAGCCGCGTCGAGGGCGACGTGGCCGGGGCCTTGGACGACTGCGTCGAGATGCTCACGCGCCTGCTGCTTCGCCGGGACACCTTTAGGCAGGTGTTGCTCAAGCCTGAGAACGCTGCGCTCTACCTGCGGTTTTCTCATCAAAGTGCGGATACTTTGGCGCGCTATCTCACCGAGACCACCGCGCGCGACTACGTGGCCAAGCACCCCATGGAGATCGACCACGTCTACGACACGTTCTTTTTGTTGATCGCGGGGCTCATCTCGTATCTGAGCATGAACCCGGACGCGCCTAAGGAGGTCATCGCGGACCTGATCGCCAAGACGCTGCACCTGGATCTGGGGTAGCGGCGGCGGTCGGCGCGGGAGTCGGCGGCGGGGCCTGCGGGTTTCTCGCCGCGAATTTGGTACTAGCCACGGGCTGAGGGCCCGTGAGGAGTCAAGGAAAGAGAGGAAAGAAATGTTGTTTGACGTTTGGGGATCCAACACAGCGATGCACTGGCTTGGTTGGGCCATGGTGTTCGTGGGGCTGATCGTCGCCAACGAGATCGGCCGTCGTACCAAGGTGGGCGCCGCGCTCATCTTTGGCGTCTGCCCGCTTGCGATGACCATCTACTGCGTGGCCATCGCCATCGGCGTGTCGCAGGGTGCCGACTGGGCGCTCAACAACCCCACCCACATCTACCAGAACAGCTGGTTCCACTACGCCAAGGTTTACGCGGCGCTGGCCGGTTGCTGGGGTTTTATCGCCATCAAGTACCAGTGGGGCA
>CAVDTK010000143.1:0-5356 GCA_963611755.1 Oscillibacter sp. ER4
GCACGGGTCCTGTCCTGGTGCTTGGCCCCAAATCTGCGCTCACGGTCGAGTGTTTCTTGGCCTGCCTCATGAGCGGGCACGCCTACGTGCCCATCGACGTCGAGCTGCCCGCGCGGCGCGTCGCCGACATCGCAGGCCAGATCGAGGGCGCGACGATGCTCGCGGCCTGCGGGGTGCCCGCGGGGTTTGCCCAGGTTATGCCTGATGCGGGGGTTATCGACGCGGACGCGCTTCTCGGCGAGAAGGACGCGGCGCCCGGCGGCGCATGCGAGCCCCTGCCGCGCTCGATGTGGGTGAGCGGCGAGAAGACCCAGTACATCATCTTCACCTCCGGCTCCACAGGACGGCCCAAGGGGATCGAGGTCACGGCCGCGAACGTGGCGAACTTCCGCCGCTGGCTCGCAGGCTTTCCCGTGGTGCGCGGCGGTGGCCGCGTGTTTCTCGACCAGGCGCACTATTCCTTCGACCTCTCGGAATACGAGTTGGTGGGCGCGCTTACCACGGGCGGGTGCCTTCACGCGGTGGACGCCGCCAAGGGCGCGGACTTCAAGGCGCTTTTTGCGAGCCTGGCCACCTCGGGCGTCGAGGTGTGGGTGTCAACGCCGTCCTTTGCCGACTTATGCCTGGTAGATCCATCGTTTAACGCAGACCTTTTGCCCAATGTGAAGCTTTTCCTCTTCTGCGGGGAGACACTCCACCACACGACCGTCCAAAAGCTGCGCGACCGCTTTGGGGCGGGTGTCATCATCGCCAACACCTACGGGCCCACCGAGTCGACGGTCGCCGTCACGTACTGCGAGATCGGCGAGGCCGCGCTTGCCGATCCCCAGCCGCTGCCGGTGGGCAATCCCCGGGCCGGGACGGAGCTGCGGATCTGCGACCGCGAGACGGGCGCGGAGCTCCCGCGCGGACAGACCGGCGAGATCGTGATCGTGGGCGACACCGTGGCCGGCGGCTACTACGCCAACCCCGCCAAGACCGCGGAGTCGTTCTTCTCCGCGACCATGAAGGACGGTACCCCGGCGCGTGGATACAAGACCGGTGACCTGGGCTTTATTGACGAGAAGGGCATGCTTCGCTGCGTGGGGCGGGCCGACTCTTTGGTGAAACTCAACGGTTATCGCATCGAGCTGGGCGAGGTTGAGGGCGCGATCGAGGAGATCGGCTGCGTGCGCCATGCCGTCGTGGTCCCGGTCACGCGCGCGGGCCGCGTGACGAGCCTCTGCGCCTTTGTGGTCGCCGATGCCGCCGCAGGTCAGACGGGCTTCTCGCTGGGACGCGAGCTCAAGGAAGCCCTGGGGCGAACGCTTCCTGCCTATATGGTGCCGCGGCAGGTCCGCGTGATCGATGCAATGCCGCTGAACGCCAACGGCAAGGCCGACCGCAAGGCCCTTGCCGCATCAGTCTCTCGCTAAAAGTTCTGGCAGATAAGGCAAGAAAGGTAAGCGATTGATATGGACGAAGAAGAAATCCGCTCGCGCGTGCTTGATCTTCTGGAGGACGTGTCCGGCACGCCCGAGGTGCGCGACCACCTGGACGAAGACCTCTTTGACCTGGGGTTTCTTGACTCCATGGCCGCGATCGAGCTGTTGGTAGGCCTTGAGGACGACTTAGGCGTCGCCATCGCGCCCACCGAGGTCGAGCGATACGAAATGAACACCGCCAACAAGATCGTGGCGCAGGTCGCCAAGCGCCTGTAGCGCGGCGCGAGTGTTTGGCGCGGATAGGGGAGTGGGCATAGCGTGACGCTCTTTGCGGACCCGAGTTTCTTCGTGCTGCTTGCGGTGGCGATCGCGGTCGCCGCGGTCATCGGCCTTACGGGCCACACGCTGCGCCACTACGGGCTTGGCGTTTCGATCGCCTTTTTGACCTGCGTTTTCTTTAAGACGCCGGTGCAGGTTGCGGCCCTTCTCGGCTTTCTGGTGGTCGCACGCACAGCGGCGCTTTTCCTGGCGAGAAGCCCCAAGGACAAGCGGCGCTATCTTATCGCCATCGCGGCCACGCTGGCGCCCCTTGTGGTCTACAAGGTCTCGGCCGTCTTAGACCAGAGCCTGTGGGGCTTTGTCGGCATCAGTTACGTGACCTTTAAGGCAACGCAGATCGTCGTTGAGGTCCACGACGGGCTTATCACGCGCTCTTACCTGGGCCTTGAAGACTGGCTTTACTTCTTGCTGTTCTTCCCGCAGTTCTCGTCCGGCCCCATCGACCGAAGCCGCCGGTTTGCCACGGATGCCCATGCTACGCTCGCGCGCGACGAGTACGCGGGACTTCTCGCCCGCGGGATCCTGTTGCTGTTTGCAGGCGCCGTCTACAAGGTCGTCGTGGCCACGTGGATCCACCGTTTCTATGCGCCTTCCGCGACGGGCGACGCGTTTTACCAGGTACAGACTGCGCTTGTCTACGGCCTCTACCTGTTTTGCGACTTTCAGGGCTACAGCCTGATGGCGATGGGCACGAGCTACTGCTTGGGCATCTGCAGCCCGCGCAACTTCCGCGCGCCGTTTGCCGCGGTCGACATCATCGACTTCTGGAACCGCTGGCACATCACGCTGTCCACCTGGTTTCGCGACTTCGTCTTCATGCGGTTCAGCCGCTGGCTCATGCACAAGAAGTTCCTCGGCGATCGGCTACAGGTCGCGATGTGCGCCTTCATGGTCGACATGCTCGTGATGGGGTTCTGGCACGGTCTCGCGTGGAGCTACATCGCCTACGGCCTCTACCACGGCGTTCTTCTCGCTGTCACGCAGCTGGCCCAGAAACGCTGGGGCTTCTACAAGAGGCACAGGCGCGACGGGTGGTTCCGCGTGTGCAGCTGGGCCGTGACGCAGGTGGCCGCGTTCTTTGGGTTCGCGATCTTCTCGGGACAGGTGGAGATGCTCATTGGCTAGGTTGAGGTGCGGAGAAGGCCTTTGCGCGCGGGTGCGGGAGGCGGCGAAAAAGGTGACGCCGCGGCCGCCTTCGGGCATGGGGCTGCTTGCGGCGGTTCTTTGCGGCATTGCGGTGCTGGGGCTTGGCCTTGTGGCGTTCGACGTCTTGGTGCTTCCCAGCAACGCGCAGGCCGATACTTCGAGGCTTTATGACTATGTCTACGCCACCGGTAAGTCCGAGAACGTCGACTTCGTGGCCAACAACATGTCCTCGGACGGATATCTGTGCTTTGGCTCCTCGGAGTGGTACATCTCCAAGAACCTCGTGAGCACCTGCCCTCAGGCGGTTCTCGGCGAGTCCGGAGCGGGCGTCAACATGACCTACATCGGCGAGGGATACGACCAAAGTTTATGGCAGGCTATCGCCGCGGGCGCTTATGGCACCGGCAACAAGATCAAGAACCGCAAGGTCATGATTATGGTCTCGCCCCAGTGGTTCTTCAAGCGCTCCGGCGACCAGAGCAAGTTCTATACGAAGTTCTCTTACTCGCTCTATCGCGCCTTCATGCAAAGCGACCAGATCTCGGACGAGACCAAGGCATATGTGCGTAAGCGTTGCTCCGCGCTTGGGATTGCGGACGAGAAGCTCTCCGCTGCTTCTCAAGACACGCCGCTCGACGCGATAAACGACCTCGTGTACGCGGCAGCGGACGCATGGAAACTTAGGAGCGACATCAAAAACATAATCAACCTCGCGCCTAAGAAGAGCGGCGACCGCCAGCAGGTCGAGGCTACCGGGCAGGCAACCGAGCCCGATTGGGACGCCCTTCTCGCCCGCGCACAGACCGAGGGCGAGGCCGCCTGTACCAACAACGACTTCGGCATCTACGACGCCTTTTGGGAGAAGAACCATACCTATGACCCGGAGCTTTACCAGAACTTCGACGAGGCCGACGACGAGTACGCCGACCTCGAGTGCTTCCTGCGCGCGTGCAGCGAGGTCGGCTTCGAGCCGCTGGTTTGCATCCTTCCCGTGCACGGGCAGTGGTACGACGTGAGCGACGTCAGCAGCGACGACCGCCAGGCCTACTACCAACGGATTCGTCGGATCTGCAAGGACGCCGGCGCGAGCTACGCCGATTTCTCCGCCTTTGAGTACGAGAAGTACTTCCTGTGCGACACGGTGCACCCCGGCTGGAAGGGCTGGGTGCGGATCGAGCACGCCTTCTATGACTATGTGAATGACATTCGAGGCCAGGATGATTGCCTGACCTGGGGAGATGATGATTCGTGATCGATCGCGCGGTGTATGTGGGGGCGGCGTTCGCGGTGGTGGCCACGGGCGCGCTGCTTGTGTGGTTCGTCGCGTTCTCGGGGTTGAACGAGCCGGTGCAGTTCATTTATGGCGGGTTTTAGGGGGCCGGGGCGCGCCGTTTCCTGGCTGGCGGTCCTTGCGATTGCAATCGTCGCCTGCGCGCTGCGCCTTCCTGCACGGATTGCCCTCGCTGACGAGGCCCTGCTTCCCGATGGCGAGGACGACGTGGAGTGGGAAGAGGAGAGCGACCCCACCGACACCGGAGTCGCCCCTATAGGCTGTGAGCCCAATGAAGCCCAGCTCACAGGCCTTCTCGACGCCTACTTTGAGCAGAACTTCTCGGCATCCGGCATCCCGGGGATGGCCGTAGCCGTCGTTAATTCCGACGGTGTGCTCTACGAGCGCGCGCTTGGCGACGTGGACGGCGTCGACGACACCTTTATCATCGGGTCTCTCTCCAAGTCGATGACCTCGGCCGCGGTGCAGCAGCTGGTTGGCGCCGGGCAGATCGACCTCGATGTCCCGGCCGCGGTCTATGCGCCGGAGTTTGACCTTCCAACCTCGGTCACCGTCCGCTCCCTTCTCAACCAGACGAGCGGCTTCGGGTACTACGAGTCTCTCGCGGCCGCGCAGGTGGGGGAGACCGAAGGCGTGTTTAGCTACGCCAACGCCAACTACGACCTGCTCGGGCGCATCGTCCAGAACGTGAGCGGCGTGTCCTACGGCGCCTACCTGCGGCGATATCTCTTCGACCCTCTTGGCATGACGGATGCATCCGTCGACGGCGAGGCGGCTCTCGCGTCTGCCGCCACGGGCCATCGAACCTGGTTCGGCCTGCCTGTGGCCGACGGCTTCACACATGAGCAAGGCGACGACGCCTGGGGCGGCCCGGCCTCCGGCTATGTGCGCGCGAGCATATCGGACATGGCCAGCTACCTGCGGATGTATCTCAATAGCGGCTCCGGCGTCCTGTCGCCCGCGGCGATCCACCGCATGGTCTACGACCGCGTGCCCGACCCGTGGAGCGATACCTTCTACGGCATGGGTTGGACCACCTACCATTGGGGCGACGGCGAGCTTGTCATGTCGCACGACGGCGACGTCGAGAACTACGTCGCCCGCATGTGCGTCATCCCCGGCCGTGACCTGGGCATTGTTCTTCTCGCCGACGTCA
>CAVDTK010000144.1:0-5294 GCA_963611755.1 Oscillibacter sp. ER4
GAGAAGATCGGCCAGCTCGAAAGCGCGCTCACGCGAGCAGTCCAGGGCAATGATGACCTTGTCGGAGGCTTGTTCGTAGGTTAGCATTCGGCTGCTCCAATCAGCTCGTGGATGTCAGAGACGCCCTGCTCACGGCACCAGTACTCAAGGCCGTCGACGACCTTCTTGGCGGCGAGCGGGTCATAGAAGTTGGCCGTTCCCACGGTAACGGCGGTGGCGCCGGCCAAGATCATCTCGGCCGCGTCTTCCCAGGTGGCGACGCCGCCCATGCCGTTGACCGGGATCTTCACGGCCTGAGCCGCCTCCCAGACCATGCGCACGGCGATGGCGTGGATCGCAGGGCCGGAGACGCCACCCGTGGGCTTGGACAGGCGGCTCTTGCGGGTATGGACGTTCAGGCTCATGCCGTTGATGGTGTTGATGAGGCACAAGGCGTCGGCGCCCGCGGCCTCAAGGGAACGGGCGATCTCGGGCACGCGCACCGGGGCCATCTTGACCAGCAGGGGTCGGTGCACGCGGTCGCGGACAGCGCCCACGACCTCGGCGGCGGACTCGGGAGTGCCGCCCACCAGCACGCCGCCGCGCGCGATGTTGGGACACGAGATGTTGAGCTCGATGCCCGCGCACCACGGCGCCAGCTCCTCGATCTTCTCGACGGCGGCCACGTACTCCTCGATGGAGTGGCCCGCGGCCTGAAGAACGACCTGGCAGCCGCGCTGCTGGAGCTCCTGCAGGTACTCACCGTAAGAAGCCAGCATACCGGCCACGCCGGGGTTGGCAAGGCCCACGGTGTTCATCATGCCCGAAGGGACCTCGCACATGCGGGGCTCGGGGTTGCCCAGCCAAGGTTCGGCCGAGCAGCCCTTGGTCGTGATGGCGCCCAGGCTCGAGACGTCGAAGAAGCCCTCGAACTGCCAGCCAAAGCCGAAGGTGCCAGAAGCCGTGTTAACCGGGTTCTTCATGTGAACGCCGCCCAGGTCAACGGCCATGGAGACGGTCTTGTTCTGCTCCATTACCAAGCCACCTCCTTGGCGTCGAAGACGGGGCCGTACATGCAGCAGGACTTGAAGGTGCCGTCGGCCATGCTCACGTTGCAGGTGTTGCAGGCCCCGAAGGCGCACGACATCATGCGCTCCATCGAGACCTGGCAAGAAACGCCCGCCTTGTCGCAGATGCGGGCGATGCCGGCCATCATGACCTGCGGGCCACACGTGTAGACCGTGTCGTAGGAACCCTTGGCCAGAAGCTGCTCCAGCGCCTGGGTGGTAAAGCCTTTGATGCCGCGCGATCCGTCGTCGGTGGTAACAAGCACCTCGCCGGCGCCCAAGGCGAGAAGGTCCTTCTCGCCCCAAAGCTTGGAGGCCGTCTGTGCGCCCAGGACGGCGTCAAACTCGACGCCGTTGGCAGCCAGAAGCCGCGCCGCCGCGACGGCCGGGGGTGCCCCCACGCCGCCGCCGATGACGATGCTTCTGCCCTGGCCCTCGGCCACACGCCAACCGTTGCCGGAAGGCCCAAGGACGCGGGACTCCTCCCCCGCCGTCATGCGCGCCAAAGCGCGGGTGGCGTCTCCCACCAGGGCATAGATGACCTCGACGGTGCCCGCGGCCTTATCGGCGCAGGCAAACGAGAGGGGCACGCGCAGGATCTGCTTAGCGCCCGGAACCAGGAAGTTCATGAACTGCCCGGGCTCGAGGGTGGCCGCAAGCTCGGGCGCCTTGATGACCAGGCGCATGAGGCCTGTGGCCGCGGGCTCGTTCTCTACGACAGTGAACCAGTGCTCGCGGACGCGGGATTTCAAGACCATCGGCCTCTCCTAACGCTGCGGGCAGACGGCGCCGTCGCACAGGGTGCGGCGACCGCTGACAAAGACGTCGGTGGCAAAACCGGTGAGGCTCTGTCCCAGCCACGCGGAGTTCTTGGACTTGCTCTGGAGCCAGTCGGGGGTCACGACCTGCGTCTTGTTGGGGTCGACCAGGGTGAGGTCGGCAGGAGAGCCGGCGACGATGCTCACGGGCTCCAGACGAAGCAGGCGGCGCGGGTTCACGGCCATGACCTCGACCAGTCGAGACCAGCTCATCTTGCCGGTGGCCACGAGGTTCTGCAGCATCAGCGGCAGCGAGGTCTCAAGGCCCACGATGCCGAAGAAGCTGATCTCCCACTCGCAGTCCTTCTCGTGCTGCGCGTGCGGCGCGTGGTCGGTCACCACGCAGTCGACGGAGCCGTCGAGAATGCCCTCGACCAGCGCGGCCGCGTCGTCGGCGGTGCGCAGGGGCGGGTTCATCTTGAGGTTGGTGTCGTAGGCGTCGGTGATGTCGTCCTCGCACAGGAACAGGTGGTGCGGGGTGACCTCGCAGGTCACGGGCAGGCCCTCGGCCTTCGCGGCGCGAACGAGGTCCAGGCCCTTGCGGGTGGAGATGTGGCAGATGTGCAGCGGGCACTTGGTGAGACGGGCGAGCTCGATGTCGCGGTAGATCTCAAGCTCCTCGGCAAGCGCCGGCCAGCCGAACATGCCCAGGCGCGTGGAGGCGCGGCCCTCGTTGATGACGCCGTGGCCCGAGAGGGACTCGATCTCGCAGTGCGCGAGCGCCACGCGGTCGAACTGCGCCACATACTCCATGCAGGTGCGCATCATGCCGGCGGACTGGACGCCGTGGCCGTCGTCGGAGAAGGCGCAGGCGCCCTCGATGACCATGTCGCCGATCTCGGCCAAAGACTCGCCCTTCTCGCCGCGGGTCAGGGCGCCGATGGGACGCACGTGGCAAAGGCCGGCAGCTCGGGCGCGGTCGATCTGGTAGCGGACCTCGGCGCCGGTGTCGGTGATGGGGTCGGTGTTGGGCATCGTGGCCACGTCGGTGAAGCCACCATGGGTCGCGGCGCGGCTGCCGGTCTCGATGGTCTCCTTGTACTCGAAGCCGGGGTCGCGGAAGTGCACGTGCATGTCGACCAAGCCGGGGATCAGGTACTTGCCGGCGCAGTCGACGACCTCGGCGCCCTCGGGCGCCTCAAGATCGGTGCCCACGCAGGCGATCTTCTCGCCGTCGAGAAGGACGTCGCAGACCTCGTCGAGGCCCGCCTGCGGGTCGACGACATGTGCTCCCTTAAGCAGAAATGCCATTGTTCTCTCCTCCCAAAAGCAGGTACATCTCGGCCATACGGGTCAAGACGCCGGCGTTGACCTGGTTCAAGATGCGCGAGCGGGCGCAGTCGGCCACGTCCGCGTTGATCTCCATGCCGCGGTTCATGGGGCCGGGGTGGCAAATGATGGCCTCGGGGCGCATCTTGTTCACGCGCTCCATGTCAAGGCCCCACAGGCGGTTGTACTCGCGGCGCGACGGGATCGAGGCGCCCTCCATGCGCTCCAGCTGGACGCGCAGCATGTAGACGACGTCGACCTCGGGGATCACGGAGTCGAAGTCGGCGGTCTGGGGCACGCCGAAGTAGTCGGGGTCGTCGACCTGGAAGGTGGGCGGGCCCACGAGGGTGACGTCGGCGCCCACGGTCTTCAAGGCCGGGACGAGCGAGCCGCACACGCGGCTGTGGGACAGGTCGCCCACGATGGCGACCTTAAGGCCGTCCAGGTGGCCGAAGTTCTTGCGCATGGTGTAGAGGTCGAGCATCGCCTGGGTGGGGTGCTGGTGCTTGCCGTCGCCGGCGTTGATCACGATGGCGTCGGTGTTCTCGGTGATCTTCTGCGGGGTGCCGGCGAGCTTGGCGCGGCAGACGAACATGTCGACGTTCATGGCGTCGATGGTCTGGATGGTGTCGGCCAGGGACTCGCCCTTGACGACCGAGGAGGTGGAGCCGCCCATGGACAGGGAGTCGGCGGACAGGCGCTTCTCGGCAAGCTCGAAGGAGCTCTTGGTGCGGGTGGACGGCTCGAGGAAGAGGTTCACGATCGTGCGGCCGCGAAGGGCGGGGACCTTCTTGATGGCGCGGTTGTTGACGTCCTCGAACGCGCGGGCGGTGTCCAGGATCTGGTAGATGTCGTCCTGGGTGAGGCTCGTCGTATCGATCAGGTGTTTAACGGAAAGCATCTAGTTGGCACCTCCAACGGAAGGCTTCGCGGGCTTGGTCCAGATCTCGACGGAGTTCTTCTCGTCGAGGGGCTTGATGGAGACGCGGACGTCCTCCTCGTGAGAGGACGGGACGTTCTTGCCCACGTAATCGGCGCGGATGGGCAGCTCGCGGTGGCCGCGGTCGACCATAACGGCCAGCTGGACGGTGCGGGGACGGCCGTAGTCGATGAGGGCGTCTAAGGCCGAGCGCACGGTGCGGCCGGTGTAGAGGACGTCGTCTACCAGCACGATATCGTGGTTGTCGACGTCGAACGGGATGTTGGTGGCGTGCAGCACCGGGGCGATGGCGCGGGTCACGTCGTCGCGGTAGAAGCTGATGTCGAGCGAACCCACGGGAGGACGGACGCCCTCGATCTTCTCGATCTCGTCTGCCAGGAGCGGGGCGATGACCGCGCCGCGCGTCTCGATGCCGACGATGCCGATGCCGGACGCCCCCTCGTTTCTCTCCAGGACCTCATGGGCGATGCGGGTAAGAGCGCGAGCCATTGCCTGCTCGTCCATGATCTGGGCCTTCAGTGTGGCCTCCATGGAACTCCCTTCACTAAAAAAGATGCCCTGACCAAAAGCTTGGTACAGGACACCCAGGTAAAGGTTATGTATAGCAGGCCCCAAGGGCTCTTTCACCTTACTGGTCTCTCGTACCGCGCTTAAAGGTTCTTGCTTACTTTACGTCAGCGACACGTGAGACTCAAGGGAAAAGTGGCGAGAAGATCGATCTTCTCGGAAGGGCGAGAAGGGCGCGGCGCGGCGCCCGGGCGCCTCTCCCCTAGTTGAACTGCGCGCGATAGGCCTCGCAGACCTCCTTGACGGGGCCGTCCATGCGCTGCTGGCCCTTCTCGATCCAGACGGCGCGCGTGCAGATGCGCTCGACCTGCTCGATGGAGTGGCTGACGAACAGCACCGTGACCTTGCCGCTGGCGATGAACGACTGGATGCGGCGCTCGCACTTCTCCTGGAAGAAGACGTCGCCGACCGAAAGGGTCTCGTCGACGATCAGGACGTCGGGCTCGGTCACCGTGGCGATGGCGAAGGCGATGCGGGCCACCATGCCGCTGGAGTAGTTCTTGAGCGGCATGTCCATGAAGTCGTTGAGCTCGGCGAAGTCGATGATGTCCTGCAAGTGCTGATCGATGAACTCGCGCGTGTAGCCGAGAAGGGCACCGTTCAAGTAGATGTTCTCGCGCGCCGTGAGCTCGGCGTCAAAGCCCGCGCCCAGCT
>CAVDTK010000145.1:0-5282 GCA_963611755.1 Oscillibacter sp. ER4
CGGGCGACACCATCAGCCGCGCCACGAACGACCTCGACAAGGTCTCCGAGGTGCTACAACGCGGCGTCCTGCAGATCATCATCAGCGCCCTTATGTTCGTGGGCGCGGTGGGCGTCATGCTGAGCTACAGCCTCGTGCTCGGCGGGGTGTTTCTCGCCTTCGCCGCGGCCTCGCTCGCCCTGACCAAGGTCGTCGCCGGCAAGACGATCCGCGTCGCGGCGCGCCGCCAGGAGGCGACGGGCGCGCTGACCGGCAAGGTCGAGGAGGCCTACTCGGGCCGCACCGTGATCAAGGCCTTCGGGCGCGACGCCGCGAGCGCCGCGGACGTGCGCGCGGCCGCCGACGAGCTCGCCCGGACCTCGGCCGACGCCGACTTCCTCACGAACGCCATCAGCCCCGCCATCCGCCTCCTTGTGCGCTTGGCGCAGGTTACCTGCGGCTTTATCGCGGGCGCGATGCTGCTCGCGGGCCAGCTCTCGGTGGGCGTCTTCCAGTCGTTCTTCCAGTTCGTGACCACGGCGACCGAGCCGTTGACGCAGCTTTCGATGACGGTGAACATGCTCCAGGGCGCGCTCGCCGCGGCCGAGCGCGTCTATGCGCTTCTCGACGCCGAGGAGGTCGTGCCGGATCCGGAGTCCCCGGAGCAGCTGACCGACCCCGTGCTTGGCCGGGTTGCCTTTGAGCATGTGCGCTTTGGCTATCGCGCCGATAAGACCCTCATGCACGACGTCAACCTTGTGGCCGAGCCCGGGCAGAAGGTGGCAATCGTGGGCGCGACCGGCGCCGGCAAGACGACCCTCATCAACCTGCTCATGCGCTTCTACGAGGTGGGGGCGGGGCGCATCACGCTCGACGGCGTGGACACCCGCGACCTCACGCGCGCCGACCTGCGCCGGCAGTTCGGCATGGTGCTGCAGGACGCGTGGCTCTTTGAGGGGACCATCGCCGAGAACATCGCCTACGGCAAGCCCGGCGCGACGCGCGAGGAGGTCGAGGCCGCGGCCCGCGCGGCGCACGTCGACTTCTTCGTGCGGACGCTTCCGGCGGGCTACGACACGGTGCTCTCGAACGACGCGGACAACGTGAGCCAGGGCCAGCGGCAGCTGCTCACCATCGCGCGTGCCATGCTCACCGACCCGGCGATCCTCATCCTGGACGAGGCGACCTCGAGCGTCGACACCCGCACTGAGCAGGCCATCGTTCGCGCGATGGAGGCCATCATGGAGAACCGCACGAGCTTCGTCATCGCGCACCGCCTCTCCACGATCGTCGACTCCGACCTCATCCTGGTGATGGATCACGGCGACATCATCGAGCAGGGCACCCACGCCGAGCTTCTCGCCGCGGGAGGCTCCTACGCCGAGCTCTACCGCAGCCAGTTCGCGTAAGGGGCAGTGGGGCCGCTTCGAGCCCCGCGCGTCCGCTCCCCCTACAAAATCGCGGGGTGGGCGCGCCGAGAAGCCCTTCTCGCTACAAAATCGTAGGGTGGGCGCAGCAAAAACCGCCTTTTGCTACAAAACAACGGGGTGGGCGCACTTTCGACAGCGCCCACCCCGTCATTTTCTAGCGAGAAGCCCCGGCAACAGCGCCGACCCCGCGTTTTTGTAGCAAACCCCGGCCGCGACAACCGTCCGCCGAGAAACCCGCCCGCGCCCTACTTCGCGTTGGGGCAGCTCTCGCAGGCCGAGCTCGTGGCCTCGGTGCAGGAACCGCCGCCGCGCTGGTCGGTGTTGTAGAAGCCCGAGCCCTTGAACACGATGCCGGACATGCCAAAGACGCGCGTGGCCGGCTCGCCGCACTTGGGACAGCGGATCTCGGGCGTCTCGCTCATGGGGTGCTCCACCTCGAAGACGTTCTCGCAGCTAGAGCATTTATAGTCGTAACGTGCCATACCAGATAACCTTCCTCGCGTTTTTGCACGGGTTACTTTACCCCAAATTCCGCGGGGTCCATCCTGCCGTGGCGTAATATGTCCACATATGACACATGCCGCTAACCGCACTGTTCGCAAAGGAGCAGCCCATGGCGATTCTAGGAGCGATCTTCGACTGCGACGGGACCCTCGTCGACTCGATGCCCATGTGGAACAAGGCCAACGAATGGCCGTTCGAGAAGTGCGGGGCCCCCGTGCCCGAGGGCTTCTACCAGCGCGTCGAGCCCCTGACCGTGCGCGAGATGAGCCGCATCGTCCACGAGGAGTACGGCCTGTTCAAGAGCGCCGACGACGTCTACGAGCAGGTCCTGGCCCACGTCCGCGACTGCTACCGCAACGAGATCAAGCCCTTCGACGGCGTCTTCGAGTTTCTCGACAGCCTGCGCGCGGCGGGCATCCCCATGGTCTGCGCAAGCTCGACGCCGGTTCGCGAGGTTAGGTGCGCGCTTGAGGCCCAGGGCCTTGACACCTACTTCAAAGACGTGGTCTCCACCGAGGAGTGTGGCCGCGACAAGGAGTTCCCCGACGTCTACTTCGAGGCCTGCCGCCACCTGGGCCTGGATCCAGAAGACGCCGCGGTCCGCGGCCAGATCTGGGTCTTCGAGGACGCGCCCTTTGGCGTCCAGACCAGCAGGAAGGCCGGCTTCAAGGTCGTGGGCCTCATGAACGACCACGATGGCCGCCGAGAAGAAGACGTCCGCCCCTGGGCCGACCTCTACGTCCACGGCTACGCCGAGCTCTCCTTGCCTCTCATGCTCGACTACGAACGCCCGGCCACCGTCGACCCCGGCACCGCGCCCCTTCGCGCCCTTATCGTCGACGGCTCGCCCGAGCCCAGCTCGCCCGAGCTCGTGGCCGCCCTCGCCGCCCAGGCAGGCTACGTGATCGCCGCCGACAAGGGCGCCGAGACCCTGGTAGACGCCGGTGCTGCCCCCCAGGTCTTCGTGGGCGACTCGGACTCCGTGAGCCCCGTGGCCGGGGCCTGGGCAAGCCACCTCGCCCAGACCGACATCGCATTCCCAACCGAGAAGTACGCGACCGACCTCTCCGCCGCCATCGCCTGCGCGGCGCACGAGGCCTCCCGCGCGCACGCCCCCTTGGACCTCACCGTGACCTGCGCCGCCGGCGGCCGCATTGACCACCTGCTGGCCGTCGTGGGTCTTCTCGCCCAGGCGCCGGCCGTGGCCTGCCGCATGGTCGAGGACAGCTTTGAGCTGCGCATCCTTTCTGAGAAGGGCCAGCGCTCCTGGAATCTCGGGGCCGAGAGCGACGCCGCCGTCCCCGGCGCGACCTTCTCGGTCATCGCCCTCGCGCCCGACACCCGCGCCGATATCGAGGGCGCGCGCTGGAACCTGACCGACCGCCCGATGGAACTTCTGGGTGACCTGGGCATCTCAAATGTGGTAGAAAATAAGGGCGCAACGGTTACTTGCAGATGTGGCTGCTTGGCTGTCGTGTTGGTCAAGGAGTGCAAAAAGGGTGTTATTGCTCCATAACTCCCACAAAGACTTGCGTTTTTACCTTGCATAGGTTTTTGCCTGTGCTATATTCATACGGCTTTGTGAATTGCGGGCGCGATCGCGCCGCGCCCAGATGGAGGTTTAGTCATGTCCAAGGTTTGTGAGTTCTGCGGTAAGCACCCGGTTGCCGGTCGTTCCATCAGCCACTCCCACCGTACGGTGACCCGCAAGTTCCGCCCCAACATCCAGCGCGTCACCGTCGTTGTCGACGGTCACGCTCGTAAGGCCAACGTTTGCACCCGTTGCCTCAAGTCCGGCAAGATTGCCCGCAGCTAGTCTGCATCTCAGATGACTTGACAGGGAGGTCCTGTGGACCTCCCTTTTTTATGTCGAGAAAGGGTAAATGTTGAGCTGTCAACATCTATGCGGCTCAAACAGCGCGCGCCTGCGCTATACTCTTTCTCTATGTGACCGTAATCTATAGGTGTGCTCTTCGAGAGGAGACCTCATGGCAGAAGCAGTACCCGGAACTCTTAAGGTATCCAACGACTGCATCGCAGATCTGGCCGGTTACGCCGCGCTCGAGTGCTACGGCGTCGTCGGCATGGCAGAGATCGACGAGAACGCGGGCGTCGTTCGCCTGCTGCCGTCCTTCCGCCTGCGCAAGGGCATCGACGTCGCCGCCGAGGACGGCCACGTCGTCATCGACCTTCACGTCATCGTCGAGCAGGGCGTCAACATGTCGAGCGTCGTGAGCAACCTCACCAGCTCCGTGCGCTTCCTTCTCAAGCAGATCGCCGAGCTCGAGGGCGTCGTTGTCCGTGTCCACATCGAGGGTATGCGCGCCTCCGCCTAGGCGTCGCCGTTCGTGTAAAGACTGTTCAGAACCGAGGTTCTCACAAGTGATTTCCAACGTCATCCGCACTTGTTTCCCCGCCGCCGCGGCCGTTGTCGCCGATAAGGCCGAGGATATCAACAAGCTCAACGTATTCCCCGTTCCCGACGGCGACACCGGTACCAATATGTCCCTGACCCTGGGCACCGTCGTCAAGGAGGTCCAGGCCCTTCCCGCCGACGCCTCGATGGACGACATCGCCAAGGCCATCACCCACGGCTCCCTCATGGGCGCTCGCGGTAACTCCGGCGTCATCACCTCGCAGATCCTGCGCGGCATCGCCGAGGGCCTGTGCGAGGCCAAAAACCCCGACGAGCCCACCTGTCAAGACATCGCCCACGCCTTCCGCCGCGGCGTGAAGGTCGCCTTCAAGGCCGTGCGCAAGCCGGTCGAGGGCACCATCCTCACCGTGTTGAAGGACGTCTCAGCACGCGCCGATAAGCTCGAGAAGTCCAAGCTCACCTGCACCGAGATGCTGGACGCCCTGGTCGTCGAGGCCTACGAGTCCGTGGCCCGCACCCCCGACCTTCTCCCCGTCCTTAAGGAGAACGGCGTCGTGGACTCCGGCGCCTACGGCTTCGCCACCTTCCTGGAGGCCTTCGTCAACGCCGCCACCGGCCGCGCCGGCGAGCTCACCGACTTCGACCCCACCGTCTCTACCGCGGACGCCAAGGGCGCCGTGTCCTCCAAGGTCCAGATCGAGCTCAACGACGACTGGGAGGGCTCGGAATTCCGTTACTGCAACGAGTTCCTGTTCCACGCCGAGAAGGAGTTCGACCCCGACGAGGCCCTGACCTTCCTGGCCACCCTGGGCGACTGCGAGCTCGTGGTGGGCTCTTACCCCGACTACAAGGTCCACGTGCACTCCAACGAGCCCAACCGCGTGCTCGAGTACATGCTGGGCTACGGCCAGATCTTCGAGGTCTTTATCCACAACATGGACCTCGAGGCCGCCGACCGCACCGCCAAGATCGCCGAGGACCAGAAGGCCGCC
>CAVDTK010000146.1:0-5264 GCA_963611755.1 Oscillibacter sp. ER4
GGTCCCAGTGGCCGGAGGTCTTCCAGAGCTGCTTGTTCATGATGAGCGGCGTGGAGATCTCAACGTAGCCGGCGGCGTGATGGATCTCGCGCCAGTAGTCGAGCAGCGTGTTCTTGAGTGTCATGCCGTTGGGCAGGAAGAACGGGAAGCCGGGGGCCTCGTCGCGCATCATGAAGAGGTCCATCTCGGCGCCGATCTTGCGGTGGTCGCGCTTCTTGGCCTCCTCGATCAGGCGCAGGTGCTCGTCGAGCTCCTCCTTGGTGGCGAAGGCGGTGCCGTTGATGCGGGTAAGCATCTTGTTGTTCTTGTCGTTTTTCCAATAAGCGCCCGAGACACCGGTCAGCTTAAAGGCCTTCAGGGCCTTGGTGTAGCAGATGTGGGGGCCGACGCACATGTCGATGTACTCGCCCTGCTGGTAGAAGGTGATGCGGGCGTCGTCGGCCAGGTCGCCGATGTGCTCGACCTTGTACTTCTCGCCGCGCTCCTCCATGAGCTTGACGGCATCCTCACGGGAAAGCTCGAAGGTCGTGAACTTGAGGTTCTCCTTCACGATCTTCTTCATCTCGGCCTCGATGGCCTCGAAGTCGTTCTCGGAGATCTTCTGGCCCTCGGGCAGGTCGACGTCGTAGTAGAAGCCGTTGTCGGTGGCGGGGCCGTAGGCGAAGTCGGCCTCGGGGTACAGGCGCTTGATGGCCTGGGCCATGATGTGGGCCGCGGAGTGGCGCACGACGTGGGTGACCTGGTCCTCAGGGCACTCGATGACCTGGCCGTCGTTTTGCAGGATCTTCATTGGTAAACCTCTTCCTTAGCTACTTAGCAGCGCATGCTCGACATGAAAAACGCCCAGCGACGCCAAAGACAGGGCATCGGGGCGATATACGGCGCCTGCCACGCGGCTTCGCGGGGCCGCGGGTGTGGGGCAGGCGCCTAGATAGTGTTAGTTCGCGCGGCGTACGCGTGCATGTGCGGCATGCTGACAGGCCTTTCGGTTGCTTACACGCTAATAGGTTTACCACAAATAACCGCTGCTAGAAACCTCGTAACAAAAAAGCCCCGTCATCGACGGGGCTTGTGCAGTTTAGCTTAGCGGCAACGCCAAAACTACTGGATGCGGGTGCGGCAGTAGGGGCAGACCTTCCAGTCGGCGTTCAAGGGGCGGTGGCAGGTGGGGCACACGTTGCGCACCTGGGTGTTGCAGATGGGGCACACCACGAAGTCGCGGTCGATGGGGGCGCCGCACTTGGGGCAGATGCCGTAGTGGGACAGTTGGTGCTCGCGAAGCGCGATGTCGAGGTCCTGCTCCTCACGGTCGATGAGATAGGAGCTGGGGCGCAGGATCACGTAGGCGAGAAGACCCACGATGGGGATGACCGAGATGATGGCCCACATCCACCAAGGCTCGGCGCCGCGGCGCTGGGCATCGCGGATGACGTAGACGATGGAGAGGATGTACAGCATGACGACGCAGACGACCATCAGGTACAAGACCATGAGAACTTCAGGCGTGAGAATCTGGTCGAGCAGTTCAGACATATCAAGAACTCCTTTATGGCGGTGCTACTTAGGGTAATGGCTGCGTACATGCCGCAGATGGTTAGTCATTGTATCAAAAGCTATAACAGAATTTCCGCGACCTCGCCCGCGAGCGTAATCGACCCACAAGCTACATACGATTGGCCCTCCAGGGCGGCGACCGCCTTTGGCACGCTGTCGTAGACGGCCTGGACCACAACGCCCACCTCTTCGAAGAGTTTGGCCAGCTCAGGCGCCGGAAGGGCGCGGGGCGAGGAGGTCTGCGTGACCACCACGCGTTCGAAGGCAGCGGCGAGAAGACCCACGATGCCGGCGACGTCCTTATCGGCAAGAACCGCGCACAGAAGCTGCGGGCGGGTGTCTTTATCGGGCGCGACCGCGTCGACGGCGGCGAGAAACGCCTGGACGCTCTGGGGGTTGTGGCAGGCGTCGATAAGTACCGGGGGCTCCGGGCGCAAGAGCTGGAAGCGGCCCGGCGTGGGGCAGGTGACCACGGAGTCGAAGAGCTTGGCCGGACTCAGCGCGCGGCCCAGGTAGTCTTCCGCCAGGGCGACGGAGCAGGCGATGTTGGCTGCCTGGTAGCCCGGTTTCAGGGCCGCAAGCTCGCTATAGAGGGCGCGCGGCGTCTGGACAGAGAGCTCAAGAGGCCCGCCGATGCGGGTCGGACGCTTGGTCACGGCAAAGCTCGCGTGCGGAAGGTCGGCGTGCTCGCGGGCGATGCCGGGAGCCATCTCCCCCGCCACGTCGGCGCGGTCAAGCGCGCGAACCAGGGTAGGCTTGGCACCCGCCTCCTTGCACTGGGCGAGAAACACGTCCTCGACCGTGGTCGGGGTGGCACATCCCACGCCAAGCACGCAGGTGCGGCCGGGCTTGATGATGGCGGCCTTCTCCCCCGCTATCGCCTCGAGCGTGTCTCCCAACACGCGAATGTGGTCGAGGCCGATGCCCGTCACGGCCACGTTCTTGATGGACTTGAAGGCGCTCGTGGCGTCCCACCTGCCGCCCATGCCGCACTCCAGCACGCAGACGTCCACGCCCGCGCGGGCAAAGACCACCGCGGCGGCGACCGTCAGCGTGTCGAACTCGGTGATGTCGTAAGGGCGAAGGCCCTGCTCGGCGCGGCGGGCGTTCACGCGCTCGCCTGCCAGGTGGGCAGCCTGGATTCCGTAGGCGAACTCGGCTTCCGTCACGGGGTGGCCGCCGACCTCCATGCGCTCGGTGTAGCTCACGAGCTCCGGCGAGGTGTAGAGCGCCACGGAAAGCCCTTCTCCGCGAAGGATCGCCGCGGTATAGCGCGAGGTAGAGGTCTTGCCGTTGGTGCCCGCGATCTGCACGGAGTCGAAGCAGGTATCGGGGTCGCCCAGCTCGGCCAGCATGTCCTCGACGGTCTCGAGCATGGGGCAGATGCCAAAGCGCAGGGCGGAATGGAGAAGCGCCAAGGCCTCGTCATAGCTGATAGGGGGCACGTCGAACGGAACCTTATAGGTCATGTCCAGGACTTCCTTGTGAACAAGATGCGCTCGGCGAGAATTCCTTCTCGCCGACGCGGATTGACGGGTGGTTTAGCGGTTGCTGCCAAGCATGAGGCGCATGGCCTCCTGGCGGGTCTTGTTCTCGCGCAGGACGCCGCGGACGGCCGAGGTCGTGGTGATCGAGCCCGCGGAGCGCACGCCGCGCATAGTCATACAGGTGTGCTCGGCCTCCATCACGACGAGGACGCCCAGCGGATTCAGCTCCTCTACCAGGGCATCCGCGATCTGGGCCGTCAGGCGCTCCTGGAGCTGCGGGCGATGAGCGAAGCCGTTGACGCAGCGGGAGATCTTGGACAGGCCGGTCACGTGGCCGTCGCGCGGGATGTAGCAGACATGGGCCTTACCCACGAAGGGCAGCAGGTGGTGCTCGCACATCGAGGAGAACGGGATGTCGCGGACGATGACCATCTCCTCGTTGCCCGGCTCGTGGAACTGTTTGCGCAGATGGACGCCAGGGTTCTCGTACATACCGCCAAAGATCTCCTCGCAGGCGCGGGCCACGCGGTCGGGCGTGCCCTGCAGGCCCTCGCGGTCGGGGTCCTCGCCGATGCCGATCAAGAACTCGCGGACGGCCGCCTCGATGCGCGGCTTGTCGATCTTCTTCTCGGCCATGTTCTTCTCGTCAGCCACGGGTTACTCCTTCTCGGCGCGGTCTTTGCCGTACACGAACCAGTAGACGGCGCCCAGCGCCACGCCGCCAACCAGGTTGCCCAGGATCGCGGCGGAGAGATTTGTGAAGATCCCGCCCCAGGTCAGCGTGCCCGCGACGGTACCGGTGGCCTGCAGCAGGAACGCGTAGGGCAAGAAGAACATGTTGGCCACGCAGTGCTCGAAACCGGCGCCCATAAAGGCCATGACCGGCAGCAGCGCCGCAAAGAACTTATCGGTGACGTTGGTGGAGGCGTGGCCGCACCAGACGGCCAGGCAGACCAGGATGTTGCAGAGAATACCGCGGAAAAAGACCGTGGACCAGGAAAGCGAGGTCTTGGCCGCGGCGACCGACATCGCGGCCTGGCCAAAGGCGCCGCCGTTGGCGCCTGCCGCCTGTGCGCCCAGAAGGGCGAGCGCCGCGATGACGCTGCCCAAAAGGTTGCCCAGGATCACCACGACCCAGCTCTTGAGAAGGTCGCCCCAGCCAAAGCGGCGGGACAAGGGGCCCATCACCATAAGGCAGTTGCCGGTGAAGAGCTCCGCGCCCGCGGCCAGGATCAGGAACAGGCCCAGCGTGAACGAGAAGCCGCCCAGAAGCTGGGTCGCCGCGAAGGGCAGCGACTGGTCGCACTTGACGACCAGCATGAAGGTCGCGCCCATGGCCACGAAGAAGCCGGCGAGAATGGCCAGGACAAAGGCGCGGACCGGCTCGGTCGCGGCCTTGGTGGCGGTCACGCGCTCGGCCTTGAGCTCGATCGAGGCGGGGGTCATCGCCCCGCTGTAGGAGGAAGAGGTTTTCTCGGTAACTTTCATGCAAGGGTCCTTTGGGCTGCTTCGACTACGTGTTTGGCGAGAACGGCGGTCGTGACCGACCCCACTCCGCGCGGGACCGGCGTGACGGAGGCGACGACGGGCTCGACGGCGTCGAAGTCAACGTCGCCCACGAGCTTTTGCGCCGCCTCGTCCCAGTTAATGCCCACGTCGACGACCACCTGCCCGGCGCGGGCGCAATCGGCCGTGAAGGTCTTGGGGTGTCCGGCGGCCGCGACCACGATGTCGGCCGCGGAGCAGTGGGCGGCCAGGTCTTTCGTGTGCGTGTGGCACATGGTCACCGTGGCGTTTCTCGCCTGCAGCATGCACGAGACGGGCTTGCCGATGACGAGCGAGCGGCCGATGACGCAGACGTTCGCGCCGTCGAGGGAGACGTTATAGAAGTCGAGAAGCTCAACCACGGCCTCAGCGGTGCAGGGGGCAAAGCCGCGCGGCTTGTTGGCAAAGACGCCGTAGAGAGATCCGCTGGTCAGGCAGTCGACGTCCTTGGAGGGGTCAAGCGCCTCACAGACGGCCGTCTCGTCGATCGAGCGCGGCAGGGGGCGAAACATCAAGACGCCATGGACGTCTGCGCGGGCATTCAGGGCTTCTACCTGGGCGATCATGCTTTCGGTCGTGGCGTCTTCCTCGGCCATGCAGATGACCTCGGCCTCGATGCCCAGGGTGTCGCAGCGCTTGAGGGCGCCGCGCTCGTAGGACAGGTCGTCCGGGCGCTCG
>CAVDTK010000147.1:0-5233 GCA_963611755.1 Oscillibacter sp. ER4
GTTTGCCCGGAATGCCGGATGGACGCGACCGATATGGGCAGCGTGGCCGCGGCGAGCACGTCGACCGCGAACGGCTTCGAGCATTACTGGCGCACCATCGTCGAGGCGTCCCGCGACTACACGCAGGCGATGGAGGACTACCGCGGCGCCCAGGAAGGCATGAAGGACGTCGCCAACCAGGGCAAGGATGCCTTCAAAGAGGCTCTGGATAGCCTGGGCACCTTGCGCCCCAAGATCTGCCCGCCCGGGGCCTGGGGCTGTATCTCGCTGGTTATGCGCGGGGAGGGCACGGCCGTGCCGGACAAGCTGACCGGCGCTTTTCTCACCGCCGTCGATCTGCCCAGTGGAGTTGCCGTATCCGGCGCGGCGCTGGCACCCGACCCTGCGACTGAGAACAACACGGTCTTGGCGAGCTTCTTGGACGGGCTTGATGCCCAGGACTCGCTGTTCGTGGGCCTGGCGGACGGCGTCTGCGACCTGTGGTCCAACCTGCTTCTGGGCTATGGGGCGGCCTACGACAAGGCGGGATCTGTCGGCTCCGACTTCTTGGACAAGGTTGACGGGGTTCTCGGCGGCAGTACCGGCTCGTGGCTCAAGGGCAAGATCAAGGGTGTGATGGAAAAGCTAGGGCTCGAACCTGGGGATATGCGCCTAAGAAAGCCGGTGCTGGTGAACACGGCGAAGATCCTCGCGCAGGCGGGCTACGAGAAGGACGCGACGCTGAGAAAGCTCGTGGGCAAGCTTCCGGATACCGGCACGGCCTACGACTATGCGCGGGCCTTCGGCATCTGGCTGGCCGACGAGTACGACCTTAAGGAGGTAACGGTGGCCGAGATCAAGATACCGGGAACAAACGTCACGATCCCCTTGAAGATCGACCTGGCAAAGCTTCTGGGGGACTCGTCATGAGGGGCATTTTCCGGGTGTGGGGGAGAAGGGCCGCTGGCGGCGGCGCGCGGCGTTCCGGGCAGATGTGCGTCGAGGCCGCGGTGGTTTTGCCGGTCATGCTGGTCTGCGGGCTTATCGTCTACAACCTCATGCTGTTCATCGACGCCTGCGCGGCCTTCGATCGCATAAGCCTTAACGCGGTGGTGACCCAGGGGGTCGCGCCGGCAGGCGAGCAGAGCGTGCCCGCGGCGGTCCAAGCCGTCAAGGAGGCCATCGAGTCCTCGCTTGACCGGGCATCGACCTGCGAGGTCGAGGTGCGGGCCGAGGGCGTGAACGAAGACGGCTCGACCGCGACGTTCATCGTCTCTCCGCTGCTCACGCGCTATACCTGCACGCTGCGCTTCAAGCCGTGGCCTCGTCTTATGCGGCTGCCGGGGGTGACCTACGAGGCGCCGGTCTTTCTCGTGCACGAACGTTCTTTGGTGGTTGATCGCTATAGGCCTGGGGTGGTGGTGTGAGATGACGGTCGCGAGACTCACGGTTGACGAGGCGCCCGGCAACGTCTTTGAGTTCACGGTGCTCTCGAGCTGGCTTTCCCGCCTGCGCGGGCTTTTGGGGACCGAGGCCGACGCCTGCCCCGTCGCCCTCACTCGGTGCTCGTCGATCCATACGTATGGGATGTCCTACCCCATTGACGTGGCCTTTATTGGTGAGCGGGGAGAGGTGTTGAGCGTCCACGCGGCCGTGGGTCCCGCCCGCTGTCTTTCCCAGGCGCGTGCGGCCTGCGTGCTGGAGCGGCCGGCCACCTATACCCCTTGGGTCGAAGAGGGCCAGCACCTATGGATAAGCGCCATCAGCGCGGATTTGTGATGAGGGAGAAGAACATGGAGGTCGCGGGCGCATACAAGACGTGCCCTCGCTGCGGCGAGAAGCTCTTCCAGGATATGGGGACCTGCTACGGCTGCCTGTACGAGTTCAAGGGTGTGGGTGTTCCGATGCTCGACCTGGACGAGCCGGATTGCCTTGTCGAGAAGGGCGAGGCGGTTTGGCCGGATTGTCGGGACGACGAGGTCTGCCTCGACGACGAGGCATCCCTCGAGGGCGAGGCCCCGCCGTACGAGGACATTGTCGCAGACGAGGTTCCGCCACCGCCGGGATCTTCTCGCTGGGTGATCAGGGTGAAGACCGCCTTGTCCGAGACGCGCCTTCCGGTGGCGTCAGACGGCCTTTTGGTAGGTAAGGCTCCCGACTGCGACGTCGTGCTGCACCAGCGCTCCGTCTCGGACAGGCACCTACGGCTCGCACCGGGGCCGGATGGCATCGACTTTCAGGACCTTGGCTCGACCAACCCGGCGACCGTCGGCGGAAAGCCGCTGGTGGACGCCGCCTGCCTTGGCGAGGGCGCAGTCCTTGAGCTCTGCGGCACTATTCTGGAGGTTGAGCGGGCGCCCTGAGAACGACCGACCTGCGCGCGGGAGCTCTTTTGCTATGCTGCCTAGATAAGGTAAGAGCGGTTCTCGCCGCAGACGAAAGGTCAGGAAAATGGCCAATTCAGAGACTTGCCGCAAGAGTTTGCCCGCACGTCACAGACGTACGCTGGGGCTCATTGCGGCTATGGTCACCCTTGTCGCGGGGCTATTCGCCATAGCTCCCTCCCAGGCGCTCGCAAAAAGCTACGAGATCACGTCGGTCGACATCAACGCCACGGTCTCGGCCGACGGCACCTTGAGCGTGCAGGAGACGCGTACCTTCGACTTCGATGGCCACTTCAACGGTGTTTACTGGGAGATCCCGTGCGGCTACAACAGCTCGAACGGTAAGAACGTCCAGATCAACGTGAGCGGGGTCACGGTCGACGGTTCCCAGGCGCTCACCGAGTCGTCCTCCGGGCAGAACGACACCTACGCGGTTAGCAAGGACGGCTCGAATATCCGACTCAAGGTCTACTCGGCCCATGAAGACGAGAAGGGCACCTTCACGATCAACTACCAGGCGACGGGCATCGTCACCCGGTGGTCGGACACCTCCGAGCTCTACTGGAAGTTCGTCTCGGACGGTTGGGACGTCGAGTCGCAGAACGTCACCTGCACCTTGACCTTGCCGGTCGCCTCTGGCGAGACGGTCGTGGGCGGGGATAACGTTAAGGCCTGGGGCCACGGCCCGCTGGACGGCAACGTGAGCTTCGACGGCTCCGGCGCCATCGTCTTCAACTCGCCTGGCGTGGGCACCGAGGAGTACGCCGAGCTGCGCGTGGCCTTCCCCGCGTCGTGGCTCTCGGGGCTCGAGGAGACCTCTGGCTCTCGCCTGAGCACGATCACGAGCGAAGAGCAGCAGTGGGCAGACGAGGCCAACGCCAAGCGCAACAGGGCGCGCCTGATCATCGTGGGCTTCCTTACCGTGGGTGTGGCCGTCTCCGCGTTGAGCATCATGTCCCTGGTCAAGACCAAGAAGCGCTATGAGCGCGAGCACACCCCGGTCTTCCAGGACAAGTACTTCCGCGACGTGCCCACAGGCGACCACCCGGCGGTCCTGGGCGCCCTCTACAACGGCGTGGAGCCCAACTCCCACGGCTTCACAGCCACGCTCATGCATCTCTCCGATGCCGGCGTGATCCGCCTTGACAAGGTGACCACGCGCTCCAAGGGCATGTTCGGCAAGACCAAGGAGAAGCAGGACTTCATGCTCACCAAGGTGGGCTCCCTGCAGAAGGCCAAGGCCTGCCAGGACCTGCCCGAGGACCAGAGGAAGATCGACTCTCGCGCCAACACCCTGCTCTTTGGCAAGGTGGCCCCCAAGAGGGAGAACGAGGACGAGAAGCCCTCTGTGGTATTCTCGCGCATCGAGAAGTACGCCAAGGAAGAGCCTGAGGACTACGCGGAGGCCTACGAGAAGTGGGAGGACGCAGTTCGCTCGAGCTGTCTCACGCGCTTCTACGGCTCGAAGGCCTCGACCGGCAAGGGCAAGCTTATGGGCCTGGGCGTGCTGAACTTCGTCGTGGCGAGCCTGGCTGTGGCGCTGGCCTTCTGGTTTGGCGCCCTGGACTCCGGCCCGCTGCTTCTCATTTTCCTGGTCCCTGCGCTGCTCTTCGGCACCGGCATCGCGCTTGTGGTCACGGCTACCGGCCTGGTGGACATCAACCAGACGGGCGTGGAGACCCTGGCGCAGCTCAAGGCCCTGCGTGCCTGGTTGCTCGAGTTCACGCACCTGAACGAGGCCGTGCCCACTGACGTCGTCTTGTGGAACCGCCTGCTCATCATGGCCGTGGCCCTGGACGTGGCGGACGAGGTCGTGAAGCAGCTCAAGGTCGTGGCGCCCGAGCTTCTTGAGGACGACTACCTGGCGCCCACCTACGGCTGGTACTACGGCGGTTGGGGTCCCCACTCGCCCATGCACGTCCTCAACGACAGCTTCCAGGCCGCCCACGATGTGTCCGTGGCCAAGCTCGCCTCCTCGTCCGACAGCTCGGGCGGCGGCGGGGGCGGCGGCTTCTCCTCAGGCGGGGGCGGCGGCTTTGGCGGAGGCGGCGGAGGCGGCGCCTTCTAGCTTTTGCCTTCTGCTTGTCTGACCTTGGGTTTCTCGCCTTCTGCCTGACGGGCGAGAAAAAATCCAAAAAAGTGCTTTGACTCGGGCGAGAAGTTTGATATATTAATTCCCGCACGAATTGGCTGGGTAGCTCAGTTGGTAGAGCAGGGGACTGAAAATCCCCGTGTCAGGGGTTCGACTCCCTTCCCCGCCACCAGAACTTTCAGCACCCCGGACGGCTTCGCCTTCCGGGGTGCTTTCGTATGTCGACACGCCGCGCGTCGCCCACAAAAACGCTGACGGGCCGAAAAACGTCAATCAGGGGCCCAAACAAGGGCATGATCGTCGTTTCTCGGCCCGTCAGCGAAATGCGGGTACGCTGGGGGTCGAATTACGCGCTGTGGACGGCCTCGGCCATGGCTCGCACGTAGTCGGCGACGTAGGGAACCGCGTCCGCGCCGTGCTCGGCCAGGATCTTGATGATGGCCGAGCCCACGATGGCGCCGTCGGACTTGGCGGCCATGTTCGCGGCCTGCTCGGGCGTGGAGATGCCAAAGCCCACGGCGCACGGCACGTCGGTGGCCTCGCGCACGAGCTCGACCATCGCGGCGATGTCGGTCGTGATCTGCGAGCGCACGCCCGTGACGCCCAGCGAGCTCACGCAGTAGACGAAGCCCGCGGCATCGCTCGCGATCTCGCGGATACGCTCGTGCGAGGTGGGGGCGATGAGCGAGACGAGCTCCAGGCCCTCGGCGGCCAGCGGCTCGGCGAACTCGGGCTTCTCCTCGTGCGGCACGTCGGGCAGGATCACGCCGTCGATGCC
>CAVDTK010000148.1:0-5085 GCA_963611755.1 Oscillibacter sp. ER4
AGGGCAAGTCGGCCAAGGCCTTCGAGGAGCTCAACCGCATCAACGAGGACACGCTGGTCAAGGTCATCCGCGACGGCGAGCCCACTTTGGTCCCGCAGCGCGACATCGTGGTGGGCGACGTCCTTCTCGTCGAGACGGGCGACAAGATCGTGGCCGACGGCCGCCTGTTGGCCAGCGTCGACCTTTCGGTCAACGAGAGCTCGCTCACCGGCGAGTCCATGCCCGTGGCCAAGGACGCCGACGCCGTCTGCACCGACGCCACCCCCGTGGCCGAGCGCGCCAACATGCTCTACTCCGGCTGCTTTGTGGCCGCCGGCACCGGAACGCTGCTGGTCACCGGCGTGGGCAACGATACCGAGTTCGGCCAGATCGCCAAGGAGCTCGGCACCATCGAGAAGACCACCACGCCCCTGCAGGAGAAGCTCGACCGCCTGGGCAAGCAGATCACCGTCATGGGCTGCACCGCGGCGGGTGTGGTATTTGCTATCGAGATCGTTACGTTCTTGATGAACAACACCTTCAACTGGGAGACGGTCTCGGACGCCTTCATCACGTCGATCGTGCTTATCGTCGCGGCCGTGCCCGAGGGCCTGCCCACCATCGTGGCGGTGTCCCTGGCGCTTAACATCATCAAGATGAGCCGCGAGAACGCCCTGGTCAAGAAGATGATCGCCTGCGAGACCATCGGCTGCGTGAACATCATCTGCTCGGACAAGACCGGTACCTTGACCGAGAACAAGATGACCGTGAACACCATCTGGACGCGCGGCGAGAAGGTCGCCCCGGCTGAGCTTTCCGACCCGGTGCTGCTGCGCAACTTCTGCATCAACGGCAACGCGAACGTCACCCCCGAGGGCGACTCGTGGAACTTCATCGGCAACCCCACGGAGTGCTCGCTGCTGGTGGCCGCGCACAAGGCCGGCGTCGATTACGCCGAGCTGCGCCACGACGCGGACATCGTGCGCGTCTTTCCCTTCTCGTCGCAGAACAAGGACATGTCCACGATCGTGCGCGAGAAGACCGACGATGGCGCTGAGCAGCTCGTTCTTTACACCAAGGGCAACCCCGAGAAGATCTTGTCGATGTGCCCGGGTGTTTCCGCCGAGGAGCACGCGCGCATCGACGCCCTGATGGAGGACTACCAGAGCCACGCCGGGCGCCTCTTGGGCTTTGCTCACCGCGTGCTCGCCAGCTACGACGACGAGGCGCAGGAAGACATCGAGCGCGACATGGTCTTCGACGGCTTTGTCGTGATCTCCGACCCGCTGTCGCCCGACGTCTACGATGCCATCCGCCGCTGCCGCGAGGCCGGCATCGAGGTCAAGATGCTCACCGGCGACAACATCCGCACGGCGCGCGCCATCGCCGACGAGCTGCACATGCTTGAGGACGGCCACATCGCCGTCGAGGCCGCCGACATCGAGAAGATGGACGACGACGAGCTGGCCGAAGCCCTGGGCCACATCCAGGTCATCGCCCGCTCGACGCCGCTGGTCAAGATGCGCGTGGTCAAGCTCTTGAAGGCCCGCGGCAACGTGGTGGCCGTCACGGGCGACGGCATCAACGACGCCCCGGCCATCAAGAACGCCGACGTGGGCATCGCGATGGGCATCGCGGGCACCGAGGTCACCAAAGAGGCCTCCGACATGGTGCTTCTCGACGACTCGTTCTCGACGATCCTCAAGGCCGTCCAGTGGGGCCGCGGCATCTACGAGAACTTCAAGCGCTTCATCCAGTTCCAGCTCACCGTCAACGTGAGCTCGGTCATCGTGGTGGTCTTCTCGATCCTGGCCGGCTTCGAGGCGCCCTTCACCGCCCTTGAGCTGCTGTGGATCAACATCATCATGGACGGCCCCCCGGCGCTCACGCTGGGTCTTGAGCCCATCCGCGACGACCTGCTCAAGCACGAGCCCACGCGCCGCGACGCCTCGATCCTGGACAACCGGATGCTCTTCCGCATCTTTGCCAACGGCATCTACATCTCCGCGATCTTCATGGCGCAGCACTTCTGGAACTTCCTGGGCTGCGCAGACGGCGAGAAGGCCACCGTGCTCTTCACGCTGTTCGTGCTGATGCAGCTGCTCAACGCCTTCAACTGCCGCGAGCTGGACAACGTGCCGATGTTCAAGAACGTGGGCAACAACAAGCTGATGCTGGGCGTCTTTGGCTTGGTCCTGGCCATGCAGTTTGCCATCACCGAGTTCGGCCACGCCGTCTTTGGCACCGTGCCTTTGTCCGGCGAGCTGTGGGGCAAGATGCTCCTGTGCGCCGTCTCGGTCGTGGTGGTCGACGAGGCCGTCAAGGCCGTGAGGCGCGCGGTCGCGAAGTAGGCCGTAGCCACAACCACAAATTAACCCGCCTGTGATGCTCCCCGCCCGTCCGCGCGGGGAGCATTGCGTTTAGAATGAGACGCAGGTGGCAGCCCCTCTCTGATCGGAGGCATCTTATGGATTCCGAAACCCTTGATTCCCTTCTCGAGATCTACAGCTACGCCGACGGCCCGATGCAAGTGGCGCTGCTCTCGGTGGCCATCCTCATCGTGATCGTGGCCCTGATCGCGCTGGTCGTCTCGATCTGGCTGAGCGTCTCCTACGTCAAGTACAACCGCAAGGAGAACAGCGCCGGGCTTACCGGCGAGCAGGCCGCGCGCAAGATCCTCGACGCCGCCGGGCTTCAGAAGATCGAGGTCAAGACCAGCGGCTCGTTGATGTTCGGCAACAGCTACAGCCACTACTTCAAGAAGGTGCGCCTGCGCCGCCGCACGGTCCAGAAGACCAGCGTCGCCTCGCTTGCCATGGGCAGCCAGAAGGCCGCGCTCGCGGTTCTCGACAAGGAGCAGGACCCCGACATGGTCAAGCGCGTGAAGATGGTGCCCATCATCTCGTTCGGGCCGTTCGCGTTCATACCGCTGGTCATCGTGGGTGTGGTCATCGACATGCTGGTCTTTGGCGGCACCGGCTGGGCGACCATCATCGCCTGCGTGCTTGGCCTGGCGTTCTATATCTTCTCGCTGCTGCTTTCCGTCTGGACGCTGCGCACCGAGAAGAAGGCCCAGGAGCGCACCTACGAGCTGCTGCGCGCCGAGCACATGGCCACCGAGGCCGAGATCGACGACATGCACAAGCTGTTCCGCCTGTACAACATCCAGTACATCCTCGACGTGGTGATCTCGTTCCTCGAGGTCGTCTACTACGTGCTGCAGATCGTGGCCAACCACGACCTGGACATCTCCAAGTAGCGGCCCATGTGCGAGCTGTTCGCCGTCAACGCGGCCCGGCCGGTCGAGGTCAACGCATATCTGGCCGAGTTCTTCTCGCATAGCACCAAGCACAAGGACGGCTGGGGCATAAGCTGGCGAGAAGAACCCGGGGTGGCTGCGGCGGCGGATGGCGCGGCGGCGGGCGGCCCGGCTGCGTGCGCCGCCGCCGGGCCGAGCGAGGTCACGGACGACGACTCTTCCGTCTTTGTCCACCGCGAGCCGGTGCCCGCCTGGACCAGCGACTACATCCCGCGCCTTTTAGGCTCGCCCGTGGCCCACTCGATGCTCGAGGCTCATATTAGGCTTTCTACCTGCGGAAACACGGTGCGCGAGAACTGCCACCCCTTCTTTGGGACCGACGTCTCGGGCCGCGAGTGGACCCTTATCCACAACGGGATCCTGTTCAACGAGCAGCTGCTGGCGACCTACGACCTCAAAGAGGCCGGCCAGACCGACTCGGAGCGGGCGCTGCTCTTCTTGCTGGACGTCATCGACGAGGCGGCCGTGCGCTCGGGCGGCCTGTTGGACTTCCCCGTCCGCTTCCAGGCGCTTTCCGGCGCGGTCTCGCAGATCAGCAACCTCAATCGCCTGAACCTCATCATCGACGACGGCGAGTACACCTACGTCCACACCAACACCGACGTGGACACGCTGCACTTTCGCCAGCTGGCAGACGACGCCATCGTCTTTAGCACCCAGCCCCTGGGCGGCCCGGCCGAGGCCGACCAGTGGAAGCCGGTGCCCAAGAACCGCCTGATCGCCTACAAGGAGGGGCGCCTGGTGCGAACCTCAACGCCGCACGGCTACGTCTTTTGCGAGGCCATTCTCGACCTGCGCCGCAAGTTCGGCGACAACTGGCAAAGCGTTCTTTCGTAAGCGAGAAGGACCACGCGGCGCTATGATGGGCCTCGTGATCGCGCCGCAGCGGCTGCTGGGGTAGGGCACGGGCTGGTGCGGCCGCGGGTTTCTCGGCAAGGCAGTAAAAACCGGGTCCCCCGCTGTTTGCGAAGGACCCGGTTTGCTTTGCGGGCTTGTTTTGGGCGCCGCGGTACTTAGAGCTCGCTGAGGTTCGGCTGGATGAAGCGAGGGCGGTTAAGCGACACGTTGGTGGCAGAGACCTCCTGGCCGTCCGTGATCTGGTCCTTGGTCTCCTTGTCACGGTGGAAGATGACGCCGCCGTCCACGTTCTCGAGCTGCTCGTCGGTGAGGTTCTTGATCTTCTCGTCAGCCATGGTAGGTACCCCTTTTCTTGAGCGGGTTGCTGTAATTGCATTGTCCGCCAGGCAGGACGGCGGCGCAATAATCAACGTGTTGTCAATATTGGCCTAGCGGGCGGGCTTGTGCGTGAGGTGCCAGCCGCCGCAGTAGTCGCACTCGTAGCAGTGCAGGTCGGGCGAGCCGTGGCGGCGACAGGAGCGGATGGCCTCCTCGGCCTCGGCGCGGGTGGGGTAGCGCTTCTTGCGGTCGCAGGCCTTGTAGCGCAGGTGTTCTTCTCGCCGGGCGGCCTCGCGGGCAAAGGTCGAGCCAAGCTCGTCGCCGAGCTGGGCCTCGAACGCCTGCCGCTGGGCCGCCTTGGCCGATCGCTTCTTGCTGGTCACGTGGGTTTCTCGCCTTCGTCGTTGTTTTACGGCAAGACTATAGAGCAATGCGAGCCCTTCTCGGCCCCCGCACGCCCAAAGTCGCGTTTGTGTGGTATTAAATTCAAAGCCGCCGAGTAGCTTGAAAAGCAACGGTCAATCTACCTGCGCAAACGCTTGCGCGGTGTGCTGGTCTACTCGCCCAAGCCGAATTAAATGCCACACAAACGCGACTTTCGTTTTTCCGAA
>CAVDTK010000149.1:0-4985 GCA_963611755.1 Oscillibacter sp. ER4
ATGGCGAGCTTGCCGCCCTCGCGGATGCCCATCTCGTGGGTGTAGACGCCCATCTGGGTGTGGTAGGCGGCGTGGAAGGCGCCGATCGAGCAGCTCATGGGCTCGGCAAGAGACGCCTGGTAGTAGGCCTCGCCGGTGTACTCGAGCAGGCAGTCGCACTCCATGACCTCGGCGGGCAGGATGCAGTAGGTGGCGTCGCCGCCGCAGAACTCGTAGGAGTAGCCGGGGCTCCACATGGTGCCCTTGTAGTTCAAGGCGGGCTGGATGGTGAACTTCATGCCCGGCTTGAAGCGGTCGGCCCACTTGGAGCCCACCTCGACGATGTCGCCGGCGAACTCATGGCCCATGATGGCGGGGTGCTCGGCCACGTCGGGGTGGACGCGCTTGTGGTCGGTGCCCAGGGTCGCGCACTTGTAGGTGGACATGCAGATGGAGTCCGAGACGACCTTGACCAGGACCTCGTCGTCGGCGATCTGGGGAAGCTCGAAGTCCTCCATGCGCAGGTCGTTGGCCGCGTGGAGACGTACTGCCTTTGCCTTCATGTTAGTTCCTTTCGTTTGGGTGTTGCCGTTTATCGGTGTCGTTAGGAAAGCGTCTCGATTGAGACCTGGGGGAGAAGAGACTCGATGACCTTGCGCTCAGCCGCCTGCGTGCCGGAGCACATGACGTTGGCCGAACCCGTGGCCACGGCCAGGCGGGCGGCCTCTTCGAGGGCCATCCCGGCGAGCTCTGCGTGGGCGAGCGCGGCGACCACCGAGTCGCCGGCGCCTACCGTGGAGCCCACCTTGACCTTAGGCGCGTGGGCGAGAAGCACCGCGTCTGCCGTCACAAAGAGGGCCCCGTCGCCTCCCATGGAGACAACAACACGCTCGATACCGCTGTTCACCAGCTCTTTTGCGGCCTGCTTGATATCATCGATACCGTTGAGGTCGTGCCCCACAAGGCCTGCGAGCTCGTGGTCGTTGGGCTTGATGAGCCAGGGACGGGCCTTAAGCGCGACCTTTAGGGGCTCGCCGTCGGCGTCGAGGAACACCTTCGCGCCCAGTGACCTCAGCGCCGAGACGAGCAGCGCGTAGGTGTTGGGGTCGGCGCCCTTGGGAAGGCTCCCCGCGATGACCACGACGTCTCCCTTTGAGACCTCGGCGGACAAGGACCTCGCGAAGGCCGCCAGGTCGGCGCCCGTCACGGTGGGGCCGGGCTCGTTCACGTCGGTGTTCGTCTTGTTCTGGGGATCGACGATCTTGAGGTTCGTCCTTGTCTCGCCCTCGAGCATGTGCGTGCGGGTCTGGATACCCATCTGGTCGAGCGAAAGCTCGATCTTCTTTCCCGTCTGGCCGGCGAGAAGCACGTGCGCGAGCGACTTAGTCCCAAGCTTCAAGGCGACCTTGCTCACGTTGATGCCCTTGCCGCCCGGGTCCTCCCGGAGCTCTGAGATCCGGTTCACGGCGTCGACGGTAAAACCGGGGATGGTCGCCGTCTTGTCGAGCGCCGGGTTGAGCGTAACCGTGTGCAGCATCTCTTCTCCTTTCGTGACGACATCGAATAGTTGTTGCGGCGAAAGTCAACACCGATAGTACCGCAGCCAAAATTGTTGTCAAGAAAGTATTTTGACTTTCGAAAATATAGCCCATATCAGCCGCCCACCGGTCGTAGCCTACCGTTCATCGGGCAATCGGCCCATTTGCACGACTTTTAAAAAGAAAGCCAGTATTGTTCGTGTCGGCGAAGCGAAAGTCACACGCGCCATCGGCGCATACTAGTAAAGGAGAGGATTCGCCGCGAGTCGGCGAACTGGTTTAGAAAGGGAAAGGCCATGTCATCAGTTCGAGACGGTCTCTCTCGGTTCGGCAAGTTCCTGAGCGGAATGGTGATGCCCAACATCGGCGCCTTCATCGCTTGGGGTTTTCTCACCGCGCTCTTCATTCCCACGGGCTGGATCCCCAATGAGGGGTTCGCGAGCGTCGCAGGCCCGATGCTCACGTACCTGATTCCCGTGCTGATCGCTGCCCAGGGAGGCTACCTCGTGGGCGCGGACCGCGGCCGCATCGTCGGCGCCATCGCCGTCATCGGCTGCATCGCGGGCGCCCCGGACACCACGATGCTCATGGGCGCCATGGTCATGGGCCCGGCCTCCGGCTGGCTCATCAAGAAGTTCGACGAGCTCATGGACGGACACACACCCGCCGGCTTCGAGATGCTCATCGACAATTTCTCCGTGGGTATTCTCGGCATGCTTTTGGCCATGCTCGGCTACCTGGTCATCGGGCCTGTCATGAACGGCATCCTCGCCGTCCTTATGGGCGGGGTCTCGTTCCTCGTGCAGTACAGCTTGATGCCGCTTCTCGCCATCTTCATCGAGCCGGCCAAGGTGCTTTTCCTCAACAACGCCATCAACCACGGCATCTTTACCCCGATCGGCATCACCCAGGCCCAGGAGACCGGCCACTCGATCATGTACCTGCTCGAGGCCAACCCCGGCCCCGGCCTCGGCGTGCTTCTCGCGTACTGCTTCTTCTGCAAGGACGCCAAGACCCGCCAGTCCGCGCCCGGCGCCGTGATCATCCACTTCCTCGGCGGCATCCACGAGATCTACTTCCCGTACGTGCTCATGAACCCCAAGGTCATCGTCGCACCGATCCTGGGCAATGCCGCCGCCATCGCGTGGTTCTCCTTCACGGGCTGCGGCCTCACTTCCGCCGCCTCCCCGGGTTCCATCATCGCCGTTCTCTCGATGGCGCCTGCCGACTGCATGGTCCAGGTCATCATCGGCGTCGCCCTGGCGACCGGCGTCTCGTTTGTCGTCGCTTCCCCGATCGTGCGCGCCGCGCACGCCGCCGACCTCGACTCCGCGAGCGAGAAGATGCGCGAGATGAAGGGCGCCGCAGAGGCCGCCGTGGTCTCCGACACCAAGAACGGCCTCGTGGTCTTTGCCTGCGACGCCGGCATGGGTTCCTCGGCCATGGGCGCCACCCGCTTCCGCAACCGCGTGAAGGCCGAGCGTCCCGACCTCACCGTCAAGCACTCGAGCGTCGACACCGTTCCCGCAGATGCCGACATCGTGGTCTGCCAGCGCGTCTTGTCCGAGCGTGCGCGCAAGAGCGCCCCGAACGCCCAGATCGTGACCATCGAGAACTTCCTGGACGACCCCGCCCTCGACTCGCTCTACGACGCGCTCACGACCCTCTCGCACGCCTCCGGCCTTATGGAGACGACCCCCGCGCCCGAGCCCGTGCGCGAAGAGGCCAAGCCCTCCATCTCGATCTCCCGCGACGATATCCGCCTGGGCTGCTCCACGGTGGGGCGCGAGGATTCCATCCGCGACGCCGGCGCGCTTCTCGTCGAGCGCGGCTACGTGAAGGCCCCCTACGTCGACGCCATGGTCGAGCGCGACCGCCTGACCAGCGTGTATATCGGCATGGGCATCGCGATCCCGCACGGCACCAACGAGGCCAAGGAATCCGTCGAGAAGACCGGCGTGGTCCTCATGCAGTACCCCGACGGCGTCGACTATGACGGCGAGCGCACCGAGCTGGTCTTCGGCATCGCCGGCAAGGGGGAGGAGCACCTCGAGGTGCTCGCCAACATCTGCCGCATCCTCGAGGACGAGGAGGTTCTCGCCAAGATGAAGACGACCGACGACCTCGATTGGGTCCTGAGCGTTCTCTCGTAGGTACCAGTGGAACCCTAACTGGTTCATTACCAGCCCCTGATCTTCTGCCAACTGGCCCTTTTCTGGGCGGAAATTAATACCAGCTGGCATAAGTGGTATTAATTTCCGCCTGTTTCATCCGTGTTGCATGCTATACTCAAGTCGTTGTCATCACCTAATCCGTGTTTTGACTGCAGCCACCTGAAGGGGGATGGCGCAGCCTAGATAAAATTGGAGGTACGTATGGCAAAGAAAGTCCAGAACACCACCATCGACAGCGTAGAGGCGCTTGAGGAGAGGCTCAAGGAGATGCGCGCCGCCCAGGCGGAGTTCGCCAAGTTCTCCCAGGAGCAGGTCGACAAGATCTTCTACGAGGCCGCGATGGCTGCCAACAAGCAGCGCATCCCGCTGGCCAAGATGGCCGTCGAGGAGACGGGCATGGGCATCGTGGAGGACAAGGTCATCAAGAACCACTATGCCGCCGAGTACATCTATAACAAGTACAAGGACATGAAGACCTGCGGCGTGGTCGAGGACGACCCTGCGTTCGGCTACAAGAAGGTCGCCGAGCCCATGGGCATCGTGGCTGCCGTCATCCCCACCACCAACCCCACCTCTACCGCGATCTTCAAGTGCCTCATCGCCCTTAAGACCCGCAACGCCATTCTCATCTCGCCGCACCCCCGCGCCAAGGCCTGTACCGCCGAGGCCGCCCGCATCGTGCGCGAGGCCGCCGAGGCCGCCGGCGCCCCCAAGGGCATCATCGACTGGATCGACGTTCCCTCCCTCGAGCTCACCAACACCCTGATGCGCGACGCCGACATCATCCTGGCCACCGGTGGCCCGGGCATGGTCAACGCCGCGTACTCCTCCGGCACCCCCGCCCTGGGCGTCGGCCCGGGCAACACCCCGGTCATCATCGACTCCACCGCTGACATCAAGCTCGCGGTCAACTCGATCATCCACTCCAAGACCTTCGACAACGGCATGATCTGCGCCTCCGAGCAGTCCGTGACCGTGCTCGAGGACGTCTACGACGCCGTCAAGGCCGAGTTCAAGGCCCGCGGCTGCTATTTCCTGAAGGGCGCCGAGCTCGACAAGGTCCGCGAGACCGTCATCATCAACGGCTCCGTCAACGCCAAGATCGTCGGCCAGTCCGCCTACACCATCGCCCAGATCGCCGGCGTCGAGGTTCCTCGCGCCACCAAGATCCTGATCGGCGAGGCCACCTCCGTCGAGCCCTCCGAGGCCATGGCGCACGAGAAGCTTTCCCCGGTCCTCGGCATGTACAAGGCCAAGACCTTCGACGAGGCCCTCGCCAAGGCCGAGCGCCTGG
>CAVDTK010000150.1:0-4935 GCA_963611755.1 Oscillibacter sp. ER4
CGCGCCCCCGCGTCGTCGATCTGCCGCACGGCCTCGATGGCGTTGTCCAGCGCGTTCCCAAAGAACGAGTAGATCTCGGCCGCGCTCATGAACCCCAGCGCCTCGCCGTCGGCCACCACGGAAAGCGTGATGTGCTCACGTGCACATACCAGGCGTTTCTCGGTCAAGATCGTGTCCAGCGCGTCGTTTTGCGTATGGACGGAAGAATCGTACACGTCGACCTCGCGCGCGATGTCGCGCAGCGCCGCAGGGTCGATGACCTGCCCGTCCGCCGCCTGCAGCTGCCTGATCTGGTGCCGGATGTCATGGCACTTGATGTTGATGGCCTCGATGTTCTGGCGGCTGGCCTCGTACTGCCGCTCGCGCTCGGCCAGCACGCGCTCGGTGGTGGCCGCCTCCTCGCGCAGGTGGCGGCTGACTAGCAGCTCGTACTCAAGCGCGTAGGTCATGGCGCACATAAGCCCATGCACACAGCGAAGCGAGACCACCATATATATGGCGACGCCCGCGGATCTGGTTAAATTCTTGATGACAAGGTCGAACCCGATGATCCCAAACGCCACCACAACCATGACGGCCAGAAGCGCCGGCTCGTGGATCTCCTCAAGCCCTCGGCGAGAAAGACGTCGAACAACCAGCAGGTAGAAGGGCACATAGACCGCCGCACTGCACAGCGCGTTGGCCGGGATCCGCCCCACGTCCATCGCGGCCGTGAGCTCCACGCCGGTCCCCACCTGCAGGGTCCACAGCAGCTCAAGCAGGCCCGAGGCAAAGTTCTGCACGGCGTATCCGGCGGTGCAGCAAAACAGCGCGGTCCACGGGCTCGCCTCGAACAGGAACGTGACGACCCACGAAAAATACCCGATGACCAGCGAGAAGAACACGATCTGGCTGGCGATGCTCGCCCAAAACGCCGTCGACTCCGCGATGTCGCCCGCCCCGTTGAACAGCAAGCCCCAGACGCTCCAAAACCCCAGCGCAAAGAGCCCAGGCACCAGCGCCGCCGCGAGCAGCCGCAGGCCAAAGCGCTCCCGGCGCTCCAGCCGCCAGGCAAACATCCCCACCGCAAAGGCGATCTGCAGCATGGTAAGGGTCAGCGTGGGAAGCCGCCCACCCAAAAACGAGGCGTCTACCTGCAGATACGTCATCTAGAGGCTTCTTCCCACAAAGTTGGCCAGGCTCTCCAGGGCGTGCTTGCGCTGCGAGCGGCTAAAGAACAGCTCGGTCCCGCCGGCCACGGTCACGCCGCCCTGCCCAATGCGCTCGACCTGCCCCATGTTGACCAGGCAGCCGGAAGAGACCCGCACGAACAGCGACGCGTCGAGCTTCTCGGCCGCCGCCTTGATGCTGCCGCGCTCGGCCAAAACCGAGCCGTCGGCCAGGTGGTACTGCACGTCGTGGCGCAGCAGGTCCACGTAAAGCACCTCCTGCTGAGAAACAACGCGCAGGCCACAGGCGGTGGGGAGCGCGATCGTGGCCGCGTGGCTTCTCTCCATGATGCGAAGGGCGCGGTCCATCCGCATGGAGAAATCGGGGTAGCTCACGGGCTTCACGATGAAGTCCAGCGCGTCGACCGCGTAGCCGCGCACGGCGTACTGCGCCAGGTTGGTCACAAAAATGAGCGGCGTCTGCGTGTCGTAGCCTCGAAAGATCTCGGCGGCCTCCATGCCGTTGACGCCGGGCATGTCGATGTCCATGAGCACCAGGTCGGCCGCGCGGCCCGAGTTGATAAACTCCAGGGCAGAGGCCAGGGTGGTCACGGCAAAGTCCACGGACTTCTCGGCGCTTGTGCGCTCGGCGGCATATCTGCCCAGGTAGTTGGCGAGAAGTTCGGCCTCGGCCGGGGTGTCCTCGACGATAAGGACTCGGTAGAGCGCCACGGCGGCCTCCTTCGCGCGATCGACGGATAACGTCACCAACCATAACCGATTCTGTCACGGGCCGCCCGGCCGCGGCCGCTGAACCTACCCTGAAGCTGTACGAGTGGCAGGTCGCGCGGCCTGCCAAACAGGAAGAGAGAGGAAAGAGAATGGCACGACAGGTAAGCACGGCCCGCAAGGTAGGGCGGGTGATCAAGAGCATCGTCAAGATTGCCGTGGCCCTGGTGCTGGTGGTCCTGATGGCGGCGGTCAACACCGTCCTGCCCAGCTATGACCGTATGGCAAATTCCCTGCTCGGCGGTATCAGCCAGACCTGGGACAACTCCGCCGTCAACACCGACGGCCTTGACCTGCAGTACAACAAGGCCGACTACACCACCGAGACCATCAAGGACGCCGAGAAGGCCCTGGACCAGCAGCTCGCCGCCGAGGGCGTCGTCATGGTCCAGAACAACGACGCCGGCCTGCCCCTGGCCTCGGGCACTACCCTGAGCTTCTTCAGCATCAACTCCCGCAGCCTCGGCAGCTCCCAGTCGATGCTCTCTGCGGTCACCGGCACCTCGTATACCAGCGACGGGTTGAACAACGCCCTGGCCGCGCACGGTCTTTCGGCCAACACGTCGCTCCAGGAGTTCTACGCCACCGGCGCCGGCAAGGACTACGTGCAGGGCGCCGGCTCCGTGAGCTTTGGCGACGATGAGGACTTCTCGCTCAACGAGTGCCCCCTGTCCGTCATGCAAGACGCCGGCGTGCTGGACTCCACCGCAGGTACCACGCCCGTCTTTGTCATGAAGCGCGTGGCCGGCGAGGGCCGCGACGCGCCGCGCTCCATGTACAACCATGCCTCCAAGGACGAGGACAAGACCAAGAACTACCTCGAGCCTGATTCCACCGAGCTCGAGATCCTGAGCTACATCAACGACAACTTCGACAACGGCATCGTGATCGTGAACTCCGCCGTCGTGGTCGAGCTCGACTGGCTGGCCCAGTTCCCCAACATCAAGTCCGTCCTGCTCGTGCCCTCGACCGGCACCGACGGCATGGACTCGCTGGCCGGTATCCTGGCGGGCGACGTCAACCCCTCCGGTCGCACCGTCGACACCTTCGCCGCCGACGCCCTGAGCTCGCCGGCCGCGCAGAACTTCGGCGACTACCAGTACACCGACGCCGACGGCAACCTCACCAAGTACAACTACGTGAGCTACGCCGAGGGCATCTACGTGGGCTACAAGTACTACGAGACCCGCTATGAGGACGCGGTTCTCGGCCAGGGCAACGCCGGCGACTACTCCTATGACGAGCAGGTCGTCTATCCCTTTGGCTACGGCCTGTCCTACACCAGCTTCGCCTGGTCGGGCTTTACGACCGCGTGGTCCGGCAAGGACTGCACGGCAACCGTGACCGTGACCAACACCGGCGACGTGGCCGGCAAGGACGTCGTGGAGCTCTATGCTCAGTCGCCCTACACCGACTACGACAAGGCAAACGGCGTCGAGAAGAGCGCGGTGCAGCTCGTGGGCTACGCCAAGACCAAGCTCCTTGAGCCCAGCGAGTCCCAGACCGTGACCGTCACGTTCAACGAATCCGAGCTCAAGGCCTATGATGCCAACGGCGCCGGTACCTACATCCTGGACGCGGGCACCTACTACGTGACCGCCGCGGCCAACGCCCACGCCGCCGCCAACAACGTCTTGGCCGCCAAGGGCGCCGCCGCGACCGCCGGCACCGGCGATGCATCCCTGGTCGCCACCTACGTCCCGGCCAACACACAGGTGGACACCACCACCTACGCGACCGACGACTACAGCGGCGAGAAGATCCAGAACCAGCTTGCGGACGCCGCCCTCGACGGCACGCAGCTCACTCGCGCCGACTGGGAGGGCACCTTCCCCGCCCACGACGGCACGCCGCTTGAGGGCACGGTCTCTGCCTGGGGCAACGAGATCAACGGCACCATCGACGGCAAGCCTGCCTCGCTTCTCTACACCAAGACGGCCAGCAGCGAGCTTCTCGCCAAGCTGGACTCCACCGACTCCGGCAACCCCACGGACGACTCCACGCTCACGGCCGAGCCGGTCTTCGGTGCCCAGAACGGCCTCACCCTGGCCGACATGCGCGGCCTGTCCTACGACGACCCCAAGTGGGGCGACCTTCTCGACGAGCTGACCCCCGAGGACTACGACCTGTCCATCGCCCGCGGCGGCTACGGCACCGAGCACCTTGACTCCGTTAGCAAGCCGTTCAACATCGACGCCGACACCGCGGCCGGCCTCATCTACGGCGGCACGGGCTACACCTTCTGCGGCCCGCTCATGCTGGCGCAGACCTACAACCAGGACCTGGCGCTGCAGTACGGGCAGATGATCGGCAACGAAGCCCTGCTCGGAGGCGCAACCAACTGGTACGCGCCCTCGATGAACATCCACCGCACGCCCTTCTCGGGCCGTAACGGCGAGTACTACTCAGAGGACGCCTTCCTTTCCGGCAAGACCGCGTCGCTGCAGATCTACGGCGCCGCCGAGAAGGGCCTCTTCGCGACCATCAAGCACTTCGCCTTCAACGACCAGGAGAACCACCGTGGCGACCGCGAGGGCCAGTACTCCATCGCGACCTGGGTCAACGAGCAGGCCGCGCGCGAGATCTACCTCAAGCCCTTCGAGATGTGCATGAAGGCCGGCGACGTCGAGCTCAACTACGTCGAGAAGACCGCGGACGGCACCTTGAAGAACGCCACGACCACCATCCGCGCCTGCCAGGGCATCATGACCGGCTTCAACCGCATCGGCGCCACCTGGACCGGCGGCTCCTACAACCTGTTGACAAGCATCGTCCGCAACGAGTGGGGCTTCGACGGCTGGATCATCACCGACAACGCCAACACGGGCGTCTTCATGGACGCGGCCCAGATGATCCGAGCCGGCGGCGACACCAAGCTCACCTATCTTGACCAGGCCTCTTCCATGGGCATGTGGAAGTTCGACAAGACCAACACGGCCGACTACCACTATGCGCGCGAGGCCCTGCACCACCTGCTGTACCTTACGGCCAACAGCAC
>CAVDTK010000151.1:0-4893 GCA_963611755.1 Oscillibacter sp. ER4
GCTTGGCGATCTTGGCCATGAACGCCTTGAGCAGCCAGACGGCGATGTCGTCGGCGCGGTCGTCGTCGTTGCCGTACTTCGGGAAGTCGCCCTCGACCTCGTAGTCGACGACAACGCCCTGCTCGTCACGGATGGTCTTGACCTTGGCGTACTTGATGGCGCACAGGGAGTCGACGACGTGAGAGAAGCCAGCGATGCCGGTCGCGAAGGTGCGGCGGACGTTGGTGTCGATAAGGGCCATCTCGGCGGCCTCATAGTAGTACTTGTCGTGCATGTACTGGATGAGGTTCAAGATGTTGACGTACAGCTCGGCCAGCCAGTCCATCATGAGGTCGAACTTGTGCATGACCTCGTCGTACTCAAGGTACTCGGAAGTGATGGGCGAGTACTCGGGGCCGACCTGCATGTGGTTGCCCTGCTTGTCCATGAACTTCTCGTCCTTGCCGCCGTTGATGGCGTAGTTCAGGCACTTGGCCAGGTTGGCGCGGGCGCCAAAGAACTGCATCTCCTTGCCCGTCTCGGTAGCGGACACGCAGCAGCAGATGCTGTAGTCGTCGCCCCAGACCGGACGCATGACGTCGTCGTTCTCGTACTGGATCGAGGAGGTGGTGACGGAGATCTTGGCGGCGTACTTGCGGAAGTTGTCCTGCAGGCGCTTGCTGTAGAGAACGGTCAGGTTAGGCTCGGGAGCGGGGCCCATGTTCTCGAGGGTGTGCAGGAAGCGGTAGTCGGTCTTGGTGACCAGCGAGCGGCCGTCCTGGCCAAGGCCAGCGACCTCAAGGGTGGCCCACACCGGGTCGCCGGAGAAGAGCGCCTGGTAGGAGGGGATACGGGCGAACTTGACCATGCGCAGCTTCAGGACCAGGTGGTCGATGAGCTCCTGGGCCTCGGACTCGGTGATCTTGCCGGCCTCGAGGTCGCGCTGGATGTAGATATCAAGGAAGGTGGAGACGCGGCCCACGGACATGGCGGCGCCGTTCTGGGTCTTGATGGCGGCCAGGTAGCCGAAGTAGAGCCACTGCACGGCCTCGTGGGCGTTGGTGGCCGGCTTGGAGATGTCGTAGCCGTAGATCTCGGCCATCTTCTTCATGCCCTGGAGAGCACGGATCTGGTCGGAGAGCTCCTCGCGCTGACGGATGACGGCGTCGGTCATGGTGCGGTCGCCGCAGTTCTCGAGGTCCTGCTTCTTGCCGGCGATCAGGCGGTCGATGCCGTAGAGGGCGACACGACGGTAGTCGCCGACGATGCGGCCGCGGCCGTAGGTGTCGGGCAGGCCGGTGATGACGTGGGAGTGGCGAGCAGCGCGCATCTCGGCGTTGTAAGCATCAAAGACGCCCTGGTTGTGGGTCTTGTGATACTCGTTGAAGATCTGCGTGTACTTGTCGTTCACGTGGAAGCCGTAGTTCTCGGCAGCCTGCTGGGCCATCTTGATGCCGCCGTAGGGCATGAAGGCGCGCTTGAGGGGCTTGTCGGTCTGGAGGCCGACGACCTTCTCGAGGTCCTTGGTGTCCTCGCCGATGTAGCCGGGGCCGTAGGCGGTCAGGCCAGAGACGATCTCGGTCTCGCACTCGAGGACGCCGTTGTTGGCGCGCTCGGCGGCCTGGAGCTCCTGGACCTTACCCCAAAGGGCATCGGTGGCCTCGGTGGGGCCGGCGAGGAAGGACTCGTCGCCGTCGTAGGTGGTGTAGTTGTGCTGGATGAAGTCGCGGACGTTGATGTCGTCGACCCAGTGGCCACCCTCGAAGCCGTTCCACTCTTCGCGAAGCTGCATGTTTCCTCCTTTACGTTCGCGCCGGGCGCGAATATTCCCGGCGCTGTTATCTATATCGACCCGCGGCTATTTCTCGCCGCGAAGAATCGCCAAAGCGTTGTCCACGCGCTCTTGCGAGGGCGGGTTGGTATCGCGCAGCGAATAGGGGATACCAAGCTCGTCCCACTTGAAGATGCCCAGCGTGTGGTAGGGGAGAACCTCGATGCGCTGCACGGTCTTGAGGCTTGCGATGAACTCGCGCGTGCGGCGCAGGAAGGTGTCGTTATCGGTGATGCCCGGGACCAGGACCTGGCGAATCCACATGGCCTGGCCGTGATCCGAGAGGTAGGTGAGGCCCGCCAGGATGTTGGCGTTGTCGCGCCCGGTGAGCTTCTTGTGCTCGGCCGCGTCGATGTGCTTGATGTCGACCATCATGAGGTCGCACACGTCGATGAGCTGGTCGAACTTGGCCATCCAGGCGGGGTCGTCGGGCGAGAAGGGCGCAAGAGAGGTGTCGAGGCAGGTGTTGACGCCGCGCTCGTGCGCCAGGGTAAAGAGCTCGACGAGAAAATCGAGTTGCATCAAGGCCTCGCCGCCGCTGACGGTGATGCCGCCGTCCGTGCCCCAGTAGCTGCGGTAACGCAGGGCCTGGTCGAGAAGCTCGGCGGCCGTCTTGGCCTCGCCGCCCTCGGTTTTCCAGGTATCGGGGTTGTGGCAGTAGCGGCAGCGCATGGGGCAGCCCTGCAGGAAGACGATGTAGCGAACGCCGGGGCCATCAGCCGAGCCAAAGGACTCCACCGAATGAACCATTCCGACCATGCGCACCCTCCCCAGTGTTGCGTCGCCTTGCGTTCTGACAAAGCTAATTTAGTACTTTGGAAAGGTCGTTCCTTGACCAGAATCAAGTAACTTCGAAATTGTACGGAAACACCGGACGGCTGTCGGCAAGCGGTAGGTTTTGGCGGGCGGACGGTATTTTTTGCGCCTGAGCAGGTCTTTGGGCGGCGAGAAGACCGCTGAACGGCAGGGTGAGCGGCGGTGAGGTGCCGTTGGGTGAACGGTTAGCCGCAGGGCGCCCGGTTGGGCGACGCAGGCGGGCGGCGCGCGCCTACTCGTGCATCTGGGTGACGGCCTTGAGGCCTTCTCGGTCGATCACCAGCAAACGGCCGCGCCCGGTGCGCTTGACCAGGCCTTCCCTCACAAAACGGGCGATGTTGCGGCTCACGGTCTCGGGGCGCAGGCCCACCGAGGCGGCGATGTCCTCGAGCTTCAAGTGGATCTCGGGGCCGGCGCAGCGCCGGTCGCGGATAAGCAGGTACTCGGCCAGGCGCTGGCGCGGGTCGCGGATGGAGAGCATCATGATCTTCTCCTCCGCGTCGTCGAGCTCGGTCGTGACCATGCGGATAAGGCCCAGCGCCACGTCGGGGTGGTTGGAGAGCAGGGACTCGAAGTCCGCGCGGTGGATGCGGCACAGCTGCACCGGCGTCAGGCACTCGACCGAGTAGCGGTAGGTGTGGTCCTCCAGGAACATGCCGTGCCACAGGGCCTGGCCGTTGTGCAGGACGTCCAGCACGTACTCCTCGCCGCCGGCGCTGCCTCGGAAGGTCTTGATGCGGCCCGAGCGCACGATAAGGATCGACTCGATGGGGTCGCCCTCGTGGACAAGGATCGAGCCCTGGGCGTGCTTCGAGTGCCTTGAGCAGGCGAGAAGCTCGCGCTTTGCGTCGACGGGCAGGTCGGCGAAGAGGCGGATGTTGTCCATGCAGGAGCTGCCCGCGCGGGAGAACGCGCAGTCGTGCCCGGCGCCGGCGCACACGCGGTTGGACGTGGGCGCGGGCACCATGTGGGGCGCGGCCTTTGCCGCCGGGTGGGCGGCTGAGCTGGCGTTCTTCTCGCTGCGGGCAGCTGTCATGGGTGCGTTGCGTTAACGGGCCGGGCGCGCTACGCGCGGGTCCAGGTGGTAAGGAGCTGGTCGAGCTGGGCCTCGATCTTGTCGCGGTCCATGTGGCGGCCGATGATGCAGAGCTTGGTCTCACGGTCGCCCACCTCGGGGTCCCAGGTGTTCAGGATCTCGGGCGTCTCGGCAAGGATCTGCTTCTTCTCGTCCTCGGGCGCGGAGTCGACGAAGAGGCCGTTCTCGGACAGGCGCATCTGGTGGCCGGCCTGCTCAAAGAGGTAGCACATGTCGGGGTTGGCGGTCGACCACAGGATGCCCTTGGCGCGCACGACCTCGTCGGGCCAGTGGTACTCGACGTAGCGCTGGAAGGCGGCGGCGTCGAAGGGCTGGCGGCGGTGGTAGACGAAGGTCTGGATGTCGTACTCCAGGACCTCGGGGTCGTCGTGCTCCTCGGGGTGCTCCATGGCCTCGATCCAGGCGGCGGAGTTGTAGGCGCTCATGAAGTCGAAGCGGCCGGTGTCGAGAAGCTCGGCCAGGTCGACGTTGCCCTGCTCGGCCTCGACGATCACGGCCTCCTTCTGGAGGCTGCGCACGATGGCCTTGAGCTCGGCCAGCTGCTCGGGCGTGACGGTGTCGGTCTTGTTGAGGATGAGGGTGGAGCAGAACTCGATCTGCTGGATGAGCAGGCTCTCGATGTCGTCCTCGTCGATGTCCTCGGCGAGCAGCGCGCGGCCGCCGTTGAACTCGTCGTACATGCGGGCGCAGTCGACCACGGCGACGATGTTGTCGAGCGCGAGCTTGGGCTCGCCGCCGACCTTCTCCTGGTCGCAGAAGGCGCTGATGGTGTAGGCGATGGGCACGGGCTCGCAGATGCCGGAGGCCTCGATGATGATGTAGTCGAACTTGCCGGAGTCGGCGATGGAGGACAGCTGGTTGGCCAGGTCGTCGGCCAGGGTGCAGCAGATGCAGCCGTTGGTTAGAGGAATGATGTCGTCTGCCTGGGTGTAGCCGCCGTCGGCGATGAGGTTGGCGTCGACGTTGACCTCGCCGATGTCGTTGACGATGACGGCCGCGCGGATGCCGCCGTCGTTTTGCAGGATGTGGTTGAGCAGCGTGGTCTTGCCGGCGCCCAGGTAGCCGGTGAGCATCACGATCTTGACGGGATTATTGGCCATGGGAGTTTCCCTTCTCTAATTTGCAGACAGGCAACATGGTACCCAAAAAGCGCGGGTAGGAGCGGTCGTCT
>CAVDTK010000152.1:0-3176 GCA_963611755.1 Oscillibacter sp. ER4
CTTTCAATTTGGGGACTTGTCTGATGATTCGGAATCAGACAAGTCCTGGATTTGAAAGACGGGGAGCCCTGTAGCATCAGACAACCCCTGATTTTGAAAGGAGAAGGGCGCACGGGTATCAGACAACCCCGCGTTTTGCAGGCGAGAAGGCCCTGGTGTATCAGACAACCCTGAATTTTGCAGGCGAGAAGCTCTACGCGACGAGGCGGACGCGGTCGTCGGAGCCCGCCATGGAGAGGAACGTCGAGACGGCCGGGGCAATGCCGCCCTGGTAGTCGCTGCTCACCGCGATGACCTCGCGGCCGGACGCGAGCACGCGCTCGGCGCGGGCGGCCGTGGCGGCGTCCAGCTCGGGCGAGCAGCCGCTCGTCACCTCGAAGTTGATCCTCGACCGGTTGAGCCGCTCGGGCAAGGAGTACGGCACGCGCGTGTCGAGCGGCAGCAGCTGCACGTTGCGCTCGGCCGCCATCTCGCAGGCGCGGGCCTCGGCCTTGAGGTCGCCCGACCAATAGGCGATCACGGGGGCAAGATCGGCGCCGGCGCTGGTGTTAAGGGTTGCGGACTTGCTGGTCATGAGAAGCTCCTTTCGTCGGTTTACCTTGGCTTCGTTTAAATAGATACCGACAGAAAGAGCCTCTTAACCGCGCGTCGCCAGCTTCGGCGATTGTTGTCGCGCACCCACCCGCAGGCACCCCTCGCGCTGAGAAGTTCTTCTCATCAAGGACTGGGCGCCCGGCGCGGCGCGCGCCTCGCCGGCGCTTAGTTCAGCCCCAGGCAGCTACCCTGGCCGAAGTAGCGCGCGCCCGTCTCGGCGAGGTCGACCTTGTACTTAAGGTTCGCCTTGAAGTCGCGCGCGAAGACGGCCGTGTACAGCACGTCGAGCAGGTAGAGCAGCGACAGGCGCGTGGAGAAGGCCGACACCTTATGTGAGAAGTTCTCGCCGGCGGGCATGCGCAGGCGATACTCGGCGCGGTCGTCGATGCAGGTCTTCTCGTCCGATGAGATGAGAAGCACCGGGGTTCCCTGCCCGTGAAGGCCGCGGATGGTCTGCGGGATCTCCGAGCCGTGGCCCCCGAACGAGATGACGATGGCCAGGTGGTCGGGCGTGCTCGCGGCCACGGAGAGAAAGCGCTCGTGGTCGCTTCTCGGGACGTTGACCTCGATGCCGATCTCGCGCATCTGGAGCTGGAAGTTCTGCGCCATGAAGAGGTGGCCGGCCGTCGTGTGGATGTCCACGTGCGCGGCCGCGCAGATGGCCTCGGCGCAGCGCGAGACCTCGTCGGGGTCGAGCAGCGCGGCCGTAGCTGCGACGACGCTTTCGTACTCGGACTGCAGGGACTCGACGATCTGCTCGGGCGTTGCGTTCTCGCACACGGGGAAGTTCACGTCGACGTTCGAGGCGCGAAGGCGCATCCACTCGGCGGTGCCGGCCGCCACGCATGCCTTGAGCTCGGCGATCCCGGACGTCTCCATCTTCGCGCACAGTCGATAGACCGTGGCCTGGCTCACGTTGCAGGAGGCGGCCACGGACTTGGCGGGCGCGCGCACGAAGGCGTCGGGGTCGCGCAGGATCCAGGCGGCCACGGCCCGCTCGCCTTCCGAGAAGCCCTCGGCGCGGTACAGCTTGAGCAATGCGTTCACGGGTTTCTCCTCTGCGATCGACGTCGATGACTCGATTCTAAGCGATGCCCGCCGCGCGAAATATGAGGCTTGCGCTGCCGCTCAACAAGCAGCCGCGGCCGTTCGGCGGCCTTTAGGGAGTGTGCGCATTTGGTTGCCTTGGGGGAATGCGGGTACAATTGACGGATACGTTTTACCGTGAACCCTAACTTTGCTAGGAGAACGCATGTCCCGTAACCGCACGTCCATCACAGACGAGGCCGGGTTGACACCTAGAACCGTTACCCGTCGCGACGCGTTGCGACTGCTTGTGGGCACCGGCCTTTTTGCCATGACCATCCCCACGGTCACCATGGCTACCACCACGCAGGAGAAGCTCGACGCCGCCCAGCTGAGCTACGACCAGGCCCAGGAGCAGCTCGACGCCATCGCCGCCGAGTACGCGACCCTGGCCAACCAGCTCGCGGAGACCCAGGGCAAGGTGACCGACGTCTCGGCCCAGATCGCGCAGACCCAGGCCGACATCGAGTCCAAGCAGGCCGAGATCGACCAGAAGCAGGTCGAGGTCGAGGCCAAGCAGGCCCGTCTCGGCGAGCGCATGAGCTCCGCGTACAAGTCCGGCGCGCAGTCGGCGCTGGACCTCATTCTTTCCGCGACCACCTTCGAGGAACTCACGAGCAGCATCTACTACCTCGATAAGGTCAACGAGGCCGATAACGCCGTCATCACCGAGGTCAAGACCTTGAAGAGCGAGCTCGAGAGCCAGAAGAGCGAGCTCGAGAGCAAGAAGAACGAGCTCGAGAGCCAGAAAAGCGAGCTCGAGAGCCTGCAGGTTACCCAGCAGCAGCAGGTCGCCGCCGCCCAGGCCAAGCAGGTCGAGTCCCAGGAGCTGGTCAACAACCTGAGCTCCGAGGTCAAGAGCCTGATCGAGCAGCGCGACGCCGAGCTTCTCGCTGCCCAGCAGGAGGCCGAGCGCCTCGCCGCCGAGAAGGCCGCCGCCGAGGCCGCCGCGGCCGCGGCCCGCAACAACAGCAGCAACAACGGTGGCAGCAGCTACAGCGGAGGCAGCAGCTCCGGCGGCAGCAGCAGCGGCAACAACAGCGGCAGCACCGTCGTGGGGTCCGGCTCGCTGGCTGCCCTGCAGTCCGCCTCCTACCAGGTGGCCTCCACCGGCTCGGGCTTCTGCGCCGCGTGGGTGAGCCGCGTCTTCTCGGCCGCGGGCATCGGCTCCTTCTCGGGCAACGCCTGCGACATGTACTGGAACTACTGCGGCCTGTCCTTCGACAACATCGAGCCCGGCATGATCGTGGCCACGGCTTCGGCGCCCTACGGCTCGGCCGCCGCGACCTACGGCCACGTGGGCATCTACATCGGCAACGGCACCGTCCGCGAGTGCCGCAGCGGCGTGGTCATGTCCTCGGACCTGAGCTCGTGGCAGGCCATGTACAGCAAGACCGTTCCGGCCCGCTGCGGCTGGCTCGGCGGCATCGCGCTGTCCTAGGGTTTCTCGCCATCGCGTGATCGCGGGGCCGTCCATCCGGGCGGCCCCGTTTTTT
>CAVDTK010000152.1:3427-4883 GCA_963611755.1 Oscillibacter sp. ER4
CGTCGCATTATGGCCGGAAACGCGAGTCTCGCGGTCATTTCTCGGCGAAACCTGCTATGGTTTAAGGGCATTTTCAGAGCAGCGCGAACGGGCCCTCGCCCGCGCCGCGCCCGGCCCAAACGTAGATCAAACAAAGCAGGTAGCCATGGAAAAATCAGGTCGCGGAACCGTTGTGACCGCAGTCGTCTTATCCCTTGTCCTTCTCGCCACCGGAGGCGTCGCCGTGGCCACGGTCATGACCAACGGCTTCACCACTGAGCCTGGCCAGGCCGTCACCCCGTCTTCCAGCTCGCAAGACAACTCCGCCGACGACTCGGCGTCCCAGGACAACAACACCTCGGACACCGCCGAGGTCCAGGACAAAGAGGCCGAGGCAGAGCCCGAGACCAACACCACCGATACCGCCACGACCGAGCAGACCGTCCCCTCGGACGACGAGCGCGCGGCCGAGCTGGCGCTTGACCCCAACAAGCAGACCGACTGGAACACCGAGCACAACAACGGCATCAACACCGTCTACCTGACCTTCGACGACGGCCCGTCCGAGAACACCGAGAAGATCCTCGACATCCTTGACTCCTATGGCGCCAAGGCGACCTTCTTCGTGACCGGCTACCACCCCGAGTACCGCTCGTCCATCGGTGACGCGTACCGCCGCGGCAACGCCATCGGCATGCACACGATGACCCACGACTACTCGATCTACGACTCCGTCGAGTCCTACTTCGACGACCTCAACCAGGTCTCCGAGGTGGTCAAGGAGCAGATCGGCTACGTGCCCTATCTCATCCGCTTCCCGGGCGGCTCTTCGAACACCGTCTCTACCAGCCACTGCGCGGGCATCATGACCACGCTTTCGCAGGAGGTCGTGGCGCGCGGCTACCAGTACTACGACTGGAACGTGAGCTCCAACGACGCCGCGGCCAACACCGTGCCCACGCAGACTATCGTCGAGGCCTCGTGCGTGGAGGGCTGGCCCAACGTGATGATCCTCTTCCACGACTCGTCCACCAAGACCACCACGGTCGAAGCGCTGCCGCAGATCATCGAGTTCTACAAGGCGCGCGGCTACGAGTTCAAGGCCATCGACCGCTCCGTCTGGGTCCAGCACCACAGGATCTCGAACTAGCGAGAAGGACCGATGGGGCGAGAAGTTCCCGCGGCCGAAAAGCCCCAACCGCCCGCCAAAAAGCAAGGCGCCCGCGTCCCGACCGAGGGTTTCTCGGAAAGGACGCGGGCGCTTTTTCGTGCCGCGGGGTGCTGCGGGGCAGTCTTGCTCGCCGTCCCCTACGCCGCGGCCTCGTCGAACTGCGAGTTGTAGAGGTCCGCGTAGAAGCCGCCCTGGGCGAGAAGCTCCTCGTGGGTGCCGGACTCCACGATGTCGCCGTCGCGCAGCACCAAGATGACGTCGGCGTTGCGGATGGTCGAGAGGCGGTGCGCGATGACGAAGCTCGTG
>CAVDTK010000153.1:0-4853 GCA_963611755.1 Oscillibacter sp. ER4
ATGCTCACCAAGGCCGAGGCCCGCGAGCTGGCGCCCTACGGCGTTCGCGTGGTCGAGGTGGCGCCCGGCTGGGTCCACACCGGCATGCTCGACCCCGCTATTCTCGAGGTCGGCGGCAAGCTGCACATGGGCGGCAAGATCGTCGAACCGGACGAGGTCGCCAACCTGGTCTACCTGGCCGCATCGCCCGAGGCCAGCTGCTGGAACGGCACCTGCGTCATGGCCGACAACGGCTACTCCGCCTTCAAGGGCTTGGACGGCCACAGCGAGAATTAACGCCCCAGGGCGCCTGCAAGGTAGGCCGCAAGCATCTCCTTGACGTGTTCAACCAGGTCAAGCTGGCCGTTTGAGACGCACCACTCGAAGACGCAGCCCTTCACCACGGTGCAGCAGCCGCGCGCCACCTCGGGCGCGCGCTCGTCGCAAACCTGCGCCAGCGTCGCGGCACAATCGGTCATCTGCTGGTTGAGGAACGGCCGGCCCAGCGCCTCGGGACGGCCGTCGAGCGCCTTATTGGAGCCCACGTAATAGGCGCGCATGAAGCCAACACCGGTCTGCAGGCAGTAGCGGGCATAGAGCACGAAGCCGCCAACAACCCGCAGCTCAACAGCGTTATCGGTGGCCGACTTCACGTCAAGCTCCCCGCGATACTCCTCGTAGAAGCGGTCAAACCCCTCCTGCAAGAAATAGCTGAGAAGGGCGCCCTTGGTCTTGAAGTGGTAGAAGAAGGTGCCGTTGGAGACCCCTGCCCGCTCACAGACGCGCTTGGTGGTAAGCCCTTCGATGCCCTCCTCGGCCGCGATGGCCTGCGCCGCGAGGAAGATCTTCTCGCGCGTGCGCTCGGCGCTTCTCGGTAAAGAGGCGGGCTGTGCCACCCCCGGCTCCGCGCTTTTCTCGCCCATAACGGCCCTCGCCTTTCTCGCAGTTGAAGATTCAAACACTTTAGCCGCGGGTATATAGTAGGCGATCTGTATTTACTGGCCGGCGCGCCGCGACGCCGGGATTCCGCCGAGAGGAGCCGTCATGGAAGAGGGAAAGAGCCGCGCCGCGCAGGCCTACGGCTTAAAAGACGAGCAGCTCGAGGGCGTTATCGGCGGCAGGACCGTCAACAAAAGCACCGAGACCATTTACCTTTGCCCGCAGTGCGGAGAAGAAGCGAGCTACTGGCATTTCCCGGTCAACACGAGCGAGACCACGCTTAGATGCCCTTGGTGCAAGATTTTCTTCCCGGTGAGCCAGGCCAAGACTTCGTAGTCGCGCTTCAAGCAGCCCACCCGCAGCCAACAAAAACGGGGCCTGTCTGACGATCGATTGTCAGACAGGCCCCGCGTTCATAGCTATGCCTTAGCCGAGAACAGCACGCAACCCTGCGGCAATGCGGCCAGCCAGCCGCTCATACCCCGCGGGCGAATAGTGCAGGCCATCGGGCATGTAGCGCTCGCGGTGCTCGGGCAGAAACGGCGAGATGCCGCTGCCCGCGTACAGGTCGATGACCGGCACCGAGTAGTAGTCGGCCACCTCGCGCACGGCCGAGACGTAAGGCTCCTGCGTAAGACCCAGGTGGTTTTCCTCGAAGCTGCCCGGGATGTCCTTCTCGTGCTTGCCGGAGGTCTTGCAGGGCGTCATGACGACCAACCGCGCCTCGGACGACTTGGCGATAAGCCCACGAATGAGCAGGTCAAGCGCCCCGTAGAACTCGTGCGGGTCGGTCGAGCCCATCTGGCCCAACGGCACGTTTCGGCTGAAATCGTTCACGCCGCCAAAGAGCACGTAGACGTCCGCGCCCGCCTCGACAGCGTCCAGGCGCTCGACGAAAGAGTCGCTGCGGTCGGCCTTGATGGCCAGGCGCGATCCCTTGACGCCGCAGTTCACCACGTTCGCCCCGCCGAGAAGCCCGCCCAGGTGAGACGTCCAGCTGATCGCCGGGCCGCCCGCGCCTGTGCCGTCGTCTCCCCAGGTCGTGGAGTCGCCGAAGCACACGATGGTCAGGTTGCTAAGGTCGCCCATTATCGGTCGCCTTCCTTTCTTGCCTGGTCATCGAGCCAGGCGACTTCCTCTTCCAGGTTGAACACGCCGAGGTGGTGCCCGCCCGGGCAGACCTCGTGCGTTAGGTTCTCGGCCGCGCCGGCGAGGCCGTAGGCCGCGCGCACGATCTCGAGTTGCTCGTCCACGTTGGCGAGGCCCCGCTCGCCGTTGAGGTGGTCGTCCTCGCAACTTTGGACCACGAGCGGGCGCGGCGCGATGAACGAGGCGATGTCGCCCATATCGAACAAGCGCCAGAGCCCGGGCGCGTAGTTGCAGGCGCAGTTGCCGTTGAGGTGCAGCAGCGCGTCGGCGTAGCCGTAAAGATACCCCGAGATGAATGCTTTCTTTATGCGCGGGTCGAGCGCCGCGAGGTAAAGCGTCTGCTCTCCCCCGCCGCTGAAGCCCAGGCAGCCGAGCTCGCCTGCGCAGATGTCCGGGCGCGCGGCCAGGTAGTCGACGAGGCGCATGAGGTCCCAGGTGTTGAGGCCCGCGACGGAAAGGCCCAGGGGCTCGGCCATCTTGGCCTGGTTGGCGCAGGTCCCGCGCAGGTAGAGCTGCTCGTCGTCGCCCTGCCCCTTCCAGTCGCGGCGCTCGCCCCAGCCGCGCGCGTCGGGACACGCCACGACGTATCCCATCTTTGCAAGGCGCAGGCCATAGTCGTAGTTGAAGCGGCGCACGGCGTCGTCGGCGGCGGGCACGCCCGCGACGCCGGCGACGGAATCCTTGCCGGCGCCCTGGTGCCCGTGGGGAGCTACCCAGCAGAGCACCCGTCCGTCCGCGCCGCGCTTCGGCTCGGCGGGTTCCAGCAGGTAGAAGGGCATCCAGACGCCCGGCTCGGTAAGAATCGCCATCTTTGTGCGGAGGATGCCGCCGGCGATGCGGGCGCACTCGAGCACGCGCGGCTCGGGGTCGCAGCGCTCCAGAAGGGTGATGCCCAGGAGGTCCGCCAGGCGCTCACGCGAGCGGTCGCGCCAGGCGAGCCACTCCTCGCTCGTGGAGCCGGAAAACGCTGCGGAGCGCCCGCAGCGCGAGAAGCGGCGGCGCAGGGCGACCTCGTCTTCAAAGTACGTCTGTATGTGCAGGGTGCGGCCGTTCTCGGAGAGGCGCGTGCACTCGACGGCGTCGCCCTCGCCACCCTCGGGGTCCCAGCCGTCGTCGCCGGCGAGCACCGCCCGGCGAGAGAAGCGCTCGGCATCGACGATCCCGTGCGTCCACGCAGGCCAGGCCTCGGTGCTGCCCGCCGGGCCGCGGAGCGCGCCGGCCGCATAGAAGCTGCCCTCGTGCGCCGCCAGCTTGTTCCAGTCCCACCAGGCCTCGGCCTTGATGTGGGGCCCCAGCCAGCAGTCGAGAAGCACAGTCTGCGCGAACTCTCGCCACGGACGGCCCAGGTAGACGGTGTCGTCCGCCACATCGGGCCCGGCCGTAAAGGAGCAGCCGTGGAAGACCATCCCCCACGGCTCGCCCTCCGGTGAGGACGCCGCGGTCACGTAGCCGTTGACGTCCATCCCGCGGTCGAGCGAGCGGATCTCGCAGCCCTCGAAGTACGCGCGGCCCCCTCCGAAGATGAAATCGACGTCGCCGGCGATGAGGCAGCGGCGGAAGTACTGGCGCCCCACGACGCGCGGGGCAAACTGCTTGGGGCCGATGAAGCCGCCCGGCTTTACCTCGCGCGGGGGCAGCGGCCCGCAAAAGAGCGTGTCCTGGTGCCCGAGCAGCCGGCACGAGTCGACCACAAGCCGGTCGCCGTCGGCGTAGAGCGCGATGCCCTGCCCGACCTCGCGGCCGTCGCCGGCGTCGTTCTCGATAGTAAGGCTGCGCAGCGTCACATCGGCCGCGTCGACGAGCATCGTGTAGGAGCGGAAGGTCCCGAGCTTGCCGTCCACGCCGCTGCCGTCGCCTGCGTCCATGAAGGCGCCAAGGCCGCAGACGATGCGCACACTCTCCGCGGTCTCGCCCGCCAGGGTCACGTTCGGCCGGCGGATCTCGACGCGCTCCCGGTACTCGCCGGGCGCGATGCGGACCTCGACCGGCACGCTTACGTCCGGAACCTGCTCGCAAGCGGCCGCGAGCGCCTCGCCCACCGAGCGAAAGGCGCCGCCTCGCCCGTGCTGCGACACCTGAAAGACCTTTTTCATAGCCCGTTACACCTTTCTGCCCGACCGCGCGGGCCCGGCAGGCCCTCATTTCGCCATAACTCGATACGAAGGTGCTACGTTTCGCACTTTAAAATTGGATTCGCCGAGTAGCCGGGCCGCCGCCAACCACATTTGCCCAGTTGACGACATGTCCCGCCTTGTCGTCTACTCACCAACCCCAGTTTTAAAGTGCGAAATGCAGCGCCTTGTACTCAGTCGGCCGCTCCATGCGACCCAAATCGACCAAAAGGGCGGCATGGCGACGACCTTCATCCTCGCCATGCCGCCCTGTAGACGCATTCGCGCCCGCAGGCGTGCTGGTCGCCTAGGCGCGCACGACCTCGTCGACGTTCTCGAGCTGCATCTCATCGCCGTCCTGGCCCTCGACCACGACGTTATGCAGCTCAAGCACCTTCACGTTCTGGGCGATGATGCCCTGGCGCACCATCGGCTCGACGCCGCAGGCCATGGCGGGCACGGCCGGCTCGGCGTTCTCGGCAAAGGTGACGTGGATGTCCTCGAAGGTGAGGCGCGTGACCTTGCTCTCGGGCAGGCCCGTGATGTAGGCGGCCGCCGCGTGGCAGTTGGTGGCCTCGATGTCACGGAAGGTCGTGACGCCAAAGCCGGGCGTGCGGTCATCCACCGGCAGGGCCTCGCGGTTCTGCACGTAGTCGGTCTTGCCGTCCTTGTCGC
>CAVDTK010000154.1:0-4849 GCA_963611755.1 Oscillibacter sp. ER4
GCATGGCCGACGACGTGCTGTGCCAGGGCACCCAGGGCATCACCGACCTCATCACCGTCCCGGGCCTCATCAACCTCGACTTCGCCGACGTCTGCACCATCATGAAGGCCTCCGGCACCGCCATGATGGGCATCGGCACCGCCTCCGGCGACAACCGCGCCACCGACGCCGCCTCCGAGGCCATCTCGAGCCGCCTGCTCGAGAGCTCCATCGACGGCGCTACCCGCGTGCTTCTCTCCATCGCCGGCAACAAGGACCTGGGCATCCAGGAGATCAACGACGCCGCCGATCTTGTCGCCAAGAACGTCGACCCTGAGGCCAACATCATCTTTGGTACCGTCGTGGACGAGTCCCTGGGCGACCAGGTGCGCGTGACCGTCATCGCCACCGGCTTCAACGACTCCAACGTCCAGCAGACGCTCCCCACGCTCAACATCCCCGTCGCGGCTCCCACCCAGCCGTCCCCGGTGAGCCGCCAGAGCGTCTCGTCGACCCCCATCAACGTGAGCCGCCCGCAGAACTCCTCCAACGACAAGGAGTTCGACATCCCCGACTTCCTCAAGCGCAGCCGCATCTAAGGCTCGCCTGACAAGACCGTGGCGTCTTTAGCAAGACATAGCAAGAACAAGCTGACCTGGCTCACGGACGATGCCTGTGAGCAGGTCAGCTTTGCGTTCACCGAGCGCACGGGCGGGGTCTCCGGCGAGCCTTTCGGCACGCTTAACCTTGGCGCATCCTGCGGCGACGACGCGGCGTGCGTCGAGAAGAACCGCGAGCTGGCGCTGGGCATGATCGGGGCTGAGGGTCTTCTGGGCCGCCTGGTCAACCCGCACCAGGTGCACGGCGACGCTATCGCGCACGTCACGACGAACGACCCCTCTGAGCTGGCCTGCGTTCAAGCGGCCGTGAAGGAAGGGGTCGACGGCGTGGTCTGCACGGCGCCCGGCGTCCCTGTGATGCTCTGCTTTGCCGACTGCGTGCCCGTGGTGCTGGTGGCGCCGGACGGATTTGCCATCGCGCACTCCGGCTGGCGCGGGACCGTCGCGCGCATCGCCCAGAAGGCGGCGCTCGAGCTTGTTCAGGCCACCGGGTGCAACGCGGCGCAGGTCAAGGCCTATGTGGGCCCGCATATCTGCGCTGCCGACTACGAGGTCTCGGCCGACCTTCTGGAGCGCTTCGTGGCGGAGTTCGCCCACGGCGTCGACGCCGGCGAGAACCACCTCGACCTGGGGTTCGCTGTGCGCGAGGCGCTGCTCGCCGCCGGTGTCTTGCCCGAAAACATCGCCGTCTGCGACGACTCCACGGCGAGCAACACGGACCGTTTCTTCTCGTACCGCGCGGAGAACGGCCATACCGGCCGCCACGCCGCACTGGCCGTGATGCGCGCCGACAAGGGCCGCGACCAGGGCACAAAGATTGAGGGTGTCGCCTAAGATGTCCATCGACACCAACGCATACACCGAGTTTTTGGCCGCCCGTCGCGCCCAGATCCTTGAGCGTCTTGGGCAGGCCGCCAAGCGCTCCGGCCGCGACGTGGGCGAGATCGGGCTTCTCGCCGTCTCCAAGACGGTCGAGCCCGAGGCGGTCCTTTGCGCCCGCCGCGCCGGCTACACCGCCTTTGCCGAGAACCGCCCGCAGGAGCTGGGGCGAAAGCTGGCCTTCGCGGCCGCGCAGCCCGAGCTTTCCGACGTGCGCTTCGACCTTATCGGCAACCTGCAGAAGAACAAGATCAACCAGGTCCTGGGCCGCGCGCACCTTATCCATTCGGTGAGCTCGGCCGAGCTTGCCCGCCAGGTCTCCGAGCGCGCCGAGCGCCAGGGCCTTGTGGCAGACGTCCTGCTAGAGACCAACGTCTCGGGTGAGGAATCAAAGTCCGGCTTTGCGCCCGACGAGCTTCTCGCCTGCGCCAACGAGGTCTGTGAGCTGGGCGGCATTCGCGTCTGCGGCCTTATGACCATGGCGCCCAAGGCCGACCCCGACCGCGCCCGGGCGACCTTCTGCGGCCTACGCGAGACGCGCGACAAGCTCCGCGGGATCACCGGCCTTTCGCTGGACACCTTGTCCTGCGGGATGAGCGACGACTTCGAGATCGCGGTCGAGGAAGGATCGACCTTGGTCAGGCTGGGGAGAACGGTTTTCTCGCCGGACTACGTTTTGGACGACTAGCGGGCGGGGAGAAGAACTTCTCGCCGGCTTTTGACAGATAGATCGACGGCGCTCACGCGCTTGGAAGAGAGGGGCACGACATGGGTTTTCTCGATAACCTGAAGGACCGTTTCCGCAACGACTCCTATGACGACGACTATTACGAGGATGACTACTACGACGACGGCGGCGACGCCGGCTACAACCGCTACGACAACGATCAGCGCGCGCCCGAGCCGGCGCAGTCCAAGGGCCTTCTGGGCAACACCCCGCGCCCCGAGGCAGAGAGCGTCTCGGTCTACACGCGCAGCGGCCGTCCTGTCGCACCGGCGCCCGCCACGACGTCTGCCTTCACCCCGGTGAAGCCCACGCCGCAGCCTGCCCCGGCAAACACCGCCCGCCAGAGCTACCCGGCGGCCGGCACCTCCACGCAGACCCACCAGACCCACTCCTACGAGACCCAGCTGGGCGCCCCCACCACGACGCCCGCCGACCTGGGCCTCACGGCCAAGCCGCGCATGAGCTCCGGCCAGCTCCCGCCTTACGTCCTGCGCCCCGTCTCCTACGACGACGTGCAGACGGTCGTGCGCCGCGTCAAGACCAACCAGCCCGTGGTCCTGGTCTTCCGCAACACCAACATCGAGACGGCCAAGCGCATCCTCGACTTCTGCTTTGGCCTGTCGTTTGGCCTGGACGGCGCCGTGCAGGAGCTGGGCGACCGCGTCTTCGCGGTGCTGCCCGCGGGCATCGCGCTTTCCGACGCCGACATCAACAAGCTCGTCGCCGACGGCGACCTCGTGCGCTAGGCGCGGGCGGCTGTAACCAGGAACTAGGTAAGGACTGAGCCTCATGTCTTTGGATTCCATCAAACTCGGCGTCATCGGCGCCGGCTCCATGGGCGGCGCCATCGCGCGCGGCCTGGTGGCGGCAGGCGCCATGGGTGCCGACCGCATCCTGGTCGCGGGCCACGGGGCAGAGCGCCTGGCCGCGCTCGCCGCGGAGGGCTTCCCGACCTTCGCCGACGACGCCGAGATGCTCGAGTGCGCCCCTGACGTGGTGATCCTTGCGGTCAAGCCGCAGGTTCTGCCCGCCGTCATGAAGCAGTACGCCCGCCTTTTGGCCGAGAAGTGCGTGATCTCCATCGCGGCCGGCGTGCCCACCGCCACGATCGAGGCCGCCCTTCCCGGCGCCCGCGTGGTGCGCGTGATGCCCAACCTCTGCGTGCAGGTGCTCTCCGGCGCCTCCGCGGTGGCCGGCGGCTCCACGGCGGGCGAAGCCGACGTCGAGCTGGCCGCCGAGCTCTTCTCGGCCCTGGGCAAGGCCTCCGTCATGCGCGAGGACCAGCTCGAGGTCGAGGGCGCGGTCGTGGGCACGGCGCCCGCCTACTACGCCATCTTCGTCGACACGCTCACCCGCGCCGCGGTCAAGGCCGGAATGCCCGCAGCCGCCGCTCGCGAGCTTCTTCTCGCCACCATGGCGGGCTCTGCCACCCAGCTTTTGCAGTCCGGCGAGCACCCGCGCGCCTATGCCGAGAAGGTCACCTCTCCCGGCGGCACCACGGCGGCCGGACTCTACGAGCTGGAGCCGGCGCTGTTCGAGGGCTCCTTCGCGGCGGTCGACGCCGCTTTGGCGCGCGCGGCCGAGCTGGCGGGGGACAAGTAGCATGTACTCGATCGCGAGCCTCATCGTCCGGCTCTTCAACATCTACAGCTTCCTTATAGTTGTGTGGTGCGTTCTTAGCTGGGTACCGCGCGGCACCGGGCGCGGAGGGATGGACACCTTCCGCGACGCCCTGGGCATGATCGTGGAGCCCTACCTGGGGTTTTTCCGTCGCATCATCCCGCCTTTCTCCGGCATCGACTTCTCCCCGATTGTGGCGATATTCGCGCTCAACATCATTGAGCGCATTGTCCTGACCATCATCTTGTAAAGTTGTTAACGCGTGGCTTTTGCCACACCAGTTCAAACGAAAGGGAACCAGAATGGCAATCACACCAGCAGACATCGAGCAGCAGACCTTCTCTCCCTCCAAGCACGGCTATGACACCGAGGAGGTCGACGCCTTCCTGGAGCAGCTCTCCATCGAGGTCGAAGCCATGATCCAGAAGATCGGCGACCTCAAGGGCCGCCTGAACTCCGCCGAGCAGCAGCTCTCCGCCGCCCAGGCCCAGGTCGCGAGCCTGCAGGAGGCCAGCGCCTCCGCGCCCGCGCCGGTTGTCACCAACACCGTCGTCTCGCCCGAGCCCGTGAACTCCATGCAGGCCTCCGAGCACCAGATCTCCCAGGTCCTTATCGTCGCCCAGCAGAGCGCCGACAAGCTCGTGGCCGACGCCCGTGACAACGCCGAGCGCATCCGCAACGACGCCGACCAGAAGGCCCGCGAGGTCATTCGCCAGGCCCTGGCCGAGAAGCAGAACGAGCTCGACGAGATCGACCGTCTTAAGACCTCCCGCGAGGAGTTCCGCAGCGAGTACAAGAAGCTCCTGCAGCACTTCCTGGACGACGCCGAGGCCGTCATGCCCGCCAACGGCTTCGCGACCGCTCCCAACGGCTCCGCCGGCACCACGCACAACGACGTGACCGCCGCCGCTCCCGTGGCCGTCGCCCCCGTCACCGACCCGGCCTCCGGTTTCGGCGACTTCGGCGACCTGGACTAAGGTCTTCTCGCCAGCTCACGCGGCTGCGGGCGTTGTTGCGACCGCGA
>CAVDTK010000155.1:0-4790 GCA_963611755.1 Oscillibacter sp. ER4
CTGAGAAGGACTTAGCGCGGGATGTGACGTAAACAAAGCGACGGGCCGGTCTCCGTAGTGGGGACCGGCCCGTCGTCTTTTTCGTTCTTGTTGTGCGGGATCGCGCGCGCGACCCCGCGTCGCCCTACTCCCCGCAGCGGCTTTTCACGGCGGCGAGAAGTGCGTCGGCGTCCGCGGCCCCCAGGATCTCCTGCGTGGCGGCCTGATCCATGAAGACGCCGAGAAACGCCTGCAGCACGCCCACCTGATCCTCCGTGTGGGCAACGAGCCCCAGGTTAATGACCAGCTGCGCGTCCACGCGGCCGGAACCAGCCATGCCATCGAACTCAACCGGCACCGCGGGTTTCACGATGGCGATGTAGGGCTTGAGCAGGTACTGCGGGTCGACGTGCGGCAAGGCAACGCCGATCGTCTCGCACTGAAGGCCCGTAGGGTAGTTCTTCTCGCGCTCGAGAATGGCATCGAGCCAGGTTTCCTTGACATAGCCCTTCTCGGCAAGAACGGCGCCCAGGCGACGGAACAGCTCTTCCCTATCGGCGGCCTCGAAATCGAAGAAGACCAGCTCAGGCTTGAGAAGCGACGTGTCGATACCGGCCATGGCGCTACTCCGCGGGAGTGGACTCGGTGGCAACGGCGGCCTCGGCGGCGTGCATCTGCGCAGCCTCCTTGAGGATGCGCTTGCGGTTCCACAGGGCCAGAACCAGGGCAACCACGGCGCACACGCCCAGGCCAGCCACGCCCATGAAGCTCGCGGCGCGGGTGATCACCCAGGTCAGCGGGTTGGCGCCGTCGCAGATGGACGAAATCGCGGCCGCTCCGCCCATATCGAAGCTCACGTTGGCCGCGGCCGAGGTGATGAGCGGAGACAGGTCAGAGGCGATGTAGAAGCCCACAGCCAGCACGATGACGCCGGTGATGAGGCCGCGGAAGCCGTTCTCGTGCACGATGGGGGTCACCAGGACCAGCATGTAGGGAATAACGGCCAGGTCAGCCAGGGGGACCACCTTGTTGCCGGGCAGGACAAACGCCAGGAAGATCGAGACGGGCACCAGGATAAGCGCCATGGTGAGCGTCACGGGGTGGCCGGTGCCCACGGCGGAGTCCAGGCCGATGTAGATCTTGCCGCGGTTCTGGAAGCGCTTCTGGATGAAGGCGGACGCAGCCTCGGAGACGGGCATCAGGCCCTCCATCAGCAGGGAAGCCATCTTGGGGATAAGCACCATCACGGCGCCCATGAAGACGGCCATGGCCAGGATGGACGGCTCGCCGTTCTCGCCAGGAAGGATGCCGTAACCGGCCAGGATGCCGATGAGCAGGCCGATGATGGAGCCGAGAAGAACCGGCTCGCCAAAGACGCCGAACTTGTCCTGCATGGTACGAACATTGATGTCGATCTTGTTGAGGCCGGGGATCTTGTCGATGACCCAGTCGACAGCGTAGGCGATGGGGGCGTAGGCGCCGGCGAAGCCGTGCGGAATCGAGACGCCGGGAAGGCCCAGGGACTTCTCAACCAAAGGTGCAGTCACGTCGCCGATGATCAGGACGATGACCTCGTTGATGATGGCCGCGGCAATGCCAAAGGCCACGTTGTTGGTCACGATGGCAACCAGGGCGCCGGTGAAGGCGAAGTGCCAGTAGTTCCAGATATCGACGTCGACGGTCTGGGTGGTGTTGGTGAGCAGCATCACGATGTTAACCAACAGACCCAGCGGGATGATGATCGTGCCCACGATGGAGCCCATGGCGATGGCCGATGCCGCGGGCCAACCCACGTCCATGACGCTCAGAGAGAGGCTAAAGCGCTCGACCATGGCGGTCACACCGGCGGCCAGGTCGGTGCCCATGAGCTGGTTAATGACCAGGTTAAGGCCGATGAAGCCGATGCCCACGGTGAGGCCGGCCTTCAGGCTCTTGCCAAACCCGGCGCCAAACAGCACGCCCAAGATGGTCAAGACGATAGGCATCACGACCGAGACGCCTAGGCTCGAGATGCTCGTGAAAACGGAAACAACTGCGTCCATACACACTCTTTCTTACCTGCCGCGCAGGCCGCGCGGACTTCTCAACACTGCGAATTTGGCCTGATGGGGCGGATCTTACTTAGAGACGACCTCGAGGATCTTCTTCTCCGCGTCGGCACGGCCCATGCCGGTCAAGAACGGCAGGCCGCTCACGAACTCGCAGGGCAGGTTCTGGGGCGGGACGGTGGTGGCAACCAGAAGGACGGCGTCGGCACACTGAGAAGGAGCCTCGGCGATGGCGCACTGGACAATGCGATAGGTGTTGGCCAGGCCGTTAGAGTCCAAGAGGTCCTTGATCTTAGCGTTGACCGCGGTTGAGGTGGCAACGCCCGAGCCGCAGGCGACGACGATCTTCTTCATGGGTTTCTCCCTTCTACAGGCGCATCTAGCACGCTTTTTGGCGAAAAAATAATCCAAGTCCAAACGAGCAGACTTGGATCGGCAAAGCCTCGAAGGGCAATTATGCCAGTTTCAGATTTTGTCTAAGGGGCGGGGATATGGGCAGTCGGGCACTTGTCCCCTCTATCGTGAACAAGCACTTGTCCCCTACTTAATGAACAACTTAAAGCGCGAAACGCGGCAGTCGGCGGCGAGAAGATCGCCGCGGGTTTCTCAACGCGCCTACTCCGGCTGGAAGGCCGTACTCACGATGGCCTGGCCAGGCGTCAACCAGGTGCTGCTCCATTCGATGGGCACGCCGTTATCCAGGTGAATGGTCTGCTCCAAGACAAGGACCGCCGCGGACTCGTCGCAGCCCAGGATCTTTGCGTGTTCCTTACCCACGATGCGCGCGTGGTAGCGCATGCTCGAGTAGCGGATCTTGCGGCCCGAGCACTGCTGCACGGCGTCGAACAAGGACATCTGCGTGAAGTCGATAAGGTCCAGGCCTGGGCAGGCGCGCAGGTTGGACCAGCTTTCCTGGCAAAGGACCGGGTCGTTGTCCACGGTACGCACGCGGCGCATGAGCAAGACGTAGTCCGGCTCGTCGAAGCCCAGCTCGCGGGCCACGTCGAGGGGTGCCATGGTCACGCGCGACTCCAGGACCTCGGTCTTGAAGTCCATGCCCTGCTGATGCAAGGATTCCGCGAAAGAAAGGGGCCTCATACCGGCCGAGTGCATGATGCCAGCAGAGGCCACAAAGGTGCCCGAGCCATGCCGCTGGACGAGCAACCCTTCGTCTACCAGGGATTTTATGGCCCTTCTCACCGTGCCACGTGAAACGTTGAAGCCCTCCATCAGCTCGTGCTCGGAGGGGATCTTGCTGTCCTGGGCCCACTCGCGCGAGTAGATCTTCTCGCGTAGGAAATCGGCCAGCTGGACGTGCAGAGGCGTGCCGCTCGCCGTGGTCAGCTCGTGACCCGTGATTTCGGTGGTCATATATCCCCTCAACTTGTACAGTAATTACAGGACAACATTTGTTCTTATCGTGTACAATCAGTGTACAAGTTGAGGCCCCCTACATCAATTCAACACATCCGGGGAGAAGAGCGCCGTCAACGCGCGGTTTTCGGGCCGCAAATGCCGGTTAGTGTACATAAATATAACGAACGCACCGGATATACGACATATCCGGTGCGTCTCTTAAAATCATGTACACTAACGCAGGCTAAAGCCAGCTTCTACGCCTCGTCGATCGAAACCGTGCCGTTCTCGCGCACATGAACCCGTCCGGCGGCGAGAAGACCCACGACCTTGGGATACAGCTCGTGCTCGATGGCATGGATGTGGGCCTCAAGCTCGTCGACGTCCCAGCCCTCCTCCACCGGCAGCGCCTGCTGGGCGATGATGGGGCCGCAGTCGTACTTGTCGTCCGCAAAGTGAACGGTCACGCCGGTCACCTTGACGCCGTAGTCGAAGGCGTCCTGGATGGCGTGCGCCCCCTTGAAGCTGGGGAGAAGCGCGGGGTGAAGGTTCACGATGTGGTTGGGATAGGCCTCAAGCAGCGGGCGACGGACCATGCGCATGTAGCCGGCCATGATCACGTACTCGCAGCCGGCCTCCTTCAGGGCCGCGGCGATCTTGGCGTCGGCCGCCTCGGCGTCCGCGGCGTACTCGGCCTTCTCCATGACCAGGACGGGCAGGCCCGCGGCCTGAGCGCGCTCGATGCCGCGCACGCCCGGACGGCTCGAGACCACCAGGGTGATCTGAGCGTTCAAGGACCCGTCGGCGATACGGTCGATCAAGGCCTGCAGGTTGGTGCCGGACCCGCTAACCAGCACGCCGATCTTCAACGGCTCGGCCGCGGGCGCAGCAGCCTCGTCGGCCTCCGCGCCCTCAACCACGTCCTCGTCGTCCTCGACCAAACGGCACACGCCGCCCTCGCAGCTCCAGTGGCTCATCGATAGGTCACCTTGCCGCTGCCGGGCACGCACTCGCCCATCACAAAGGGCTCGAAGCCCTGCTCGCGGAGCTTCTCCTCAACCTCGGCCTGGTCGGTGGGGTCGCAGATGATGCTCATGCCCACGCCCATGTTGAAGGTCTTGTAGGCCTCGTCGGGGGTGAGGCCCGCAGCCTTGACCATGTACGGGATGACGGGCGGCAGGCTCCAAGCCGGGCCGTCCTCGCCGCCACGGTAAACCAGGGCATCGACGTCGGCGGGCAGCGCGCGGTTAAGGTTCTCGGTGATGCCGCCGCCGGTGATGTGGGCCATGGCGTGGATAGGGGCGCCAGCCTTCAAAGCAGCAACAAGGCCGCCGGCGTAGATGGTGGTGGGACGCAGCACGGCGTCTGCCAGGGACTCCCCGCCCAGCTCGTCCAGGGGCTGGTTGA
>CAVDTK010000156.1:0-4712 GCA_963611755.1 Oscillibacter sp. ER4
ACGTCGCCAAAGAAGTAGTGCATCTGGTTGTAGCGCATGGCCGCGAGCGTGTCCTCGGGCGCGGGCGAGGCGGGGGCGCAGTGGTCCGCGTAGACCATCATGCCGATCTCCATCTCGGGGTGCGCCCGGTGCGCGTACTCGGTCGCCAGCGCGCAGGCCACCAGCTCGTTATGGACGCCCTGCCACTTGGCCTGGACCAGGTTGTCGACCTTATCGGCCGCGATGCCCAGGTGGTTGAACGACTCAAAGGCGATGAGGTTGATCTGGTTCACCAGGATCCAGCGCTTGACCTTGCCCGCGTAGCGATCGAAGAGGGTGCGGCACAGCTTGACGAAGCAGCCCAGCGTCTCGCGAGAATACCAGCCGCAGTAATGCTCGGTGAGGTAGAGCGGCATCTCGTAGTGGCTCACCGTAACCATGGGCTCCATGCCCCGCGCGATGACCTCGTCGAAGAGCCGATCATAGAAGGCCAGGCCCGCCTCGTTGGGCTCCTCATCGATCCCGTTGGGGTAGATGCGCGCCCAGTCGATCGACGTGCGGTAGGCGTTGAAGCCGCATTCGCCGAGAAGGGCCAGGTCAGAGGGGTAGGTGTGGTAGAAGTCGATGCCGCGGCGCTTGGGGAAGTTGCGGCCCTCGCCGGGAATCGCCCCGCGCACGAAGTCCGAGGTGACCTCCTTGTTGGAGCGCTTCTCGGGCGGCAGGTCCTTCTTGTACTCGTTGATATCGGCGACGCTGGGGCCCTTGCCGTCCAGGTCCCACGCGCCCTCCATTTGGTTGGCGGCAAAGGCGGCGCCCCACTCGAAGCCCTTGGGGAAGCCGTTGGGGATGTTGAACTTGGTCATGGCCCTACGCCTCCTTCGCGTCTGCGGACTTGCCCTGGGCACCCGGCCCGTCGATGCCCAGCACAAGCACGAGCACAAGCGCCACGACAAAGCCGATACCAATGGAGATGCAACCGTTGACCAGGTTTGACGTGCTGCCGATGTAGCACATGGGGATGAGGATGTTCGTGCTGGTGAAGTTGTTGAACGTCACGTTGGTGATGCCCGCCCACAGGCCGCCCGCAAAGCCGCCGATCACGGTGTAGAGGATGGTCCAGCGGTGGCGCAAGATGATGCCGTAGATCGTGGGCTCGGAAACGCCGCCCAGCGCCTGGGCCAAAAGGCAGCTCAGGCCCAGTTCCTTGGTCTCGGCGTCGCGGCCGCGCAGAAAGACGCCCAGCGAAAGGCCCATGCAGACGAACATCGCGATGGGCAACGCCACGAAGACCATGTTCTCGTAGCCCTGCGAGGTGAAGATCGTGATCGCCACGGCGGACAGCGCCAGGTGCATGCCGGTGGCAACGAGCAGCAGGTAGGTGGCGGTGAGAAGGGCCACGCCAAAGGCGCCCAGGGTGCTTCTCAGCGTGGTGACCGAGGCTCCGATACCGTCACCGATCACGGCACCGATGGGGCCCAGCAGGCACAGCTCCAGCGGCAGCATGATGAGGATGGAGAGCGCCGGGATGGCGATGGAGCGCAGGACGTCCGGCACGATGCGCTTAAGGCCGCGCTCGACGTAGGAGAAGACCCAGGTCGCGAGCAGCGTGGGCACGATGGTGTTGGAGTAGGTCGTGAGCTTCATCGGGATGCCGTAGACCGAGAAGGGCTGGCCGTCCGTGACGATCTGCAAAAAGTCGGGGTGCAGCATGACCAGGGCAAAAAGGACGGACAAGACCATCGAGCAGCCGAACTTCTGCGACGCGGTGATGGCCATGAAGACGGGCAGGTAGTAGAAGGCGGCGTCGCCCACGATGGAAAGGATGCGGTACGTGCTGTCCTGCTCGGAGAGAAGCCCCAGCATAGAGGGGCCAAAGAGGCTCGGCAGCATGCGCACGAGGCCTGCGCCGATGATGACGGGCAAAAGCGGCGTCAAGCAGCCGGAAAGGGTGGTGAGGACGTTGTCGACGACCTGCTTAGGCGTGAGCTTTTTCTTCTCGCCGCCCTTGGCCGCCGCTGCGGCAGGGTTGCTGGCAGGGGTGTCCTTGGCAAAGCCGCCCAGGTCACAGACCGCGTCGTAGACCTTGTCGACGGTGGTGCCGATGATGATCTGGAGCTGCCCGCTGCCCTCAAGGCAACCGACAACGCCCTTCAAGGACTCGATCTTCTCGGTGTCTGCCAGGCTAAAGTCCTTAAGGACAAAGCGCAGGCGGGTCATGCAGTGGGTGCAAAAAGAGACGTTGGCGCTGCCGCCCACGGCATCCAGGATGCTCTGGGCAAGCTCTTGGCTGTTGGCCATCTTAGGTTTTCCTTTCGCTGGAAAGGGGAGAGGAGCGCGGCCGCTTGGCGCGGCGATCAGGGCTCCTGGTTGTTGCAGATCCTGTTGATGTGCAACATGAGATAGAGACGTTCCTCGTCGTTGAGCACGTAGTTCCAGCGATCCCGCAGGTAATCGGAGATCTTGTCCACGCAGTCGGCCGTATCCGCGTGAGACGCGTGCACCGATTGGTACAGTCCCTCGTTGATCGTCTCTAGGCAACCCTCGCCGCGCAGGCGCTGCAGCATGTAGCGCACGTGCGTTGCGAAACGCGCGTAGTTGAAGGCGCGGCGGTCGATGGAGATCTCCATGGCGTCTTCTACGATGCGCGTGACGTCGTTCACGATCAGGCGGTCGTTGTCCGCGTCGCGGCAGCTGCCGTCCGGCGCATCGTAGATGCGCGCGTTGACGAGGCCCATGCAGATGCCGGAGGCCTCGTTCTCGGGCAGGCGGGTATGGAAGGTGACCCAGATGCGGGTCAGGGTCTGCTTGGCGATCTTCATCTCGGTCGGGTAGTTGATCTCGAGGTCGTAGGTGAGCGGCATGGGGACCTTGATGCCCTGCTGCTTGCGCACGAGCGCGAACGAGATGTGGTCCGCCAGGGTGAGCAGTAGGTTGGGGCTCAAGGAGTAGGGCAGCGTCTTGCGGGCGTTGTCCACCACCGTCGCCGTGAACTCGAGGACGTTGGCCGGGATGCTGTCGAGCATGTCGAGGTACTGCGGGCTGATGTTGTAGTACGTGCTTTGGACGAGGTTCATGTCGGTGAGCTCATACGGCATCTTGGGAAACCCGATGCCCTTGCCCAGCGCAACGAGAATACGGCCCTTACCGTCCTGGCAAAGCGCGATGTTGTTGTTGATTTTACGCATGACAAGCATGGGATCGTACCTCCTCTACGTTGGTGAGGCGCGAGGGCGACCGTGTGACCGAATGCGCTAACGGCATCGTCTCGATCCGGTAATGCCTCCAAGACGGAGTGACAATCCGTTTTCGAATCTACGGGGCGGCTGGCGCGTGTGTCAATGGATGCCCGGTGAACGGCCGGAGTTTCTCCGCGGGCGGCGAGAAGGGCGCGGGTCTTGCGGATGCGGGCGCTGGCACCGTGACTGCCGCGCTACAAAACAGCGGGGTGGGCGCGGCGAGAAGGGCTTCTCGCTACAAAATCGCGGGGTGGGCGCAGGTAAAACGCGGTTTTGCTACAAAACAACGGGGTGGGCGCACTTCCAACAGCGCCCACCCCGGCATTTTCTAGCGAAACGGGCCTCGGCCAGCGCCCACCCCGCGTTTTTGTAGCGGCCGAGAAACCCTCGCCCCGGCGACCCTACCTAAAGTGCTTGCCGCGCGTGACAAAGTCCTCGCGGGCCTTGGCCAGGTAGGTGTAGTGCTCGGGCTTGTGGGCGTCGCTCGCGATGTAGGTGTAGAGCTTCTCCTCGAACATCTTCTTGGCCGGCTTCTTCTCGCGGCCAAAGCGGCCGCCGGCGATAAAGTCCGCGGAAGCCTGCAGCTTGCAGCCCATGCGCACGAGGTTGCGCGCGATCTGGATGTCCTTCTGGATGGCATGGTAGCGCTCGGGGTGCGCGATGATCACCGTGTAGCCCATGCCCTGCAGGGTGTAGATCGTGCGCTCGTACTCTTGGAAGTCCGCCTCGTTGCAGGCGGTGTCCAGCTCGAGAAGAAACTCGGGCGTCTCGGCAAAGCGCAGGTAGGGGGCCCAGTCCTCGACGCCCAGCTGAACCAGCTTCTTGTGCGCGACCTCAAAGCCCATGGCGATGTGGACCTCCGGCGCGACAGTCGCCGCCGCATCCCTAAAGACGTTGTAGGAGGCCACCATCTTCTCGTAGTTGAAGTAGGGGCTGCGGGCGTGCGGCGTGCAGACCATCGAGGTGACGCCCACGGCGCGGGCGGCCTGGAGCATCTTCATGCTGGCGTTGAGGTCGGCGGCGCCGTCGTCGACGCCGGGCAGGATGTGGCAGTGCATGTCGCGCATAGGTCTGGTCTCTCAAGGTCGCGGGTGGGCAGATGGCGGGCGCTTGCGGGTGCGTTGGGGGCGAGAAGCACAAGAACTTCTCGGTAAAAAACCGGCGGCCACGCTGGGAGGCCGCCGGCAGGCATTACTTGGTGTTGGGGCGATAGCCGGTCTGTGCCAGGAAGGACATCGTGCTATCCGGCGCGCCGGACGCGGCGGCCCCGGCGCCACCGTTGTTGGGCAGCGGCTTCAGGCCGGGCGCGGGCGTGGAGGGGCGAGAAGCGCTGCTACGCGGCTTGCCGCCCGCCTGCTGGGCCTGCGCGGGGCGCATGGCCTGCTGGGAGAGCGGGGCGTCGGGCAGCTTGGGGGCATCGCTCGAGCTGGAGCCGGAGCTCTTGCGCACGCGCTTGCCGTCCTTGTTGTAGTAGCTGTAGTAGTACTCGCTCTTGTC
>CAVDTK010000157.1:0-4682 GCA_963611755.1 Oscillibacter sp. ER4
GTCTTGCTCATATCGTCTGCCATCAGCGCTCGCCTCCTTCCTTGGCCGCACCGTCCAAGACGGCGGCGATCTCTTCTTCGCTAAGGCCCAGCTCTGCGGCCGAGAGCTGCGACTGGGCGATCTCCAGATAGGCCGGGCAGGTACGGAGAAGTTCCTCGTGGGTGCCCAGGCCCGCCACCTGGCCCTCGTCTAGGACCAGGATCTTGTCGGCATGCATGATCGTGGCGATGCGCTGGCCCACGACGACCAGGGCCGCGTTGTCCTGCGTGCGCGAAAGCTCCTCGCGCAGGCGGGCGTCGGTCTTGTAGTCCAGGGCGCTGAAGGAGTCGTCGAATACCACGACCTCGGGTTTCTTTGCCAGGGCGCGGGCGATCGCCAGGCGCTGGCGCTGGCCGCCGGAAACGTTGGCGCCGCCTTGGCTTATCTCGCTTTCAAAGCCGCCGTCGCGCTCGGCGATGAAGTCGGCGGCCTGGGCGATGCGGGCAGCCTCGCGCATGTCGTCGTCGGACACGACATCGGTGCCTGCGAACTTGAGGTTGGACTCGACGGTGCCCGAGAAGAGCATGCCCTGCTGGGGGATGTAGCCCACGCGGCGGCGCAGGTCTGCGAGCGAAAGGTCGCGCACGTCGACGCCGTCCAGGGTCACGCTGCCGGACGTCACGTCGTAGAGGCGTGGGATGAGCTGCACGAGGCTCGACTTGCCGCAGCCCGTGGAGCCGATGATGCCCAGCATCTGGCCGGCCTTGACCGTGACGTCCACGCCGGCGATGACGTCGGCCTCGCCGTCGGGGTAGCGGAAGGAGACGTCGTGGAAGGCCAGCTCGCCGCGCGGGGCGTCCGGGGCGATGGTCTTGGGCTTCTCGGGCTCAAGGATGGACGAGCGGGTGGCCAGGACCTCCTCCACGCGCTCGACCGAGATCTCGGCGCGCGGCAGCATGACCGAGACCATGGTGAGGATCATGAAGGCCATGACGATCTGCATTGTGTAGGACATGAAGGCCATCATGTGGCCCACCTGCATGGTGCCCTCGTTCACGCCGTGCGCGCCGAACCAGACGATGAGCACGGTCACGCAGTTCATGACCAGCATCATGAGCGGCATCATGAAGCTCATGGCGCGGTTGGTGAAGAGCTGGGTGCCCATGAGCTTGCTCGACGCGTCGTCGAAGCGCTCGAGCTCGTGGGCCTCCTGGCCAAAGGCGCGGATGGGCATGAGGCCGTCGAGCATCTCGCGCGCGACCAGGTTCACCCGGTCTACCAGGCGCTGCATGGCCTTGAACTTGGGAAGCGTGAGGCCCATGAGGACGCCCACCACGGCGCAGACCGCGATCACGGCCACGCCGATGGTCCACTCGAGGCCGGTGTGGGTGGCCAGCACCCGCAGGACCGCGATGATGCCCATGACCGGCGCCATCAAGACCATGCGGATAAACAGGGTGGTCGCCATCTGGATCTGCTGGATGTCGTTGGTGCAGCGGGTGATGAGCGAGGCCTGGGAGAACTTGCCGACCTCGGCCGGCGAGAAGCTCATGACGCGCTCGAAGGTCTGGCGGCGCAGGTCGCGCGCGATGGTGGCGGCCGTGCGCGAGGCGACGGCGCCCGTGAGCACGGTGGCGACCAGGCTCACCAGGCACAGGCCGAACATCTTGAGGGACATGCTCGTGAGGTAGCTGTTCTGGACGTCCTCGAGCGAGATGCCCTGGCCCTCGTACTCCTGCGAGACGTAGGAGATCGCGCGCTGGCTGACGATCGAGCCGCCCATCTCGCCCATGGCGTCGGCCATGGACTCGGCGCCCGCGACCAGCTGTTCCTTGGCGAGAAGACCGGCGTCGTAGGCCTGGCGGACCTGGTCGAGGGTGACGGTGCCGGTGAGGGCGGGGGAGGCGGTTGCGGTGGCGTCTGCGGTCGCATCGGTGCTCGCGCCGTCGCCCGCGGTGGCCGCGCCCGTCGAGCTGGCGTCGATGCCCTGGGAAAGCGCCAGGGCCACGGTCTCGGGCAGGCTCATGGCGTCTGCCACGGCGCCCCCGTCGGCCGCGTCTTCCGCCGATCCGGTGTAGGTGCGGATGCCGTCGGCATCGGCGGCGGAGTAGGCCGCCTCGACGGTGGCCGCGTCGGCATCCGACATGAACATCTCGAGGTCGGCCAGGCTCTGCTCACGGATGGTCGCGGGCACGGTGCTCTCAATGCCGCCCTGTTGGATGCCCACGTCGACGATCTCGGACATGTAGCTGGGAAGGGCCAGGTCGGCGCTGGAGCTCACGACGATGAGCGCCAGCGCGCAGATGAGGGCCGGGATATGGTTCTTAAACAGTTTGAGGATCTTCATGGGGTCTCACCTCGTCTTCGTTCTTCTCGTCAATGATTTGGTTGCACCGTTTGAGGATGCGGAGAAGCTCCTGGGTGTCCTCGTGTCCAAGCCGGTTGAGAAACGCGCAGGCGGCGTCGTCGAGCTCCCTGCGCCGGGTGGCGCGCTCGGCGTCGCCTTCCGGCGTGATGCTCACGACCACGCGGCGACGGTCCACGGAGTCGTGCTCGCGGCTGACCCAGCCTTTCTTCTCGAGCGCGCCCAGCACATTGGCCACGCGGGCCTGCGAGATTCGGGCGCGGCGCGCGATCTCAGTGGGGGTGAGGGGGCTGTCGGCCGTGTGGAGCGTCATGATCACGGCCGCCTCGCCGCGAGTCGCGTTTCTCATGTCGGGACGCAGGGCGTGGCCCAGGTGAGCGAGCTGCTCGAAGATCTCTTGGGTCGTCTGTAGGGTGACGTCCAAGGCATATCCTTTCTACTAGAAACTAATAACGGTAGAAATATAACCTTGGACGGGGCGCGATATACAGACAAGCGCGGATTTTTTCTCGGCATCGAGAAGTTCACACGGTGGCGATTTTGGAGCTTGTCGGTACCGACAAGCTCTTAAGATGCCACTTTGGCCACCGACAACCTCTCAAATCGCCACGCAGCCGCCGACAACCTCACTTTTTGCCACCGCGCGGTCCCTGCGCGCCATTTGCTTAGAACAGCTCGATCTCGTCACGTAAAAACTGTTCCACGGTCGTGTTTCGATCCCCAATGACTAATGGCCGAGCATCAGGGTTTTGCGTTAGGAAAACGCTCATCCCGCTCTTTGAGATGCGCCCGCTTTTGACCTCGATCGCCGTAATTGCCCCGTCGTTTCTCTCGGCAACGAAGTCGACTTCCTTGTCACCTTCACGCCACCAATAGAGATCGAATCCCTCGGTTGTTGACCTTGCGATAAGGCGCGCGCCGACCGCCGTCTCTACTAGGTGCCCCCTTAATCCCGAATCTGAGAGAAGATCCCCCGTTCCGCGCCACATGGCATACATAAGGGATGGGTCGTGTACCATCAACCTGGGAGAACTTGCGCGCGACCTTACCTGCTTTGAATCGAACTTCTGCAACCCGCTCATCATACCGGCCTTGGAGAGCAGATCCAGATAGTGACGGATGGTGTCGGTGTTGCCCTTATCGTCAAGTTGGCCGAGGAGTTTTCGATAAGAGATTTCCTGCGCCGAGTATTGGGCGCCAAGCTCGAACAGGGCGCGCATAAGGGCTGGTTTGCGCACATCCTCCATTTGCAGCACGTCGCGGGAAATGGTCGTCTCAACAATGGAGTCAACCATGTAGCCACGCCAACGCTCAACATCGCCGGTTAGAATTGCTGCTCCCGGATAACCGCCGAACTTGAGGTAGTCGTCGAGGCCATAGCCGAAGGCGTCCGACATCTCCGTAAGGCTCCAGTGGGTTGACTTCAACAGCTCAAAACGGCCGGCGAGAGACTCGGTGAGACCGCTTCCCAAAAGCAGGCTCGATGAACCTGAGAGAACGACCAGAAGCGGCAAATCGTTCCATGAATCCTCGTCCCAAAGCGACTTGACCGTCTCCGACCAGCCTGACACCTTTTGAATTTCATCGAGAACGAGCACTGCGGCCCCCTCGCGTTTGGCGAGCGAGCGGGCCTGAAGCCATTCGAGCGTGACCCATTCGCCCGTAAGCTGTGAAGCTGAGTCTGCGCTTGCGACGCGATATGGCAGGCCGCTTGCGCGAACCGCCTGTTTAATGGCTGTCGTTTTTCCCGTTTGCCGGGGACCCATGACCACTTGGATAAATGACCTTGGGGCAGCAAGCCTTTGCTCCAGTTTTGTGGCCAACGCTCGCGTGTACATGCGGCCTCCTTAGGAAAAACGTTTCTATCTATCAAAAATAATAGGCGTATCTAGCAATTTTGATAGGTCTATCTATCAAATTGACGTAGAAAGCCTGCGTTGACGATGAATGCGGCGAATAGTGTACATAAATATAAGAGAAGCACCGGATACTGGGTGTATTCGGTGCCTTGGTTATAATTGTGTACACTAATCGGCCGTGCGACGTCATGCGAGGCTGTTCGCCTTCGCGAGGTCGTCGCCCTGTTGCCGAGAAGCTCCTAGCGCATCGGGTCGCATTTCGCACTTTAAATCTGGGATCGTCGTGTAGTCGCGTTGTCGTGAATCGCGTTTGCCCTGTTGAAGATAGGTGACGGTATTCCTGCTACTCGGCAAGTTCACTTTTAAAGTGCGAAACGCGACCCGGTGCGATATATGGGGCTTCTGCGCCGTTGATTTCGAATCTCTCTCACTGTCTTGTCACCTGTAAAGTCACGTGCCATACTGTTGCGGTCGAAAAC
>CAVDTK010000158.1:0-4586 GCA_963611755.1 Oscillibacter sp. ER4
CAGCTCGACGAGTCCTCGCTTGCCTACGAGCGCTTCCTTCGCCACCTGCAGTTCTTTGCGCAACGGGCTTTGGACCCGGATTCCGCGCAGGTCGCCTCCGACGCGCTCTTCTCGCTGGCACAGGCGCAGTACCCGCGCGCCTTTGGGTGCGCTGCCCAAATCGCCGAACACCTTGAGAAGCGCTTCTCGGTAACCGTCACGGATGCCGAGAAGAGCTACCTGGCTTACCACATCGTCAACCTGCTTGGGGAGCCTGGACCCCAAGCGTAATCGCGCGGCGAGCCAGGCCCTCGCCGCGCGCACACGTTGAAACACGGGAAAGGAGCTAGTGTGAGCGAATCAAAGAAAACCAACGTCAAGAGCGCCCTTGAGGCATTCGCCAAGTCGATTGTCCAGCCGCTCATGTATCTCTCGGTCGCGGGTATCCTGCTGATCCTGGGCATCCTTCTGACCAACTCGACGATCACCGCCATGGTGCCGGTCCTGCAGTCGGGTCCCTTGGCCACGGTGGGCAAGATCATCTACAACTCGCTGATGTTTCTCATCAACAACCTCTCGATCATCTTCTGCGTGGGCATCGCCGGCGCCATGGCCAAGAAGAACAAAGGCCACGCGTCTCTTATCGCCCTGATGTCGTATTTCCTGTTCCTTGAGGCCAACAACATCACCCTGTCCTCGACCGGCGCCCTGGCCGAGGCCTCCGGAATGCTGGGCCTCACCGGCACCGGCCAGTCCACGGTTATGGGCATCCAGGTCCTGGACACTGGCGTCTTTGGCGGCATCATCATCGGCTGCGTCACGGGGGCGATCTTCAACCGGTTCTCCTCCAAGCAGTTCGGCGTGGCCCTGTCGATGTTTTCCGGCGTGCGTTTCCCGTTTTTGATCATGATCCTGGTCTCGTGGGTCATGGGCGCGGCGTTCTGCGTCATTTGGCCCCCGGTCCAGGGCGCGATCTCGTCTCTCGCCGCGCTGATCAAGGAATCCGGGAACTTTGGCCTGTTCATCTACGGCATGCTCAACAAGCTGCTGGTGCCCACGGGGCTGCACCACCTGATCTACGCGCCGTTCCAGTTCTCCGATGTGGGCGGCTCCCTTGCTGTGGGTGAGACGGTCTACGCCGGCGCCTATCCCGTGCGCATGATCGAGATGTCCATGACCGGCCAGCCCTTCTCGGACACCACCTACTACAACTCCTACACGTTCAACAACCTCTGGCCCTACATAGGCATTGGCCTGGCCTTTATTGCCACGGCTTACAAGCAGAACAAGGAGAAGACCAAGGCGGCCATCATCCCGCTGATCGTGACTGCGATCCTTTCTTGCATCACCGAGCCCATGGACTTCCTGTTTGTCTTTGCCGCCCCGGTTCTGTTTGTCATCCACTCCGTCCTGTCCGGCCTTTTCCTGGTCCTGCTCAAGGTCTTGTCTGTGCCCGCGTCGACCTCTGGCGGCATCGTGAACATCGTGGTCTCCAACCTGGTGCTGGGTGTTGAGAAGACCAACTGGCCCGCGATGCTTCTTCTGGGCGTTGCCAACGCGGCCCTGTACTTCTTCCTCTTTAGCTTCCTCATCAAGAAGCTCGACCTGCACACGCCTGGCCGAGAGGCCGAGTCCGCGGGGGAGGGTGGCTCGGTAGCGGTCGCGGAGACGAGCGCCGCGGCCCCTGTGTCCGATGCCGCGCCCGCTGCCGCGCCCGCTGACGCCGCCCCTGGCGCCGATCCCGCTCTTCTCGACCTCATCCAGGGCCTTGGCGGCAAGGACAACATCGAGTCGTTGGAGAACTGCTTCACCCGCCTGCGCGTTACGGTCAAGGACGCTTCGCGGATCGACGAGGCGCTGGTCAACCGCGTTCCCAACAGCGGCATTAACCGCCGCGGGACCGATATCCAGATCATCTACGGCATGAAAGTCGCCGAGATGCGCGACAAGGTCGAGAACGCGCTCGAGACCCTTTAAGGCACGGCTTCGCTGGGAACTGATTGGAAGGGCCCGGCCGGGCGCCCGAGATCTTCTCGCCGCCCGGCCTTATTCGAAAGGACTACAAAACCTATGGTCATCACACTTGCGGGTGGAGGGTCAACCTTCACGCCGGGCATCGTCAAGTCGATCGCGCTGCGAAAGGACGAGCTCGAGGTCGACGAGATCCGCCTTTACGACATCGATGAGGAGCGTCAGCGCAAGGTGGGCGTCCTTGTCGACTGGATCTTGCACGAGGACCTGGGGCTGGATATCAGGCTCACGGTCACGACGGACAAGAAAACGGCGTTTACCGGCGCTTCGTTTGTGTTCGCGCAGATGCGCGTGGGCGGCTACCGCATGCGCGAGCAGGACGAGAAGATCCCCCTGCGCCACGGGTGCGTGGGCCAGGAGACCTGCGGCTGCGGCGGCTTGGCGTACGGAATGCGCACGATCTTTCCTATGGTCGAGCTCATCGACGACGTTGAGCGCTACGCCAACGAGGACTATTGGATCTTGAACTACTCGAACCCGGCCGCCATCGTCTCGGAGGCGTGCCGCGTGCTGCGCCCTGGCGCGCGCGTGATCAACATCTGCGACATGCCCATCGCCATCATCGACGTGGTGTGCGCCGCGCTTGAGATCGAGAAGAAAGACGTCGAGTACGACTACTTTGGCCTCAATCACTTTGGATGGTTCACGTCGATCCGCTACAAGGGGGAGGAGATGCTGCCGCGCCTGCGGGAGTACGTGAAGGAGCATAAGATTCTGCTGCCGGACGCCTATCTCAAGAATATGGGGGCGCTGGTCGCAAAGAAACCGCAGGTAAGTGATGGGGATGGCGCTGCTGGCGACAAGCCTGAGCAAAACCGGCACACCAAGGGCAGCTGGTACTACGTCTGGAAGGGCGAGTACGAGATCATGGAGCTCTTCCCGGAGTATCTGCCCAACACCTACCTCAACTACTATCTGCAGCAAAAGGAGTTCGTCGAGCACTCCGACCCGCAGCGCACCCGCGCGAACGAGGTCGAGGAGACGCGCGAGAAGAACCTCTTTGATGGCATCGATCGCTATGAGGCCACGGGACAGATCGACGAGTCGACGTTTTATGCGGGAAGCCACGGCGATTGGATCGCCGACCTGGCCATCGCGCTGAAAAACGACACCAAGCAGCGCTTCCTGGTTATCTGCCAGAACAAGGGCGCTATCCCCAACATGCCCTACGACGCCATGGTCGAGCTTCCGGCCTACGTCGGAAAACAGGGGCCCGAGGTTATTTCTCGCGACAACATCCCGCTGTTCCAGCAGGGCTTGATGATGCAGCAGCTTAACTCTGAGAAGCTGCTGGTAGAGGGCGCGATCGAGGGTTCGTACGAGAAGGTCCTGCAGGCCTTTACGCTTAACAAGACGGTTCCGTCGATGACGGTTGCCAAGGAGATCTTGGATGAGATGATCGAGGCCAATAAGGAGTTCTGGCCCGAGCTCAAATAAGAGGGGTTTCTCGCTAAAGGTGGTTGAGGGGGCCGTCCGGCTAACGGATGCCGGGTGGCCCCTTGTGTATGTCGCGGGGCGCTCAATTTGGGCCGCATATTGGTGGTTTTGCGCCTGACCCCGCTCAATTTTGAGGGGATATTGGTGCTGTGAGGCCCGTTTCTCGCCCGAGGGGTAGGGGGTGTGCCAAAACCAACTGGGCAAACGTCGTCGCGGCCCGGGCAATTGTCCCGGAAAGTACCAATATGCACTCAAAATTGAGCGCTCCGTCCGCCCGGCGGCCCTGGGGCGTGCTAAACTACCAGACGATAAACGGGGGCTGGCGCACGCCGGCTGAGATCGAGTCCACCTATGCGACTCCGACCGTCGACCTGATCCGGGTAATGCCGGCGTAGGAACCGATAAGCTCGCTCGCTTGGGGCGCCTACGAGATCACGTGGGCGCTTTTTTGTGCCCAGATGCGCGGCGCCGCCGCGCGGGAAGGAGCGAACTTGAACTGTTCAATTGCCATCCAGTACCTGCCGATGGACGCGCCGGACGACGACGCGACCTGCGACGCCGTCGACGCCGTCATCGCCTACATCGACTCGACGGGCATCGACTACTTTGTCGGCCCCTTCGAGACGGCCATCGAGGGCGACTACGACAAGTGCATGGAGATCCTCAAGAACTGCCAGCTCGTGGGCGCTGCGCACGGCTGCAAGCACGTCATGACCTACGCCAAGATCAACTTCAAGCCCGAGGGCGACGTCATGAGCACGGACCGCAAGGTTGGCAAGTACCACCCCGGCGACCCGGAGTTCTCGCACTCCCAGGTCAGCGCGGCATAGGGCCGCTATGCGCATGCCGTCCAAGAAGGTCATGGCGCCCGTCTGCGCCGTCTTTGCCCTTATCGCGCTGTGGCAGGCCGTCTGCTCGGCCGGGCTCGTGCCCAACTTCATGCTGCCCAGCCCCGTCGAGGTCGTCCAAGCCCTGGTCAAGGACTTTCCGCTGCTCATGTCCCACACGTGGACCACGCTTGCCGAGGCCGCGCTGGGCCTGGCGATAGGCGTTGCCATCGGCTTCGTCTTCGCGGTCCTCATGGACAAGTTCGAGACCTTCTACCTGGCCTTCGACCCGCTGCTCACGGTGAGCCAGAC
>CAVDTK010000159.1:0-4500 GCA_963611755.1 Oscillibacter sp. ER4
TGGCGGCGTAGGCGTGGTAGAAGTCGACCTCGCCGTCCGCCGACTCGATGTGGGCTATCACCGGCGAGCTCGTGGCCTCGTCCCAGCCCTCGGCGGCGACGCCGATCTCGAGGACCCGCGACTCCTTCTTCTCCTCGGCCGCGGCCTGGGAGACGACGGGGGCGGCGGCCTGCCTGCCGTCGGCAGGGCCGCCCGAGGCGCTCATGGCCACGCCGGCGCCGATGCCGCCGATCAGCAGCGCCGCGGCCAGGCCCGCGGCCACGCACACGCGCCTCTTGGGGAACTCGCGGCCGAGCAGCGCCACCGCAGGCTCGCGGTCCTTCTCGTCATCGCTTTCGGTGTGATCCTCGATCTTCTCGTCGCTCATGATATTCTCCCTGCTCAGGACGTGTGCGTCTTGGGTTTGCAGCTTTGTATGGGATTGATTCTATCCCCCCCCCTCGGTGACATTGCAACCCTGAGTGATGCTGAGGGAAAAACCCGTGAAACAGCTCCTCAACCTGGCGTTTCAGCTGGTATTGGGGCTGTTTTCAGATAGGAAAAAGACTCGTGCCAGACTTGTGTCATGCCCGGGGCCTTGGTTTTGTGATCGGCCCATGGGGTAGAGTCATTAACGTCACGACGATCGCGCCGGGCGCGCGATTTGATTCAAGGAGTAGATCATGGACGAGAACACCGGCATCCCCCAGCCTTCCTTCGAGCCGGACGACCAGCCGACCCAGCAGCAGCCCACGCGGCCTCAGCCTGTGCGCCCCGCGGCGCACGAGGGCGGCGCTTACGGTTCTACCGCCGACGCCGATAAGACCGCGGCGCGCCACGCGGCCTACGTGCCGCCGATCCCTGGCCAGGAGCCGGGCCTCGTGCCTGCCGCGCCCGAGCCTGAGAAGCCCAAGCACTCGAACAAGGGCCTGAAGGCCGTGGCCGCCGGGCTTATCGGCGGCGTCGTGGGCGCGGGCCTTCTGGTGGGCGTGCTTCTCGGCACCGGCGTCATCGGCAAGAGCGGCGCCTCGACCCCAACGGGCACGACCCAGCAGGTCACGATCAACCCGTCTTCCGACTCCACCACCACGGCCAACGCCGTTGCCGCCAAGGCGCTGCCCTCCGTCGTCACCATCAACGTGACGTCGTCGAGCTCGAGCGGCCTGGGCTCGGGCGTCATCCTGGACACCGACGGCAACATCATCACCAACAACCACGTGGTCGAGGACGCAGATTCCATCACCGCGACCATCAACGGCACGACCTATGACGCCACCCTGGTGGGCACCGACTCCTCCAGCGACCTGGCCGTCATTCACGTTGACCTCAACGGCGCGTCCGTCACGCCCATCGAGGTCGGCGACTCGTCGGCCGTCCAGGTGGGCGACTGGGTTATGACCGTGGGCAGCCCGTTTGGCCTTGACCAGTCCGTCTCGCAGGGCATCGTGAGCGCTTTGACGCGCAACTCCATGCAGACCGGCACCTCGGGCAACACCTTGTACACCAACCTGATCCAGGTCGACGCCGCCATCAACCCCGGCAACTCCGGCGGCGCGCTGGTCGACGACGAGGGCAAGCTCATCGGTATCTGCACGCTGTACTCCTCCGACACGCAGAGCTTCGCGGGCATCGGCTTTGCCATCCCGGGCAACTACGCCGTGTCCGTGGCCAACAAGATCATCGCCGGCGAGACCGTCACGCACGCCCACATCGGCGTGTCGATGCAGACCGTGAACTCGCAGAACGCCAAGGCCAACAAGCTGTCCGTCTCGCAGGGCGCCTACGTGGCCGAGGTCACCGAGAACGGCCCGGCCGCCAACGCGGGCATCAAGCAGGGCGACATCATCACCAAGATCGCCGACACGACCATTACCTCGGCCGACGACGTGCTTCTGGCCGTGCGCTCGCACGAGATCGGCGACACGGTCCAGGTGACCGTCATGCGCGGATCTGACGAGAAGACCTTCTCGGTCACGCTTGACTCCGACGAGGAGCTGCAGAAGCAGCAGAGCACCCAGACCACGAGCGACATCAACAGCTACCAGAACCAGATCAACAACAACCTGGATAACACCACCGGCAACGATTGGACGCAGTTGTTTGAGCAGTGGATCCAGCAGAGGCAGAACACTAACGGGTACGGCGGCAACGGCAGCGGCCGCGGGTACGGGTACACGAACTAGTTGATGGCTTTGTGACTCATGAGGTTTTTGGGCTTATCCTCGGCTCAGCGCTCGCTTACGCTCGCTCGCTGCGCGATTCGCCGCTGATAAGCCCAAAAACCTCTTTCTAACCAGAAACGGGTTCAACTAAAGCGACCCTGAGTCCTTGGGCTCGGGGTCGCTTTGCGGTCCTATTGCTTATGAAGAGATAAGAAGAGCGTTGAGCTCCTGGCGTTTTGGGGAAAATTGAACATCTTGGCCGACTAAAGACGGTTTTACCGGTATTGGGTAAACTTGCTTTGCGTTTGCCCAGGTAGAAGGCTCACGGTATTTTGGGCTACTCGAGTATTCTGGTTTAGTCGGCCAAGATGTTCGATTATTCATTTTTCGGGGAGGGCTGATCGAGAAGAAAATCGCGCAAGTATGCCATCAAAACTGGATGGGGCTTGTAGACCCCATGGTTACAAAAAGAAAACCGCAGGTCAGAGACTTGCGGTTTTCTTGGCTACTTGCTCACTTCGAATTTGATGGCATACTTGCGGCGTTTTTGCTTTATTCCGTCTCTTCTTCGGCCTCGGCGGCTTCCTTTAGGGCTCGGGCTTCCTTGAACTTGGCCTTCATGGTGGGATTGCCGTGGGTCAGGCTGCGGATGGTGATCCTGTCCACCTTGTCGTTGGCGTACTTGAGCTGCTTCTCGGACGCTAGCAGGGCATCTTTGACCTTCTGCAGGTGGTCGATGGACTTGTCGATCTCGTCGATCGCCGTGTTGAACTTCTTGCCCGCGGCCTCGTAGTTCTTGCCGAACTTGTCGCGGAACTCCTCGAGCTTGTTCTCGAAGTTCGTGATGTCGATGTTCTGCTGGCGGATCTCGGCCAGCTCGTGGCGGGCCTCAACCGCGTTCATCCCGGCGTTTCTCAGCAGCGAGATAAGCGGCAGGAAGAACTGCGGGCGAATGACGTACATCTTGGGGTAGAGGTAGGAGACGTCGACGATGCCGGAGTTGTAGAGGTCACTTTCCGGCTCGAGCGTGGAGACCAGCACGGCGTACTCGCAGCCCTTGTCGCGGCGGTCCTTGTCGAGCTTCTTCAGGTGATCCTCGTTCTTCTTGCGGTTGGTCGAGTTGTCGTCCTCGTTTTTCATGTCGAACATGATCGAGACGACCTCGACGCCGTCCGCGCCCTTCTCGCGGAAAACATAGTCGCCCTTGGTGCCGTCGACCACGTCGTTGTCCTTGTGGAACTCGGCGTGGGGGAAGGCCATCATGCGCACGCGGTTGAACTCCATCTCGCAGTGCTGCTCGAGGGTCTCGCCGATGAGCTTGACCGAAAGGCGGCTGCGCTGGTTGCGCAGGCGCTCGATCTCGTCTTCTTTGTCGCGGATGGTCTGGTCCTTGAAAGCGACCTTCTCGAGCAGCTCTTTCTTGAGGCTGTCCTCGATCTGTCTCTTCTCGACGGCCGCGGTCTTGACCTGCGACTGCAAGCTCTGGATCTGGAGATCGCGCTCGCTTACCGCCTGCGAGACGGCCAGCTGCTTCTGTGTGGCGAAGGCGCTCTTGGACTCCTCGATCTGGGCCGTGAGCTTGGCGATGGTCTCTTGGTCTAGGCTGTGCTGGGCTTGCGCGGCCTGCTTGAGCTGCGACTCCTGCTGGATGGCCTTCTCCCTTGCCTGGGCAAGCTCTTTGCGGGTCTGCTCAAGCTCGTCTCGGCTCTCCTCGCGCGTCTTGGCGACAAGGGCTTCCATCTGGGCTTTATTGCTCTGGTCGACCAGGCGCAGGCGCTCGGCGAGCTCCTTCTCGAACTCCTTGTCGCGGACCTGCTTGACGATCGCCGCGTAGTGCGACTCGTCGACGGTGAAGGTTTTGCCGCAATGCGGGCACTGGATCTCTGCCATGGGGCCTCCTTAGATAGATGGGTCTAAGGGTACCCGTTGGACCGGACATAAATTGGCCTCGCGGGAAAGTTGGTGAGCTTGGGTCACTTGCTGTGGCGGCCGGGGGCGCGGCGGCGCCGGTTGCGCATGGCCTGGGTAGCGAGAAGAACCGCGCAGATAAGAAGGATGAGGCCTCCTGCAAAGCGCACGGAGTCCTCGATCTCGGTGACCGAGGGCAGCTCGTGGCGCGGGGATGTGGTCGCCGTTGTGGTGGGGGAGGCCTCCGTCGTGTCGCTGCCCGCCGCCGCTACGTCCTCCGTGTCCGTCCGCTCGCACTCCACGACGTAGCGGCTGGCCGTCGACCCGTACGGGTGGCAGGTGATAAGGGTCACGAGATCGCGGCCCTGCCGGATCCCCACGGCGGCGGTGTCGGACGGGTCGATCACCTTGCTTCCCGTGACCGTGTAGGTGAGCGTCTCCCAAAGCGTGG
>CAVDTK010000160.1:0-4441 GCA_963611755.1 Oscillibacter sp. ER4
CTCGCAGACCGCGGTCTCGGCCGAAAGGCTGATCTCGTCCATGCGGTCGCGGCCGTAAACCACCAGGGCGCGCTTGACGCCGAGCTTGGCCAGGACGTGCGCCACGGGCTCCACCAGGTACTCGTCGTAGACGCCCAGCAGGAAGTACTCGGGGCAGGCAGGGTTGGTGAGCGGGCCCAAGATGTTGAAGACGGTGCGGATGCCCAGCTCTTTGCGGATGGGGCCCACGTACTTCATGGCCGCGTGGTAGCGCTGCGCGAACAAAAACGCGATGCCGCAGCCGGAAAGCTCGGCCACGACCTTCTCGGGCGACTGGTCCAGGTTCACGCCCAGGGCCTCCAGGCAGTCGGCGGTTCCGCACTTGGAGCTGGCGGCGCGGTTGCCGTGCTTGGTCACGTGCGCGCCCGCGGCGGCGCAGATGATGGCCGCGGTGGTGGAGATGTTGAAGGTGTTGGAGCGGTCGCCGCCCGTGCCCACGATCTCCAGGGTCTCGATGCCGGGGTGGGGCACCGGGGTGGCCAGCTCGCGCATGGCGGCGGCGCAGCCCGAGATCTCGTCGATCGTCTCGGCCTTGGTGGACTTGGTGGAAAGCGCCGCCAGGAACGCGGCGTTTTGCGTGGCGGACGTCTCGCCGCCCATGATCTCGCGCATGGTGGTGTAGGCCTCGTCGTAGGTGAGGTCCTCTTTCATGACGATCTTCTCGATGGCTTCCTTGATCACGGTGCTTCCCTTCCCTTAAGCGTTTCTAGCTGCGAACTCGGCGCAGATATCGATGAAGTTCTGGGCCATTGCCCGGCCCTGGGGCGTGAGGATGGACTCGGGGTGGAACTGCAGGCCAAAGGTGGGGTGCTCCACGTGCTCGACGGCCATGACCTCGCGCTCGTCGTCGGCGGTGCGGGCGCTCACGCGAAGGCACGCGGGCAGGCTCTTCTCGTCCGCCTCGAGCGAGTGATAGCGGGCGACCTCGACCTGGGGGCCAAGGCCCGCGAACAGGCGCGACCCCGGCTCGATGTCTGCCATGGACGACTTACCGTGCATGAGGCGCGCGGCGTAGGTGACCGTGCCGCCAAAGGCCTCGCAGATGGCCTGGTGGCCCAGGCACACGCCCAGGATAGGCACGCGGCCGGACAGCTCGCGGGCCACGTCCTCGCAGATGCCCGCGTCGGCCGGGCGCCCCGGCCCGGGGGACAAGACCACGCCCGCGGGAGCCAGCGCCGCCAGCTCGCCTACGGTAAGGTCGTCGTTTCTCACCACGCGGATGTCAGGCTCGATGGAGCCCAACAGCTGGTAGAGGTTGTAGGAGAAGCTGTCGTAGTTGTCGATAAGGACGATCATGCCAGGCCCCCTTCCGCGGCGCGGATGGCCTCGACCACGGCGCGCGCCTTGTTCTGGCACTCGGCGAACTCCTTGGCGGGAACCGAGTCTGCCACGATGCCGGCGCCGGACTGCACGCAGACCTCGCCGTTTTTCTTGTACGCCAGGCGGATGCCGATGCAGGTGTCCAGGTTCCCGGAGAAGTCCAGGTAGCCGATGGCGCCGCCGTAGATGCCGCGCTTGGCGCCCTCCAGGTCGCTGATGATCTGGCAGGCGCGGAGCTTGGGCGCGCCGGAGAGAGTGCCCGCCGGAAGGATGGAGTCCACCACGTCGACGGCGTCCTTGTCGGGCGCGATCTGCCCGGTCACGGTCGAGCCGATGTGCATGACGTGAGAGAAGCGCAGCACGTTGTGGTAGCTCTCGACCTCGACGGTGCCCAGCGCGGCCACGCGGCCGATGTCGTTGCGGCCCAGGTCAACGAGCATGTTGTGCTCTGCCAGCTCCTTCTCGTCGGCGAGAAGGCCGCGCTCGAGCTCGGCGTCCTCCTCGGGCGTCTTGCCGCGCGGGCGGGTGCCGGCAAGCGGATAGGTGAAGAGCTTGCCGTCCTCGAGCTTGGCCAGGGTCTCGGGGCTCGCCGCCGCGATCTCGACGTCGTTCGAGCTGATGAAGGCCATGTAGGGCGAGGGGTTGGTGCAGCGCAGGACGCGGTAGACGTCGAAGAGGCTGCCGTCGGCAGGCGCGCAGATGGGGTCGGACAAGACCACCTGGAAGATGTCGCCCTCGTGGATGTGCTCCTGGGCCGAGCGGACCATCTGCTCATAGCGGGCCTGGTCGTAGACGGGCGCCAGGTCGCGCTCAAGGCGCAGCGGGGCGAAGTCGTGCTTCTCGCCGCCCTGGAGAATCGCTTGCATGCGGTCGAGCTCGGCCACGGCCGCGTCGTAGGCGGCCGGCAGCTCGTCTTGCACGCCGGTCACGTCGACCGAGGCGATGAGGATGACCTTCTGCCGGAAGGAGTCGAAGCAGACCACGCGGTCGAAGAGCATGAGGTCGACGTCGAGAAAATCCTCGCGCGCCATGCCCTCGCGCCGCAGCGTGGGCTCGGCGTACTTGAGGTAGTCGTAGGCGAAGTAGCCCACCAGGCCGCCGCAGAACGGCGGGAAGCCCTCGAGCTTGGGCGAGGCGTGCTCGGCGAGAAGCTCGCGCAGCGCGTCGCCGGGGTGCTCGACCTGCGAGCGCGTGACCTGGGGGTCGTCGCCCTCGCAGTTGCGCGTGACCGTGAGAAGGCCGTTCGCGCAGGTCACCTCGACGGTGGGGGCGAATCCCAGGAAGCTGTAGCGGCCCCAGCGGCGATCCGCCTCGGCCGACTCGAACAAGAAGCAGTGGCTCGACGCCGCGCGCAGGCGGCGCAGGGCCTCGACCGTGGTGAAGGCGTCCGCCATGAGCTCGCGCTTGACGGGGACGCGGCGGTACGGGCCGGACGCCGCGATGGCGGCCAGCTCGGGCAAGGCGGGGTAGGCGTCGCCCGTCACGGCCGCAGGCGCGCCCGCAACCCCGGCGCGCTTCTCGCCGACGCGTGCCTCTACCTGCTCTTCATTTACCATAAAACCCTCCCTAAAGCGGGTGCGGAGGGGCATAAAAAATGCCCATCCTCAGCCGACAGAAATGCCAAGGACGAGCTTGAGATCAAACCCGCGGTGCCACCTTGGTTCACGGGGCGAGCCCGTGCCCTTTTGCGAGGCGCTTCTACGCCTCTGGCAACTAACGTGTGCCTGCACGTCGCAGCCTACTTGGCCGGATGGCCTTTGGGTGCGCCCTCGACGGCCCATTCGACGTCCCGCTCTTCTCCCGGCTCACACCGTCCCGGGCTCGCTCTTGATGCGCTGGCGACTACTTTTCCGTCTCATAGGTTTAGGTCGCTATTCAACTAAGAAACCACTTTACGACACGAGCGCCGTAAAGTGGTTCGGGATTTTGTTACGTTTTGGTGACCGGGCAGGTGGAGGGGGCGAGAGGAACGGTTGCGCCGAGAAGCCCTTCTCGGCGCTGCATCGCCTTGGCCCCCGCCGTCCGCCTAATCCGGCCAGACGAACTCGGTGTGGTTGGCCTCGCCGCCGTCGATGAGCAGGTTCTGCCCGGTCATGAAGCGGTTCACGGCCCCCACGAAGTAGACCCACTCCGCGATCTCTTGGGGCGTGGCCCACCGGCGCAGGGGCGTGAGCTGCATGATCTTGTCCCACATGGCCGCATCATCCATGACGGGACGGTTGATCTGGGTGAGCACGCCGCCGGGGTCGACGCTGTTGCAGATGGCCTGCGGGGCAAGCCGGCGCGCGACGTTTTTGGTGTAGGCCGCAACCCCGCCCTTCGAGGCCGCGTAGGCGGGAAACTCGCAGCCCGTGTGGGCCGCCGCCGAGCTCATGTTGACCACGGCGCGGATGTTGGGGGCGGGCTTGAGGCCCAGCTCGCGCTTCTCGCCACGGGGCTCGCCGCAAAAGGCGTAGCGCTCGGTCACGTTGATCGTGCCGTAGAGGTTGACGGCGATGTCGTCTGCCGTGCCCTGAACGCCGGCGTTGTTCACGATGATGTGGGGAGACAGGCCCGCGGGCAGGGTCTCCTTGTCGCTCACGTCGCAAATGAAGTGCTGGTAGCGAGGGTGCTCGATGGTGGCAGGGGCGATGTCCAGGCCCCAGACCTCGTGGCCCTCGTCCAGGAACTTCTGCGTGCAGGCCTGGCCGATGCCCGTCGCGGTGCCGGTGATCAGGACGTCCATGCGCAGCCCCTTATGCCTTGGCGGAAAGCTCGGCCGCGTGCTGGCGGACGTAGGCCTCGCCCACGCCCTCGCGCTCCCAGCCCTTGGCCACGCGGAAGCCCACGGGCGACAGCAGGATCTCGCAGAGGGTCTCGGCGATGGCGCCGGTGATCGAGCAGGTAAGGACCTGCAGCCACGACCAGCCGAAGAAGGTGTGCGAGACGATGATGGCAAAGACCAGGTTGTCCACGAACTGGCCGATGATCGTCGAGGTATAGCTGCGCAGGGCGAACTTGGCAAAGGTGCCGTCGTCGGTGAGGTGCCCGATGAACTGGTTGACGTGCGAGTTCACGAACGACGAGCAGAGCATGGCGATCG
>CAVDTK010000161.1:0-4436 GCA_963611755.1 Oscillibacter sp. ER4
CTTGGCCCAACGAAAAATCGCGCAAGTATGCCATCAAAACCGGGATGGACAAGTAGCCTCGCCATTCAGCAAAAGAAACCGCAGGTCAAGAGGCTGCGGTTTTCTCGGCTACCGAACCACTTTGGTTTTGATGGCATACTTGTTGAGTTTTTCTCGGCGGGATGGTGCAAGCAACTGAATTCTCGGCGACGCGGGGATGCAAAACCGGGGGGTTGTCTGAGGAGTTGCGGGCCAATTAGTGTACACAATTATAAGCGGGGCTGAGAAAATGCCTGTTGGGGTTTGGTGGCGGTTGTAATTGTGTACACTAATTCGGCTCCGGAAGCCTGTGCATACGAAAACAGGCCACCGCCGAAGCGATGACCTGCGAATTTATGGTGGGCGTTACAAGATTTGAACTTGTGACCTCTTCCGTGTCAGGGAAGCGCTCTCCCCCTGAGCTAAACGCCCGAAGCTTTGTCGTTGCCAGGCAACGTGCTGCTGGGGTTGCAGCAAGGGATAGATTAACGTAAACCCCCGCCCTAATGCAAGAACTTTCTTAACTATTTCTTTGCCGCAGCCTCTTTTGCCTTTGCGGCGGCCTTGCCGGCGGCGATCTTGGCCGCCACGTCGACGCCCGCAGTGCCTCCGCCGGAGACCACGTGCGAGCCGCCCTTCCCGGCCGCGACGCTGACGCCCGCCGCACCCGCGCCGGCGCCCGCCGCCCCGACAGCTTTCTTGACCTTGGGCTTCACCGTGACGCCACCAGCCGCGACCTTCTTAGAGCCACCCTCGGTCTTCTCGCCGTTGACGAAGGCGTTGAAGCGGCTGCCGTAGCGCATGAAGCGATGGCGCACGCTCTCGCCGCTGGTGGAGCGCAGACCAAGCAGGAAGGTGGCAGTCAAGGTGGGCAGGAAGTACTCGACCGAGCGCCACAGCACGTAGCCCGCGGCCAGGTGGTCGCCGAACATGCCGGAGAAGAGGAACGCGAAGCCCGTCTCGGCGCCGCCGGTGCCGCCCGGCAGAGGAATCGCCGAGGTCAGAAGCTCGAGCATCGAACCCGAGGCCAGGCAGGTGATAAGGTCGGCCGGCTCGCCGAAGGCGCGCAGCACGAAGTACGGCAGCGCGTAGAGGCAGCCCAGCTGCAGCAGGGTGACCAGCGTGGTGAGCAGCATGTCGCCGATGTTCTTGGCCGCGCCCTTGAAGCCGTCGGAGAACTCGCGGACCTGGGTGTTGATCATGTGGTAGAGCTCGTTGTACTTCTCGTCACGCAGCCACCCGTGGCGGTTGGCCAGGCGAAGTCCCCAGTTGCCCACGCTCATGACCAGCTTGGGGCACAGGCAGATGATAAGGATGCCGCCCACCATGATGATCTTGCAGCCAAACAAGACGATGCCGATGAGGGTCACGTCACCGAAGGTGTCGTAGAAGTACTGCGCGCGGAAGATCAGCATGAGGGCCGCGAAGATGGCCTCGCCGGCCTCGTAGATGACGAAGCGCGTGAACTGCAGGGCGCCCGCGCCGCCCACGGACAGGCCCGCGCGCGTGAGTCGGTAGATCTGCGCCGGGGCCGCGCCCGCGCCGTTGGGCGTGAGGTTCATGAAGAAGATGCCCGAGGCCTCGACGCTCATGAGGTCGCGCACGCCCACCGGGGAGTCGGCCTCGGCAAAGACCGAGAGCACGTAGGCCGAGACGCCAAAGATGTAGTAGACCACGTAGCAGAGCATGGCGCCCACGATCCAGCGCTTGTCGACCATGCCAAGCGAGTTGACAAAGTCGTCGAACTGGCCAGAAACCACCAGGTAAATGGCGTAAGCGATGCCCACCGCGCCCAAGAAGATGATGCTTTTGCGCACCTGGCCCATGGACTTGGCGTCGGCGGCGCGGTCCTCCTCGGAAATCTTGCTGCGGCCGGCGACGCGACCGCTGACCTTAAGCGAGACCTTGCTTTTTGGCTTTTTGACCTCAGAAGACACAGCTTCCCCTTAGGTTGGTTTTGCGACTGAGCTATTCTACCCCAGGCCCGTGAGGGTCTTACAAAGCCGGCGGCGAGAAGGACGGGCGGGTCCGGGGGCGGCGCGGACGGCGAGAAGGACGCGGGGTCGGGGACGGTGGCCGGGGGCGGCGCGGGCGGCGAGAAGGACGCGGGGTTGGAGCGGGCGGGCGGTGAGAAAGGCGCGGAGCTGGGCGCCCCTACCCCTGCCGCTTCTGGATGATCCCGCCGCCCACGCAGCGCACGCCGTCGTAGATGACGGCCGACTGACCTGCGGCGACGCGGCGGTACGGCGCCTCGAAGGTCACGCGGGCACGGCGCGTGTCTCCCTCCGCCGCCGGCTCCACGTGGGCGCGGGTGAGCTCGCCGGTGTGGCGCGTGCGCACGTCGTAGTCGCCCGCCGCGGGCGCCTGACCGCCCACCCAATAGCAATCGCCCAGGTCAAGGACCTGCGTGAAGAGGGCCGGGCTGTCGTGGTCGGCCGTCACGTAAACAATGTTGTTCTCGGTGTCGGTGTCCACGACGTAGCGGGCGGGGCCGCCGCCGAGGTTAAGACCGCGTCGCTGCCCCACCGTGAAGAGGAAGGCGCCGTCGTGGCAGCCCAGGACCCGGCCGGTCTCCAGCTCAACGACGTCGCCGGCGCGGCGCTCCAAAGTGTCCAGCAAGAAGGTTCGGATGCCCACCTCGCCCACAAAGCAGATGCCGTCCGAGTCCGGTTTTCTCTCCACGCCCAGGCCACGCTCGGCGCACATGCGTCTGACCTCGGTTTTATTGGCGATGTCACCCACCGGGAAGAGCGTCTTGGCCAAGACGTCGGCGTCCACGCGCCACAGGAAATAGGTCTGGTCCTTGTGCTCGTCGAGAGCGCGCAGAAGCTGCACCTGGCCGTCGGCGCTTCTCGCTGTGCGGGCATAATGGCCCGTGGCCACGTAGTCGGCGCCCGCGGCAAAAGCCCGGTCCGCGAAGGTCCCGAACTTGACCGTCTGGTTGCACATGACGTCCGGGTTGGGCGTGAAGCCGTGCGCATAGGCGTCTACCAGGTAATCCACGACGGTCTCTTTGTATTCCTTCTCGCAATCCCAGACCTCGAGGTCGATGCCCAGGCTCACGGCGATGCGCTCGGCGTCGGCCAGGTCGTCGGCCCAGGCGCACTTGAAGCCCGGCAGGTCGCGCGACCAGTTGCGCATGTAGACCGCCGTGACATCATAGCCCTGCTCGACCAACAAAGCGCAGGTCAGAGCCGAGTCCACCCCGCCGGAAAGACCGGCCAGGACTTTCTTTTTTGATGCGGCCGTCATGCGGCGCTCCCTTCTGGGCCAAGGTCGGGGTCGATGCCCACGCGCTCAGCCTCGGCGCGCACAGCCTCTACGATGGCGGCCACGGCATATTCGACATGGGCCTGCGTGGTGGGACGGCCGAGCGTCATGCGCAGGCTGCCGGCGGCAACGTCGGCGGGCATCCCCATGGCGGAAAGCACGTGCGAGCTTCTCATCTTTGACGCCGCGCAGGCAGAACCGGTGCCCACGCTGATACCTTGGCGCTCCAGCAGGATCACCAGGCGGCGGGCCTCCAGCCCCGGGAAGCTCACGTGGAGAAGCCCGGGCAGGCGAAGCTTGGCCGCGCGCGGGCCCGAGACCCGCATCCAGGGGATTTGCCGAGAAAGGCTTTGCTGCAGGCCGTCGCGAAGGCGCGCCAGGCGGCGGGCCTCATCGGCGCGCGTGGCCTGGGCGATCTCGAGGGCGCGGGCCATCCCGACGACGCCCGCGACGTTCTCGGTGCCGGAGCGGACGCCGCCCTCCTGGCCGCCGCCCAGGACGAGCGGCCGCAGGGCCACGCCGTCTGCCGCCCACAGGGCTCCCACCTGCTTGGGGCCGTAGGCCTTGGCGGCCGAGAGGGTGAGAAGGTCGCAGCCCAGGGTGCCGACGTTCACGGAAAGGGTCCCCAGCGCCTGCGAGGCGTCGACGTGCAACCAAACGGGGCGCTGGTCAGAGGCGGTGAGGCGACGGGCGCGCTCGGCAGCGACGGCTCGGACGATCTCGCGGACGGGCTGGATGCAGCCCACCTCGCCGTTGGCCAGCTCGATCGAGACGAGCTCGGTCTTAGGCGTGATGGCGGCGGCCACGGCGCGCGCGTCCACGCGACCGTCAGGGCCCACGCCCACCAGGGTGTGCGGTCGGCCGGCCAGGCAGGCCAGGACGCTGTCGTGCTCGGCGGCGTCGGTCACCACATGGCCCGTCGTGGCGGCGAAGGCCAGGTTGTTGGCCTCGGTGGCGCCGGCCGTGAAGGTGACGTTTGCCGGGCGGGCGCCGATGGCGGCTGCCACGCGGGCACGGGCGTCCTCCACGGCCGCGCGGGTCCTTCTCGCCAGCGCATAGGGCGCCGACGGGTTGTAGAAGTCCTGGGTAAAGTAGGGCAGCATCTCTTGCAGGACGGCCGGGTCGACCGGGGTGGCCGCGGCGAAGTC
>CAVDTK010000162.1:0-4432 GCA_963611755.1 Oscillibacter sp. ER4
CAAGCGCTACGGCTTCATCTACGTGGACCGCGACGACGCCGGCAACGGCACCCTGGCCCGCTCCAAGAAGAAGTCCTTTGGCTGGTACAAGAAGGTCATCGCCACCAACGGCGCCGACCTGGACTAAACTAACGGCTGGTAAACCTGGCTTTTAACGCCAAGGGCGCCTCGCGGGCTGGTTGCCGCGGGGCGCCCTTCTCGCCATATCGGCACATCGACATAAGGAGACCGCCGCATGTCCAAGCTCTACCTGGTCCGCCACGGGCAGACCCTCTTCAACGTCCTTCGCCGCAAGCAGGGCTGGTCGGACTCGCCCTTGACGGAGCTGGGCATCGAGCAGGGCCGGGCGGCCGGGGCGTGGCTCGCGGCGAACGCGCCGGCCTTCGACCACGTGTATTCCTCCACGTCCGAGCGCTGTTGCGACACGACCGAGCTTCTCGTCCCCGGCATGGCCTACGAGCGGGTGAAATGCCTGAAGGAGATCAACTTCGGCAACTTCGAGGGGCTGACCGAGGACGTCGACGTGCCCCTCCCCTACGGCGACTACTACGCGCGCTTTGGCGGCGAAAGCGAGGCTGAGCTGCAGAAACGCGTGGTCGACGGCGTGCTTGGGCTTATGGCGCGACCGGGGCACGAGTGCGTTCTTATGGTGTCGCACAGCGTCGCGATGATGCAGGTGCCGCGGGCCTTCGGCGACGACTGGGCCCGCCACTCGAGCGCCGAGCGCATGCCCAACTGCGCGATCTTTGTCTTTGACTACGACGCGGGGCGGCTGGAGCTGCTTGAGGTCGTCGATCCCATGGCCTAAGGGCCGGTTTTTGGGCCACAGCGGCCGCAAGAATGCCGCACCCCCTTGCGTTTTCCATTATAAAATTGGGTTGGTCGAGTAGCCGGGTTTGTCGCACCCCCAAACAACAGGGGTTATGCGAACGGCACACCTTTAGCTACTCGCCGATTCCAATTTTATAATGGAAAACGCAAGGGGGGTGCGCTAAAACGCGCTGCTTTGCTTAGGCGACGGTCAGGGTGACGGGGCCGAGGAGGCCGGAGGGGTCGCCGGGCTCGGTCAGGGCGAACATGTCGCGAATCGCGTGGTCAAGGGTGTTGATGACCTTGACCTCAAGGCTGTGCGAACCGGCCGCAAGCTTGCCCGCATCGAAGCGGTAAGGCGGGCAGACGCGCACGCCGAGCGGGCGGCCGTCCAAAGCGACCTCGGCAACCTCGTAGACGTCACCGAGGTCGAGGGTCGGCGCCGCGGCGCCCTCGGCAAGATCGAAGTCGACGGAATAGGTGAACTCGCCGGCCTGGCCGGGGAAGTGCGCGGACGACAGGTCGCAAAGCTCGTCCAACTGGACGGTGCCGCCGTCGGGAGCCACGACATTCCAGACGCCGTCGATAGCTTTTACCTGCGCTTCATTTGACGCAACAGCCGCGTCGCCCTCGACCTTCTCGCCAACAACCACAAGCACGCTCTCATAGGGCGCAAGGTCAAGCGTGCCGTCGAAGGCCGCGGCAGCGCCCTCGTTCACCACGTCGTAGGCCGCGCCCATGAGCGCGCCCTCGCCAGGCAGGCTCACCGTCGCGTGAATGCCCAGCTTGGGGTGCTCGTTCACCAAGAAGACGAAGATCTGGCCGTCCTTCTCGTAGCGGCAGGCGCGCAGCCAGCGCTGGGCCTCCGCGCAAGTAACGGTCTGCAAGCCGCGCGCCGCCAGCTCGCCAGCAAGCCCGTCCAGCGAGACGACCTGCCCCGCCTCGGCAACCGGCCCGGCCCCCGCGCCCACGGCCTTGCCGCCGTAGACCTTAGAGGGCCGCTCGCCCACGAAGAAGACATCGACCCCCGCCTGCGCCGCGCGCTCAACGAACTCGGCCGTCCCCGCAGAGACGAACTCGCGCCCCGGCATCACGAGGCAGCGGAACTCCTGCCCGTTGACGCTAAAGCCCCCCTTCTCAATAACGACCTGGTAGCGTCCTTGATCGCCGTCCGCCGAGAAGGCCTCGGCCGGCACAAAGTCGTAGTCGATCTGCGCGCGCCCAAGCTCGGCCGCCACGCGCTGGATGGGCTGGGCCGCGCCCGCCCACTCGGCGTCCGCGTGGTAGAGCACGGCCACCGGAGTGGCCATGCGCCCGCCGGACAGCAGCGTGCCCATGCGGTTGAGGTAGCTCATGAGCACGTGGAAGTGCTTGAACTGCGGGTTCTTGCCGTGCGCGTAGAAGTGCGGCGGGCAGTCGGGGTCGGGGAACGGCGCCATGCTGAAGGCGTGGGGCACGAACCAGTTGACGCCGCGCACCAAGAAGTGGTCGCAGATCCACTTCATCTGGCGTAGGCCCTCGTGCCAACCAAAGGCGCCAAAGACCTCGGCCATGCAGCGGCCCTGCTTCTTGGGGTCAAGGTGCGCGGCGGAAGAGCCCAGCTTAGCCAGGGCATAGCTGTAGAACTCCATGTCCCAGCGGCCGCGGCCGTAGTCGTGGGTGCCCGAGTCGATGCCGGGAACCAGCTGGTTGATCACGATGTCGACGCCCGCCATGTCCTGGCCGCCCACGGCGCGGAAGTAGTGCCCGGCGCCGGCGCCCAGGCGGGCGTGGCCGTCCTTGTCCTCGATCACGTGGCCGATGTAGGAAACCCCGTGCGCGCGGCACCAGTCGCCCAGGTTTCCGCAGAAGCACTCCTCGTAAAGGCGCGTGGCCTCTTCCATGTACCCCACGCGGGCGTCGGCCCCGGCCGCGACACGGCCCCAGAGCTGGGCCAAGTTGGCGAGAAACGCCTCGCCCCAGCGCTCCTTGAGACGGCGCTCAAGCTCGGCCGACCAAGGCAGCGGCATGGCGGCCTTGCCGATAAGGCAGTCCGACGTGCCGTCCTCGAAGGTGATGCCCTTCTCGTTGGCGAACCCCGGCTCGTCCGAGAAGAAGCCCAGGATCGTGCGGCCGAACTCGTGGCCAAAGCGCTCGAAGTGCGGCTCGTAGACGGCGGCGATCAGCTGGTCGCAGGACGCCTTGTCCACCATGTTGATGTAGTCGGGGTTGTAGGCGGTCTTTTGGCTGGTGAGAAGCACGCAGGCCTGGGTGTGGCCGGCCGGCGCGTCGAAGACGAGGGCGGTCGGGGCCTCGGTAGCCGTCCCGGCCCCGCCGTCCTCCCCGCCGACCAGGCGCCACTCGACGTCCACAACCTCGCCGTCCTGCGTGAAGACCACGTCGTAGAACTTCTCGGTTGCGTCGAACATGTTGCCCAGCGCGATGCTCACCTGGGGCGTGGAGCCCACGACGTCGATCACGCGGTGGGTGAGCACGACCTTGCGCAGGTGCGCCGGGGCCTCCTTGACGGAGCCGTTGGCGTAGCCGGTGGGAAAGTGCACGTCGTCAAGGATCCAGAGCTTGAGGCCCAGCTCCTTGCACTTCTCGATAATGAAGCCCAGGTCAGACCACCAGCCCTCGCCGCAGAAGTCGGGGTGCGGGCGGCTTTCCAGGCAGACCTCGCGGATGTCGGCGCCGGCGATGGCGCGCAGGTACTCCTCGATGGTGGCGTGGTCCTCGCCCTTCATCCAGAGGAAGGGCAGCACGTGGTTGTCATAGGTGCCGTAGTCGAGCATCGGGTCTCCTTCGGTGGTCTGCATGGATTGATTGTAGGGAACGGCGCGGCCGCGGGGGCGCGGGGTCGCCGGGGCGTCGCGGCGTTGCCGCGGGGGCGTCGCGCCCGGCGTCGTAGGGAACGGTACCCCGGGCGCACAGGGAAGAGCGCCCGGGGCAGAAGGGATGCGCTCGGGCGCAGGGGACGCCCGAGGCTGTGGATTTACTTCTCGGGGTCGGCAAGGATGAAGGCCAGGATAGCGGACACACCGGCCGCGACCAGGGCGCAGACGACAAAGCCGTAGAAGCTCACGTCCAGGCCCGCGGGGTTGATCATGCCGGGGATCGCGCGGACGGTCTCCTCGTTGGGAACAGAGTCGTCCCTGAGGACAAAGCGAAGCCTGGTCATGCAGTTGGTGACGCTGATCACGTTGCTCTTGCCGCCGACGGCGTCGGCCACGGCGTGCGCGAGGTCGGTGTAATCCTTAGCCATTTCCTTCTCCATCTGTATATGAGGTTCGGTTTGGTCGCAGCTGCTCGACAGTTGTTAGGTTACGCTGGCGCCGGAAGCGTAGTAATATCCAAATCACGGCGAAGATATGACCGAATCAACGATTGCGAGGGTGCCATGGAGATCGAGGACCTCAACCGCAGGCTGTCGGCCCTCTCAAAAAGCGAGCTGGCCTATCGCACCGGCAAGACCTACGACTGGACCGGGGCCGCGCAGCTAGAGCTCGTGGACGGCCGCGAGGTCATGCGCCTGAAGGAGGGGATCTTCTCCGCCGCGCCTGTGCCGGGCCGCGACCGCGCGCCCACCCCCATCGACCGCGACCTCTACATCCGCCGCAATTCTCGCTTCAACCCCATGCCC
>CAVDTK010000163.1:0-4278 GCA_963611755.1 Oscillibacter sp. ER4
GGTCACCTCGACGTTCCAGGCGTAGGTCGCGAAGGGCTCAAGCTCGCCCTCGAAGGCGATGCCGTTGGTCGCGCCGCTCTTGACCTCACCGCTGTCCCACACGAGGTCCTTCTCGGCAAGAAGGTCCTCGGCGGTGTGCGCCACGCGGATGCGGTAGCTCGCCTGGTCGGCGCCCGATGCGGTTTTAACGAGCCAAGAGAAGTCGCCTGCGCAGTCGACGCCGATGGGGTCGGCCTGCCCGGTGAGTTTCAAGTCGTAGATCATGTACGATCCTCTTTCATCATAGATTTTGGCTTGTTCCGAAAAATGTGCGCACCGAAGTCAGGGCCTCGTGCCCCGTTGAATATCGCTCTACCTTTGGTTTATCTGCAGTATCCGCTCCTGCAGGGTGTTCAACAATGCCATAATCTACTTAGAACGTACGGTTTTCTTATACGGATGAGGAGCGCGGAGATGGCGTCTCGGATATCGGCGGACCTGCTCATGGAGATGGACGCCTTCGAGGAGCGGGAGGGGATGATCGAGCAAGGGGGCAACGCCCGCGTGCTCTTTGAGCGGCTGGGGGCCGACGGCAAACCCGTGCTCGACGACATCACGCTCGTGGCGCACCAGATGCCCGTCGACACCCCCGTGCACCGGCACGATTACTACGAGGTCATATACGTCGCCTCGGGCACGGTCATCAACGCGGTGCACGACAAGGAGCTGCTCATGCGCGACGGCGACGTGTGCATCATGGGCGTCGAGAGCGTCCACAGCCTGCGCGTCGTCGACCGCGACGCGCTCGTGGTCAACATATGCCTGCGCCCCGAGATCTTCGAGACCGACCACTACCGCGAATTCATGGAGTCCGATACGCCCGCCGGCAGCCTGCTGCGCGGCGAGGGCGTGACGAGCTACCTGTTCTATCCCGACACGACCTCGGGCATCATCGGCACGCTGGTCGCCGCGATCATGAACGACTACGTGGGCGCGGACCGTCGCCAGACGCTTACCATGACGGTGCGCACGCTGCTGTTCCTGTGCGAGCTCTCGCGGCTTGACGTCTACACCTACTACGGCATCGACGTGCAGACGCTCGAGATCCTCCAGCGCATCGAGTTCGATCCGGCCACGGCCACGGTGGCCGGCCTTGCCGCCGAGTACGGCTACAGCCCCAACTACTTCTCGCAGTACATGCGCAGGCACACCGGCCGCACGGCCATGGAGGCCATCACGAAGGCGCGCCTCGGCCTCGCCTCCCGGCGTCTGCGCGAGACCGATGCCTCGGTTGAGAGCGTGGCGCGCGAGGTCGGCTACTCCAACATGGGGCACTTCCACTCCCTGTTCAAACGTGAGTTCGGCATGACGCCGCGCGCCTGGCGCAAACAGCCGCATGCATAAAACCTCGCAATAAGGCGCGTTTATGCATGGAGAGGCGCGATGCAGGGCTTCTGATGCAATAAATCGGCTACTATCCCAATTAAGTTTCGAGCCTGCAACATTCCGTTAATCGAGCCGAAACACGACATGTCTAATCTCTAGCACGATCGTTGGCAACCACACCGTGAACACGCGGTGCCGATACGAAGGGAGTTCCGTATGGCCGATCTTACCGACCGCTTCGGGACCATGGTGTTCTCCGAGGAAGTCATGAAGGAAAGCCTTCCCAAGGACATCTACAAGCGCCTTGCCGCAACCATCGAGGACGGAAAGCCGCTGGACCTGGACGTGGCTAACGCCGTCGCGCACGCCATGAAGGAGTGGGCGATCTCCAAGGGCGCCACGCACTACGCTCACTGGTTCCAGCCGCTCTCGGGCATCACCTCCGAGAAGCACGACAGCTTCCTCGAGCCCAACCACGACGGCACCGCCCTCACCAAGTTTACGGGCAAGAACCTCATCCAGGGCGAGCCGGACGCCTCCAGCTTCCCCAACGGCGGCCTGCGCGCCACCTTCGAGGCCCGCGGCTACACCGCCTGGGACCCGACCTCCCCGGCCTTCATCAAGGACGAGGTCCTCTGCATCCCGACGGCGTTCATCTCCTACACCGGCGAGGCGCTTGACAAGAAGACCCCGCTGCTGCGCTCCCAGGTCGCCCTGGCCACGCAGGCCAAGCGCGTCCTCAAGCTCTTCGGCAAGGACGTCACCAGCGTGATCACCACCGTCGGCCCCGAGCAGGAGTACTTCCTCGTCAAGGAGGAGGACTTCCAGAAGCGCCCCGACCTGATCCTCACCGGCCGCACCCTCTTCGGCTGCGAGCCCGCCAAGGGCCAGGAGCTCGAGGAGCACTACTTCGGCGCCATCCGCCCCACCGTCAACGCCTTCATGAAGGAGGTCGACGACGAGCTCTGGAAGCTGGGCGTCCCCGCTAAGACCAAGCACAACGAGGTCGCTCCCGCCCAGCACGAGCTGGCCCCGATCTTCGAGCAGGGCTCCCTGGCCGTCGACGACAACCTGCTGGCCATGGAGAAGCTGAAGCTCCTCGCCACCCACCACGGCCTGGCCTGCCTGCAGCACGAGAAGCCCTTCGACTACGTCAACGGCTCCGGCAAGCACAACAACTGGTCCGTCTGCGCCGACGGCAAGAACCTCCTCGAGCCCGGCTCAAACCCCGGCGAGAACCTCCAGTTCCTCGTCTTCCTGGCCGGCCTGGTCTCCGCCGTCGACCGTCACGCCGACCTCATGCGCGTCTCCGTCGCTTCCGCCGGCAACGATCACCGTCTGGGCGCCAACGAGGCTCCTCCCGCGATCGTCTCCGTCTTCCTGGGCGACGAGCTCGACGCCGTCGTCGAGGGCCTCATCAACGACGAGGCCGTCGAGGCCCACGGCAAGACCCGCATGGACCTGGGCGTTCCCATGCTCCCGGATGTCCTGCAGGACAACACCGACCGCAACCGCACTTCTCCGTTCGCCTTCACCGGCAACAAGTTCGAGTTCCGTATGTGCGGCTCCCAGCAGAACCTCTCCGACCCCAACGTCGTTCTCAACACCGCTGTGGCCGAGGTCTGCGACGAGTTCGCGTCCCTCATGGAGGGCAAGACCGGCGACGAGTTCACCGCTGCCGCCCTCGAGTGGGTCAAGAAGACCCTGAAGGAGCACCACCGCATCATCTTCGAGGGCAACGGCTACTCCGAGGAGTGGGAGGCCGAGGCCGAGAAGCGCGGCCTGCCCAACTTCAAGACCACCCCGGACGCCCTGCCCCGCATGGTCGCCCCCGAGAACGTCGAGTTCTTCTCCAAGTACGGCGTGCTTTCCGAGTCCGAGATCCACGCCCGCTACGTCTCCAAGGCCGAGCAGTACGCCAAGCTCCTCAACATCGAGGCCAACACCATGGTCGACATGGCCAAGCGCCTGTATCTGCCCGCCATCTCCGAGTTCAGCTCCAGCCTGGCCGCCAGCGTGGCCACCAAGGCCGAGCTGGGCATCGAGGCCCGCGCCGAGAAGGGCCTGGTCGCTACCCTCACCAGCGGCATCGACGCCATCTACGACGCCGTGGCCGACCTCGAGGCCAAAAACGTCGACGCCCGCGAGATCGACGACCCGCAGGACGAGTGCGACGCCTATCGCGACGTCGTGATCCCCGCGATGGACGCCCTGCGCGGCGCCGTCGACGAGATGGAGAAGGTCGTGGCCGAGGAGTACTGGCCCGTCCCGAGCTACAACTCCATGCTCTTCTGGGTGTAACGCCTTAGAACAAAGCCTTAGGGCACAAAGCTTGCAAAGAAAGGGCCTCCCGCGCGGAGGCCCTTTCTTTATGCGGCGGGGCGGTCGGCGGCGTCACTTGCAAAATTCGGGGTTGTCTGATGCCCGCGGGGCCTCGGGCTTTCAATTCTCAGGGTTGTCTGATAGTCGAGGGCCCTCTAGCTTTCAAATCCAGGGGTTGTCTGATTTCAAATCATCAGACAAGTCCTCGAATTGAAAGGAGACGGGCCCTCGACTATCAGACAAGTCCCCAAAATGAAAGGGGAGGAGCATGCGGGTATCAGACAACCCCGGATTTTGCAGGGGATGGCGCGCGTCCGTCTGTACAGATACCTCCAAGGGGTATATAGTTGCCGTTAGCTAACTTAAACCTGGAGGCAAGATGAACCCAACCGATATCGTGATCGTCCTTATCGTCGTGGCGATCGTGGCCGTGGCGGCCTGGCGCTTTATGGGAACGGCCACGGGCAAGCGCGACTGCTGCTCGGGAGACAAGATCGACCAGGGTACGGCAGGGGAGAAGACCGCTGCGCCTGTGCCGCCCGCCGCCCAGCCCCTCGACACCGACGAGTCCCACTACGCCCACGAGGCCCT
>CAVDTK010000164.1:0-4272 GCA_963611755.1 Oscillibacter sp. ER4
ACCGGAGCCGGTGGTACCGGCGACAAGAAGGTGCGGAAGGCCAGCGAGGTCGACGACGATGGGCTTGCCCTCGGAGTCGCGGCCGAAGGCGCACTCGAGGGGGCCGCCCTGCGCGTACGGCAAGACGTCGGAAAGGTAGACCGGCTGGCTCTTCTCGTTAGGGATCTCGATGCCCACGAGCGAGGTGCCCGGGATCGGCGAGAAGATACGGACGGACTTTGCGGCCAAAGACAGCGCGATGTCGTCCTCGAGGTTGACGATCTTGTTGACGCGCTCGCCCTCGCCCATCGAAATCTTGAACGTGGTTACGGAAGGGCCGGCGGTCCAACCGGTGACGCGCGCGCCTAAGCCAAACTCCTCGAGGGTGCCCTGGAGCTTCTGGGCGGTGCGGGTGAGCTCCTCGTCGTTGGCGTAGCCGGCGCCTGCGGCGTCGTTGGCCTTGAGGATGGTCAGGGGCGGCAGCTGGTAGGACTCGTCGGAGTCGCCGGGGCGGCTCAAGGTCTTGGGGGCCTCATCGATGTGCGCGACGTCGCCCTTAGGGGCCGCGGACTTGGCCGTGGAAGAACCCTTGGGGTGCTTGAGGAAATACGGGATGGCGTCATCGGCGTCGGCTTCCCCGGCAGGGGCGGCCGCGGCGCGGGACTTCTTGGAAGCGCGGGCGGGCGGGACGTCGTCTGCCGCAAAATCGTCTGCAGCATCGAAGTCCGTCTCGGCTACCTGGGCTTTCTTTGATTTCTTCTTGCGAGAGAGGAACGAGGTCTTGGGCTCGTCGTTCGCCTCCGCGCCCAGGTCGGCAACGTCATCGGCGACGAACAGGGCGTCATCCACGACAGGCGCGGCCTCGAGCTCGGCGTCGTCTTCGAAGGAGAGGTTGCTCGCCCCAAAGATACCACCGGGGGCAGGCTTCGCCGGCAGGGGCGCCTTGGCGCCGCGCTTGAGCACGCTCGTCTTGCGCTCGCCGATGAAGCTCGTCTGCGCCTCGCCCGTCTCGTCAAAAAGGGAAGGCTGCGTCTGGGCGGCAGGTGCCGGGGCCTGCGCCACGGAGGTGTCGCCGCCCTTGGCAAAGCGGCGCGGCTCGTCGGCGACCATGGTGGCTTCGCGGGTCACGGCGCGCTCCTGGGCACGCTGCTCGGCGCGAAGGGCGCGGGCCTCGTTGTAGGCGGACAGGCGGTCGCCAACGCGGGTGACCAGGCGCGTGATGGAGAAGCCACAGACCACAAGGCCTGCGACGATGACGCCCACAAGGACGATGTTGCCAACGGGAACGCCCAGGTAGACGGCCAGGACATAGGCGATGCCGCCGCCGGTGTAGCCGCCGGCCCCGATGGCCACCGCGTCGGTCACCAGTGCCTGCGGGGACGTGGCCGCGATAGGCTGGTTGAGCGAGATCATGGCGAGAATGGCCACGACGATAAGCACGAGGCCCGCCGCCACGCGGCCCGAGATGGGGCTGTCGTCTGCCGTGAAGAACGTCAAGGCAAAGACGAGAAGCGCGATGGGCACGAGCACCGCGCCCGTGCCGAAGCCCAGGGCCAGAAGATGGCCCATGGCGCTCGTCACGACCGCGGTGGACGGGGCCACGACGGACACGAACATGGCGATGGCCAGCACCGCCAGGATGACGCCGATGATGTCGCTCTGCGCAGTGGTCAAGCCCTGAGCCAAGGCCTGTGCCTGCGCCGGTGCCTTAGCTGCGTTCTTACGGGAGTTGCTCGACTTGTTGTTTTTTGCTGCGTTTGAGGTGCGTTTAGCCGGCATTTAGACCTCCAGGACAACCGGAATGACCATGGGCCTGGTATGAGTCTTGTTCCACAAGAGGTTGGACAGGGTGTTTCTCACCGCGCGGCGCATGCCGTCGATGGAGGAATCCTTTGAGTTGGCGAGCTTCTCGACCTGGGAGCGGACCTGGGCCTGGGCCTCAGAGATGACCTCGTCGTCGGTCGAGTAGGAGCAGCCGCGCACCGTGATGTCGACGGCGCAGACGCTGTGGCGCTTGGACGAGACCGCGACGGTGCAGCTCACGACGCCGTCCTGGGCGAGCTTCTGGCGGTCGCGCAGGACCACGGGGTTGGCCTCGGTGACGGTGCCGCCCTCGACGTAGACGACGCCGGACTCCACCGCGCGGCCGCGGCGGACCTTGTGGCGGGAAAGCTCAAGGGAGTCGCCGTTGTCCAGGACAAAGATGCGGTCGCTGGGGATGCCGAGCGATGCCGCCAGCTCGGCGTGGGCGCGCAGGTGCTGCGCCTCGCCGTGGACGGGCATGAAGTAACGGGGCTTGGCCATGGAGAGCATGAGCTTGAGCTCCTCCTGGCTGCCGTGGCCCGAGACGTGCACAAGGGCGCGGCTCTTGTCAAAGACGTCGCAGCCGATCTTAGAGAGCGAGTTCACTATGCCCTGGACGCTCTTCTCGTTGCCCGGAACCGGCGTGGCCGAGATGATGACCGTGTCGCCCTCATGGATGGAAAGCGACTTGTGCTCGCCGTTGGCCATGCGGGCCAAGGCGCTCAAGGGCTCGCCCTGGGAGCCGGTGCAGAGAACCACGATCTTGTCGTCGTCGATCTTGCCCACCTCGTAGGCGTCGACGATGTCGTCCTCGGCGATGTTGAGGTAGCCCAGCTCGCGCGCGACCTTGGTGTTGGTCACCATGGAGCGGCCAGTCACGACGACCTTGCGGCCCACGGAGACCGCGGCGTCGCAGATCTGCTGCAGACGGTGGATATGGCTCGAGAAGGACGCCACGAAAACGCGGCCCTGGGCGTTCTTGATGATGTGGCGAAGGCTCGGGCCCACGGCGGACTCGGACTGCGTGAAGCCCGGGCGCGTGGCGTTGGTGGAGTCGGAAAGGAGAAGGTCGATGCCGGAGGCCGCGAACTTGCAGATGGCCTGGTAGTTGGGGCGGCGGCCGTCGACCGGGGTCTGGTCGAGCTTGAAGTCGCCCGTGTGCATGACCGTGCCAGCGGGCGTGCTCATGTAGACGCCCAGGGCACCCGGGATGGAGTGGGTCATGGCGAAGAACGTGAGGCTAAAGGCGCCCAGGTTGATGTTGGCGCCGTCCGAGACCTCGCGGAGCTTCGGCGACTTGATGTTGTGCTCGGCGAGCTTGCCCTCGATGAAGCCCAGGGTGAGCTTGCTGGAGTAGATGGGCACCTTGCGGGTGAGGTCCATCATGAGGTACGGCAAGGCGCCGGTGTGGTCCTCGTGGCCGTGGGTGATGATGACGCCGCGGAGCTTCTCCTCGTTCTCAAGGACGTAAGTGTAGTCCGGAAGAATGAGGTCAATGCCGGGCTGGTCGTCCTCGGGGAACATCAAGCCGGCGTCGACCAAGACCATGTCGTTGCCAAACTCGAAAGCGGTCATGTTCTTGCCGATGCCGTCGAGGCCGCCAAGCGGGATGATCTTTAAAACGCTGTCTTTCTTGGGCATTCTGGGTAGGGTTCCTTTCGTTGAGGCTATCAGTTGCTATCAAACGGCCGCACCGCGTGCTGGCCGAACAATTCAACAAGCAGCAAAACAGACAATTAGTTAAACATAGTATCTGAGAAGGCTGCGTATGCGCCACACGGCACGAATTACCCTACATAAGTTTCAGAGATGGACACACGGAGCGGCGAGAAGATCGAGGAGCGTGCAACACCCGCGCGGCCCCGGCTGCAATTCTCGGGGTTGTCTGATGCCTGCGCGCTCCCCCACTTTCAATTTCAGGGGTTGTCTGATGATTCGGCATCAGACAAGTCTCGAAATTGAAAGGAGAACATCAGACAACCCATGATTTTGAAAGCTGCGCGCCCGACGAGCATCAGACAACCCCGAGAATTGCATGGTACCGGGCGGCTCGCCCGGCCCAGCAACACGCAAAAAGGCCCCGGAGCTAAACTCCGAGGCCTTTGACGTGCGGTTTATTTAACCCGCGAACGTAAATTTACGCGTCGTGGTGACGACGAGGCTGGCGCTTCTCGCCGCCCTGGCCATCGCCGGGACGACGGCCGCGGGGCTTGTGCTCGCGACGGGCGCCGCCCTCGGAGTCGCCGTGGCGAGAAGACCCGGAAGACGCGGGAGCCTCGGGCTTATCCAGGCGGTCCAGGCTGATCTTGCCCTTCTCGTCGACCTCAAGGACGCAGACCTTGACCTCGTCGCCGATGTTCAGGACGTCCTCGACCTTGTCGACGCGGCCCTGAGCCACGCGGGAGATGTGCAGCAGGCCGTCCTTGCCGGGGAGAAGCTCGACGAAGGCGCCGAAGGGCTGGATGCCCACGACGCGGCCGGTGTACTCCT
>CAVDTK010000165.1:0-4249 GCA_963611755.1 Oscillibacter sp. ER4
CGAGAAGTGCCGGTCTTCTCGCCGCTAGAGGGTCTTGGCGATGGCCACGAGGATCGAGAAGTACTTGTCCTCGGGCGTGTCGGTGCGGCTGGTCATGACGACGGGGCTCGTGGTGCCGTTGAGCGAGCCCGCGCTCTTGAGCTGGGCAAAGAACGTGAGGCTCTTGGTGAAGATGTTGCCGCTGGGCAGGTCGGGCACGATGAGCACGTCGCACTTGCCGGCCGCCGGGTGCGTCACGCCCTTCAAGGCCGCCGCCTCGGGAACCACGGCGTTATCCAGGGCAAACGGTCCGCCCACACAGGCGTCGGGCCAGTCCATGTCCGCGATGGCCGCGGCATCCACCGTGCTTTGGATCTTGGGGTTCACGACCTCCAGCGCCGAGATCACGCCCACGTTGGGGCGCTCGTAGCCCAGCACGTGCGCCAGGTCGATCGCGTTGCGGCAGATCTTGGCCTTCTGCCCCAGGTCGGGCGCGATGTTGACGGCGCAGTCCGAGATGACCATCAACTTGTCGCGCGCGGGCCACTCGAGCACCGTGGCCTGGGAAAGCAGGTTGCCCTCGGGGAGAAGCCCCGTCTCTTTGTCCAGGATCGCGCGCATGAAGCTCGCCGTCATCATGAGGCCCTTCATGGGGATGTCGGCCTCGCCCGCGCGGACCATGGCCACGGCCATGCGGGCGGCCTCGCGCTCGTCGTCGCAGGCGAGAAGCTCGTAGTCGGCCTCGTTCTCGCCCGCCGCAAAGAGCTGCGAGCTTATCGACTCGACATCGCCGATAAGCACGGCGTCGACGACCCCGCGGCGGTGGGCATCCACCACGGCGGCCAGGCCGTCGGGATCCTGCGCGCAGGCGAGCGCGATGCGCGGGCGCTTGCCGGACGCCTTGACCGAGGCCAGGACCGCGGCCTCGATCTGGGAGAAACTCTTGAACAACTGAGACATTGCTACCACACCCATTCCGGAACCTGCTGCTTGGGCTCGAACTCCTTGAGCTCGATCTGGCCCGAGACAGCCTTGTATGCGTTGATGCCGAGAGACTCCATCTCGCGCTCGCCGGGCATGACCACCACCGGGGCGATGAAGCCCACGCGCTCGCGAATGCGGCTGGTCAGGTACTCGGCGTTGGCCATGCCACCTGTGAGCAGAATGGCGTCGACGTCGCCGCGAAGCACGGTGGCGTGCGCGCCGATGTCCTTGGAGGCCTGGTAGCACATGGCGTCCAGGACCTCCGCGGCACGGGCGTCACCTGCCTGTGCGCGGGCGACGAGCGCCCGGATGTCCGTCGTCCCCGTGTAGGCGAGAAGCCCCGCCTCGCCGTTGACGTGGCGTTTCATCTGCTCGTGCGTGTACTTGCCGGAGTAGCAGAGGTCCACGAGCGCGGCCACGGGCACGCCGCAGCAGCGGTTGTTGGAGAAGCAGCCGTCGCCGCCCAGGCCGTCCTGCGCGTCGACCATGAGGCCGTGGTCGTGCGCGGCCACGGTGATGCCGCCGCCCATCATGACCACGACGAGGTTCATCTCCTCGTACGCGCGGCCGACCTTCTCCGCATAGGCTCGGGCCATGGCGCGGTGGTTAAGGGCCTGGAACTTGCTCTCGCGCTGGATCTCGGGCAGGCCGCTGTATCGCGCGAGGGGGCCGAACTCGTCGGTGGTGGGCAGGTCGGTCGTGACGGGCACGGCGTGATCGGAGCGCTCGGCCAGGCGAAAGGCGATCTCGACGCCCAGGTGGCTCACGTGGGTGCCCCACTGGCAGCTGCGCGTCTCGGCGCGCATGGCCTGGTTGATGCGGTAGGTCCCGCCGCAGGTGGGCTCGATGTTGCCGCCGCGGCTGCTGACGGCGTCAAGGCCATCGAGCGAGATGCCGTGCTCGGCCATGAAGGCGAGAACCGCCTCCTCGCGCAGGTCGTACTGGTCCCAGATGTCGGCGCAGGCGGCAAGAGCCTGGGGATCGTGCGAGAGGGACTCGCGCAGAACGCACGCGTCGTTCTCGAAGTAGGCGATCTTCGTGCTGGTAGAGCCCAGGTTGATGGCCAGCACGCGGTAGGTCTTCTCTGCCATGCGGTCTCCTACGCAGTCTTCTCGGCGGCTGCGGCGACCTTGCCGGCCTCCGTGCTCTCGCGCACCCAAGCATCGAATTTATAGAGCGCAGGCTGGATGAGCTTCTTGCAGACGAACATCGCCACGGCGCCGAAAACGCAGTCGATCGCAAGGGTCGCCAGCAGGAAGAGGTAGAAATTCATCGGCGTGCCCTCAATGGAGATGTAGCTCTTGCAGAACTGCAGCACGGGCATGTGGCAGATGAAGAAGTACAGGGAGAACTCGCCGATCTTTCCGAAGACGGGTCTGTCCATGATCTTCTTGGTGAAGCCGTCGTGGCCACCCACGGCAAAGATGAGGGTGATCGCCACCCAGATGTCAAGGAAGATCTCGTCGATGACGTGGTGGCTGTCGGTCACCATCCAGAAAATGATCGCGCCGCCCATGAGGAGGTGCAGGATGGTGAGGGAGACGCGCGCCTTGCCCTCGACCTTCATCTGGCGATAACGCTCATATGGCTTGTAGCAGACCACGCCGAGGCAGATGCCCCAAATGCCGTTGACCAGGGTGTTGTTGACCAGACCGAAGAGAAGGCCGTCGCGCACGTAGAGGTTCATCTCACCGAGGCACCAGGCGCCGCCGACGATGGCCACGATGGCGGGGGCGATGAAGCCCGTGAAGAGGTCCTCGTTCTTGGCGAGCAGGTAATACAGGAAGTAGCCCGCGACAAAGATCGCCGAGATGTACCACAACGGGGCGTTCCAAAGGCTCGTGCCCCCGCGCAGGGAGGAGAGCACGCCGATGCTGTCGAGGCCGAGGAACTCGGAGATCGAGGTCAGGAAGTTGAGCCCCACGTCGGCGATGGTGTAGCTCTCGCCGTTCATGAACATCACGAGCTTGCTCTCCTGGCCGGTAAAGGCCCTCAGGATCTCGAGGCCAAAGCCGAGGAGCTCACCAACGATGAACGCCGGCCACAGGCCGAGATAACGGGACTTCATGTAGTCCACGGCCTGCGTACGAGCCGGCGCGTTCGTGAGGCCGCGGCGCTTCTTGCTCTCGTACGACTTCATCATGAGGTAGCCGGTGAGCACCAGGAAGATGCCGAGGATGTTGCCCTGCGTGAAGAAAGCCTCGGCGAGGCACTTCTTACCGCCGGGCCAGAAGTTGCGCGAGTGCCCCCAGAAAACGGCCAGTGTCGCGAAGACACGCCAGAAATCGAGCGCGTAGTTGCGCTGCTTCTTGGGCTTTGCAATGGCTGTTTGCGCCATCGTTCCCACCTTTCCTTGTGCCTGCCATGTAGCAGGCGTTTCTCGTTGCGAAATGGCCCTGGCCAGGTTTGTCTCGCTGTTTTGTTTCTCTGTGCGAAACGCCATTTCTTATTGCGAAACCATAAATACCACAATCAGCCGCTTGATGGGCCAGGATTTCTAAAAATGGCAAGGTATTTCTCGCCAAAGGCCGCAAGAAGAACTAGCATTTAGTCGTTACGCATAGAGAAACGGGTTTCGAATGGCCGATAAGGACAAAGACAAGTACCTTCTTAGCTCCGTCAACAACACGCTGCGGCTGCTCGACGTGCTGGCCGCGCACGGTTCCATGTCGCTTGCCGAGCTCGCGCGCGAGACGGACCACGACAAGGCGAGCCTCTTTCGCATGATGCACACCCTCGAGGTCAACGGCTTCGTGGCCAAGGACGACGAGGCGCGCTACTCGCTGGGACTCAAGCTCCTCTACCTGGGCGGCACCGTGGTGACCGGGCAGGACCTCACCCAGGTGGCCCGCCCGCGCATGCTGGCGTTTTGCCGCGAGCAGGGCGTCTCGGTGCACCTGGGCCGCCTCTCGGGCACGCGCGTTGTGACCACCGACGTCGAGACGCCGGCCACAGATCTGCAGGTAACCGGCCGTGTGGGCATGAGCGCCCGCGTCCACAGCACCGCGATGGGCCGCGCCATTCTGGCCAACCTGCCCGAGGCCGAGCTGGCGCAGATGATGGGTTCCTTCAAGTACATCAGCTACACGCCGCGCTCTGTCAAGTCCGGCGAGGAGCTGCTGGAGATCCTGGGCCAGGTACGCGAGCAGGGCTTTGCCACCGACATCAACGACCGCTACCAGGGCTTTGGCAGCCTGGCCGCGCCCATCTTCGACTTCTCGGGCAAGTGCGTGGCCGCCTGCGGCATCGTCACCCTGGCCCAGGCGGTCGAGGAGAACCTCGAGGC
>CAVDTK010000166.1:0-4146 GCA_963611755.1 Oscillibacter sp. ER4
CGAAGTTGCTGCCGATGAAGCCGCAGCCGCCCGTGACGATGATGTTCTTGGGCTCAAAAGGCTCAGTCATATCCCATCCTTTGCTCAAACGACAAAGACACAATCTGAGTTATTCTAAGCCATGGCGCGCCTAGGCACGATACATCCATAGAGCGGCAACCGAGGTCAACGGACTTCTCGGCAACATCCCAAACGCCGCCGCGCGCGCCGCGAAATTAAGCTGAGCCATCGAGAAGATCACCGACGTCAAACCCAAAAAGGAGGGGCGAGAATGAACGAGAGACACATGCCAACAACCCGCATGACCGGCCCTCGCCACCTCAACCCACAGGCGGACGTCGAGGACACGGCTCCCCGCCCGGCCGTTTTGGTACGCGACGATAACGCCGCAGGTAGCGCGCCCAGCATGCCAAGCCCCGCCTACAACCCCGCGCCGCCAGCGCCGCCTACAGAGCCCCGCGCGCCCCGCCCCGCGCGAACGCGCAAGCCCGCCAAGCACGGCTGCCTCTCGTTTCTCCTCTGGATCGTCCTTCTCGTGGTCGCCGCCTTCATGGCGCTGCGTTGCCTTCCTGCGAGCATGGCCAACGGCCGCGCGGTCCCCGAGCTCGCCTCGTTCGTGCCGCTCATGATCTTTCCGCTGGTGCCCCTGGTCATTCTCGCCATCGCCTGGCGCCGCCGCGTCTTGGCCGTGCTGGCCATTGCGGCCCTGGTCACCATGGGTGTTTGGCACTACGGCTACTTCGTTCCCACCGCGCGCGTGACCCAAAGCGCTAAAACGGCCGTCGCCGCCGGCGCCTCGACCGAGGACGCCGCCGCGCGCATCATGACCCTCAACACCAAGAACGGCTCGGCCGACGCCGCCCAAATCGTGCGAATATGCCGCGAGCAGAACGTCGAGGTCCTGTGCCTGCAGGAGATCGAGGGCACCCTGGTGGACGACCTCGAGGCCGCGGGGATCGATGACCTTCTCCCCTACCACGTGATCTCGGACGGCGCCGCCGCGGTCAACAACGGCGGGCGCAACGGCATTTGGACCGCGGCGCCCATGAGCGACGTGTCGACCAACCTGGTGAGCATCGCCACGAGCGCGATGCCCGCGGCGACCGTCACCGTGGGCCAGGCGCAGGTCCGCGTGGTGAGCGTGCACCCCAACTCGCCCGTTCGCGGGGCGCAGGGCCTGTGGAGCGCGGGCCTGGACTCGATCCAGACGCTGGGCGGATACAGCCACAACTACCTGCTCATGGGCGACTTCAACTCCACGTGGGACCACGAGCGCTTCCGCGCGCTTTTGGGCACGGCGTTCGTGGACGCGGGCGAGCAGGCCGGCGAGGGCTTCCATATGACCTACCCCGCGAACAGCAAAATACCTGCGCTTATAGAGATCGACCACATCGTCTACTCGCGCGGGGCCGGCATCGCCGTGAGCGAGCTGCAGACGGTTGAGGTCGCAGGGTCAGACCACCTGGCCCTTCTCGCCACCTTGGAGACGCGATAGAAGTCTCCCGGCCCGGCCTTGAGCAGCGAGAAGGCGCACTACCGATAAGGGGACAAACATGATTTGGTTTACCAGCGACACACATTTTGGCCACGCGCGCGTGCTTGAGTTCAGCGAGCGGCCGTGGGACACAATCCAGCAGATGAACGAGGCGATCGTCGCCAACATCAACGACCGCGTGAGCGTCGACGACGAGCTCTATATCCTGGGTGATTACAGCTTCAAGATGACCGTCCAGGACGCCTACCAGCTGCGCAAGAAGATCCGTTGTCGGCGGGTCCACCTCGTGCCCGGCAACCACGACAAGGACTGGTCGCAGCCGGCGGTGGCGGGCGCCTTCATCGTCGAGCCGATGATCGCCACGCTCAAGGTCGACGGTCTGAAGATCATCCTGAGCCACTTTCCCATCGCCGACTGGCCGGGCATGTCGCACGCCAGTTGGCACCTGCACGGGCATATCCACAGCTCAGGGGAGGCGTACAACCTGTACAACCGCAGGCAGGGGCTTCTCCGCTACGACGTGGGCGTGGACGCCAACGGCTACGCGCCGGTGAGTTTGGACGACATCAAGGAATGGTTTGCCCAGGTAGACGAGCCGTGCTGCCGCGTGAAGTGGCCCTGGTGGGTAAACGAGACGGGCGACAAGCAGGTAGAGCGCGAGCTGGCGGCCTACAAGCGAGAAGGCGGGCGATAGGGCCGGCGGCACGGAGACATCCCGCGCGCCTTCCTCGTAAACTCAAACATCGGAAGTCCTTCTCTGCGCCCCCAAGATCCTCTTACAGGGATTCAAGAACCCGCCTGCAATTGCCTGCGATCTCTTCACGCATCGAGCCTTCTATAACTTCCACATCATGCGGGTTGAGGACGCACGCCGCATCAATCACGTCATCAAGCGTGCCGGGAATCAGATCGGCCATTCTCGCGAGACGCCCGCACAACAGGTCCGAACCAAGACCCAACTCGTCAAGCCCGCAGTCGCGCACCATCTTGTCCAAGTCAGCCGAGCCGAGATAACCGAATCTGTTCTCCCCGCCGATGGACAAGGCAGCACGCAACGGCTTGCGCTTCTGAGGCGAGAGCGATTGATAGGGAGCTATGGAGGCAACGTCATACAGCGGCGCGATTCTGATGTCCCCCGCTGAAAGGATCATGAGCGAGTGGTTCTTAGCGTGGGCATCCGTCGCACCGATCAAGTAGTTGAAGAATAGGTAGAGGATGAAGCGATAGACATTGTCGCGAGCCCTCTTCCCCGTTGCCATAAGCATCTCCACGATTCGCGGCGTCGCGGGGCCGCCCTGCTCGGCATACTTGGCGTCAGGCATAACCCCAAGAGCCTGGCAAAAATCCTCCTGATGGATCCGCACGACGCGGCCGGAGCCATCCCTTGCGCGGTCATAGCGTTCGATAATGATGGCGGGCTCTGCGCCGAACATGCGAAACTCGGTTTTAGCCACCGGCAGACCAATCTTCTCGGCAAGTTGCATGGAGACAAACTCAACGAGCGCCTGTCCGGCGAAGCCCGCCACCCCAGGCTTCACGATGTGCGTCGATGCGGCGGCACCGCTGCAGTCGAACCACTGCCCGTCTTCCCGCCGCAAGGTGAACTTCGCCTGGCATCCCCCAAGGGACCAATGTCCCTCGGCAGGCGCGCTGTCGACCCACGCCGCGGCAGCATCCTCGCGCACCGCAGCGAGCTTTGCCTCGATTTCCTCATCCGTCAACCCTACCAAGTCGCGAGCCGCATTTTCTGTAGGCGGGACGGCCCCGCGCGGACAGACCTGAACGGCGCCCGGGCAATCCATGCCGATTGCCCCCAGCAGGCGGAAAGGATTGTTGGAAGAGATTCCGTACCGAGCGCCTATCGCGCTTCTCGTTGAGGCCTCGTCGGGGAGAAGCCCCATGAGATACGGGCGCACGACGCGATCAGCGTATCGTTCGAGGCTGACGGGCATAGAGATGGAGAGCGGCACGCCGGTATACCCCGGCACATACGCAAACGACACGGCCCCATAACGATCTTCGGTAAGCTGGCCGCAGAAATCGCCTGCGATATACACGTCCAGCGTCTCATTGCGCGGGATCATTTTGCATCATCGTCCAGTGCCCAGGCATCGCCCAGCTTAAACTCGGGAGCAGGTATCGTGCCGGCGCGAGAGGTACCGCTGGACCGCGCGGGACCGTCGGCGAGGTCGACGGACATGCTCAACCCAAGCGCGTCCAGCAGCTTGAGGTAGCTTTCCAGGCCAAAATTTCTGCTCTCACCCAGCTCAAGCGCGTAAATCGTCCGTGCTCCGATGCCCGTTTGCTTCGCGAGCGTGGCGCGGGAAATCCCACAGTCTTCCCGGATCCGCCGGACGATGCCACCGGCTGCCTGAGCGCTGGTAACCTTACTCATGCTTAGCGCCTTTCCAAAGTTGCAGTATTCCGCTTAATGCAATATATGGCATAACGCCGAATATGGCAACCCATTGTATATAAAGGCCGCATATAGAGACGCCCGCCCCATCGATTCAAAGGGGCAGGCGCGCATCGCAGGGAAGAACCGGACGGTCTTGTGGCTTATGCCTCTGCGCACCATAGGCCGTGGAGGTTGCAGAGCTCGTACACCGTCACCGGTTGGGCGGCCGGAACGTGAAACGTTGCGGCCGGTT
>CAVDTK010000167.1:0-4138 GCA_963611755.1 Oscillibacter sp. ER4
ATCCACCAAGCGTTTCTCAGCCTGTAATCGCACGGCTAGATGCAAATTCCGGGGTTGTCTGATACCGCGCGGTCTTCTCGCTTTCAATATGGGGACTTGTCTGATACTTCGAGGCTCGTCTTCTTTTAAATCAAAGGCTTGTCTGATGATTTGGTATCAGACAAGCCTTTGATTTGCAGGGATTTCATCAGACAACCCCTGGATTTGAAAACGAGAAGCCCTTCGGGTATCAGACAACCCCGGGATTTGAAAGTCGGGGCGCCGGTGGGTATCAGACATCCCCGATTTTTGCAGCGGCAGCGGCGGCCTGCGCCGGCCGGTTTACGATGACGATGCCCACGCTTACAAGGGCAAGCGACCCCAGGGCGACGATGGGGTTCAAGACGTTGCCCTCTCCCAGCAAGACCACCGAGAGGATCGCGCCGAAGACCGGGTTCATGAAGCCGAAGACCGCCACGTGCGACACGTCGTTGACGGCCAGGGTCGCCGACCACAGCGAGTAGGCCGAGGCGCTAATAAAGCCCAGGTAGACGAGAAGAACAATCGCGACCACGGGGTTTGCCCCGGCCGCCGGCGCCACGTGCCCGCCCATGGCGAGGCCCGCCGCGAACAAGACCGCCCCGCCGATGACGAACTGCCAGGCCGAGAGCAGCACCGGGTCATGATCGGCGGAGTAGCGCTTGGACAAATTGCTGCTCATGGCCGCGGCAAATGTAGAGAGAAAGACGAGTCCTTCTCCGTCTAGCCTAAAGCCCATGCCGCCGGTGCTCCCGGCCAGGCTCACCTGCACGACGCCGACGAAGCCCAGGATGCAGCCGAGGGCTTTTCTCAAGGTCATCGACTCGGTTCGAAAGGCAAAGACGGCGAGAAGCACGATGAGGAAGGTGTTGCTTGCCTCGATGATCGAGCTGGTGACGCCGGCGCAGCGAGAAAGGCCCACGTAGAAGCACAGGTACTGCAGGATCGTCTGGAAGACGGAGAGGTTGAACGCGCACGGCAGGTCTTGCCGTTGGGGCAGGTAGGGGCGCCGCCGCGCGATGCTCATGCCCGCCACGACCAGCCCGCCCGAGATCAGGAAGCGCATCCCGGCAAACAGGATGATCGACGCCACGTCGGCCGAGTCGATGCCAAAAAGCCCGTACCCGATCTTCACGAACGGGAACGCCGAGCCCCACAGCAGGCACGCCGCCAGGCAGGCGAGGACCATCCCCGGCCCGGTGGCGAGAAACGGCTTACGGCCGCTTGCCTTGGTGGTTTGGGTTTGGGTTTGGGTCACGTCGATTCCTCGCTATCTGTGGTCGCAAAGTCGCAAGCAAAAGCCCCAGCAAAAGCCCCTCCGCAGCCGGGTGCGGAGGGGCGGGCACAAACAAAGCGCTGCCTGTAGGTGCGCGCTACTCGGTGAAGTAGCTCACGCCGCCCTCGATGAGCGGCTGGAAGGTGTTGCCCGGGACGTTTTTGTACAGGCCCTCGCCGCTGCGCTCGGTATGGCCCATCTTGCCCAGGACGCGGCCGTCGGGGCTGGTGATGCCCTCGATGGCCAGGACCGAGCCGTTGGGGTTGACGGAGAGGTCCTGCGACGGCTCGCCGTTCTCGTTCACATACTGGGTGGCCACCTGACCAGCGGAAACAAGCTGGGAGACAAGCTCGTCGCTGGCAACGAAGCGGCCCTCGCCGTGGGAGATCGCGATGGTGTGGACCTCGTCCAGCTCGCACTTGGAGAGCCACGGCGACAGGTTGCTCGCGATGCGCGTGCGCACGAGGCGGCTCTGGTGACGGCCGATGGTGTTGAAGGTCAGCGTGGGGCAGGCGTCGTCCATGGGGCGGATGTCGCCGTAGGGAACAAGGCCCAGCTTGATCAGGGCCTGGAAGCCGTTGCAGATGCCCAGCATCAGGCCGTCGCGGGCCTGCAGCAGGTCGCGCACGGCCTCGGTGACCTCGGGCGCGCGGAAGAACGCGGTGATGAACTTGGCGGAGCCGTCGGGCTCGTCGCCGCCCGAGAAGCCGCCGGGCAGCATGACGATCTGGCTCTCACGGATGCGGCGGGCCAGCTCATGGGTGCTCTCGGCGACGGCGGCGGGCGTCAGGTTGTTGATGACAAAGACGTCCGGGTCGGCGCCGGCGCGGCGGAACGCGCGGGCGGTGTCGTACTCGCAGTTGGTGCCCGGGAAGACCGGGATCACGACGCGCGGGCGGGCGACGCGCACGGCGGGAGCGGGGCGAGAAACGCCGGCTGCCGCGATGTCGAAGCTGACCTTCTCGACCTTCTCGCCGCCAGCGCGGTAGGGGAAGACGCCCTCGATGGCGCTTTCCCACTCTTCCTGCAGCTTGGCCAGGTCGATGACCTCGTCGTCCACGACCAGGTGGTAGTCGGCGACGGTGGTGGCCAGAAGGCCCACGGCCACGTTCTCGGAGCCCTGGGGAAGCTCGCAGCCGTCGGCCAGCTCGACGATGAACGAGCCGTACGAGGGCTTGAACAGGGCATCCTTGCCAAAGGCGGGGGCAAGCTCGGCGCCGATGCCGTTGCCCACGCACATCTTGAAGACGGACTCGGCGGCGCATCCGTAGCCAGGGGTAGAGACGGCCAGCGCCTGCCCCTTGCCGATAAGGTCCTCTACCAGGTCAAACGCCGCAAGAAGCGAATCGGCGGCGGGTACCAGGCCGCGCTCGCCGTAGGCCGGCACGATGACGGCGACCTTGTGGCCCGCGCCCTTGAACTCGGGCGAGGTCACGCGCGAGACCGTGCCCAGGCCGGTCGCGAAGGAGACCAGCGTGGGCGGCACGTCCAGATCCTCGAAGCTGCCGGACATGGAGTCCTTGCCGCCGATGGAGCCGATACCCAGGTCGACCTGGGCCATGAGGGCGCCCAGAACGGCGGCGCAGGGCTTGCCCCAGCGCTCGGGCTCCTGGCGCAGCTTCTCGAAGTACTCCTGGAAGGTGAGGTAGAAGTTCTTGTGCTCGAAGCCGGCGGCCACCAGGCGGCTCGCGGACTCGACCACAGAGAGATAGGCGCCGCGGTACTGGTCGGCGCTCATGAGGTAGGGGTTGAAGCCCCAGGCCATGCCGGAGCACGTGGTGGTCTCGCCGTCGACCGGCAGCTTGGCGGCCATGGCCATGGCGGGCGTGAGCTGGGTCTTTCCGCCAAAGGGCATGAGGACGGTCGCCGCGCCGATGGTGGAGTCGAAGCGCTCGGACAGGCCCTTGTTGGAGGCCACGTTGAGGTCGCGCACCAGTGAAGAGAACTTCTCGGCAGCCGTGGAACCGGCCCACTCGTGCGCGTAGTCGCCCGCGCCCTCGATGTGGACGTCCTGCGACTTGGGCGCGCCGTTGGAGGCCAAAAACTCGCGGCTCACGTCGACGATGGTCGTGCCGTTCCAGTCCATGGTCAGGCGAGGCTCCTCGGTGACGGTAGCCACGGGCGTGGCCTCGAGGTTCTCCTCGGCCGCGTAGCCGAGAAACTCCTCGACGTCGGCGGGCGCCAGGGCCACGGCCATGCGCTCCTGGGACTCGGAGATGGCGAGCTCGGTGCCGTCCAGGCCCTCGTACTTCTTGGGCACGGCGTTGAGGTCGACGTGCAGGCCGTCCGCCAGCTCGCCGATGGCCACAGAAACGCCGCCCGCGCCAAAGTCGTTGCAGCGCTTGATCAGGCGGCAGGCGTCCTCGCGGCGGAAAAGGCGCTGGAGCTTGCGCTCGATGGGCGCGTTGCCCTTCTGGACCTCGGCGCCGTCCTTCTCCAGGGACTCGACGTTGTGGGCCTTGGACGAGCCGGTGGCGCCGCCGATGCCGTCGCGGCCGGTGCGGCCGCCGAGAAGCACGATGACGTCGCCGGGGGCGGGGCACTCGCGGCGCACGTGGGAGGCCGGGGTGGCCGCCACGACGGCGCCGATCTCCATGCGCTTGGCCACGTAGCCAGGGTGGTAGAGCTCGGAAACCTGGCCGGTGGCCAGGCCGATCTGGTTGCCGTAGCTGGAGTAGCCGGCCGCGGCGGTGGTCACGAGCTTGCGCTGGGGCAGCTTGCCCTCAAGCGTCGCCGAGACGGGCGCGGTGGGGTCCGCGGCGCCGGTCACGCGCATGGCCTGGTAGACGTAGCTGCGGCCGGAGAGCGGGTCGCGGATGGCGCCGCCGATGCAGGTGGCCGCGC
>CAVDTK010000168.1:0-4135 GCA_963611755.1 Oscillibacter sp. ER4
GTGTCGCAGATGGCGATGCGGTAGCCCCACGAGGTCTCCTTCTTCATCCACGCCAAGTGGTGCTCGAAATCGGTGCCCTCGAAGTCTTCTGAGCACGATGCCTTGTAGAGCAGGGCGTTGAGAAGGTCGCTGTCGATGTCGATCGGCGTGTCGCTCTTGCTCAGCAAGATGCCGCCCGCGTTGGCGTCGACCGTGATAACGAGCATGCTGTCGGTGCTTCCGGGGCCAAAGCCTGACTCGCCCATCTTGGGGTTTCTGGCGTAGCCGTCGGCCAGGCTCTTCTCAAGCAGGGCCTGGGTCGAGCTGGTCTGAGAAGACCAGCTGGCCAGAAGCGTCGACCCCAAGGCCACGACAAGGACAAGCCCCGTCAGCAGCATGGTTATGAGCGTGAACTCTCGCTGGAGCTTCTTTAGCATCTATGACCTCGCGTTTATTGCCCGCTTCCCGCTGCGTGCGGGGTGCGCCGCCTTACTCCTCTTCCTGGTTGTCGAAGACCTCAAGACGGTAGCCGAGCATGCGAAGGGTCGTCACCTGGACCTTGGACCCGATGTGGTTGAGCTTCTTGCGAAGGAACGAGATGTAGGCCTCGACGGAGTTCTCGGAAGCCTCGGCGTCGGCGCCCCACACGCGGGTGAGCAGGTCCTGCTTGGAGACCACGCGCGAGTTGGAGCTCATAAGGGTGCTCATGACCTCGAACTCCTTGCCGGACAGGTGGACGCTCTTCTCGGAGCAGGAAAGGTCGTGGGTCGAGAGGTCCAAGGTGATGTCGGCGAAGGTGATCTCGTCGATGACCACGTCGCCGCGGCGGCGGGTGAGGGCGCGCAGGCGGGCGAGAAGCTCGGGCGCGTCGAAGGGCTTGGTCATGTAGTCGTCTGCGCCGGCGTCAAGGCCCTGAACCTTGTCGGCCGTGGAGGTCTTTGCGGTGAGCATGAGGACGGGCGTCGAGACGTCGGCGTGGCGAAGCTCGTTCACGACCTCGTAGCCGTTCATCTGGGGGAGCATGACGTCGAGCACGATGGCGTCGTACAGGCCGCTTTTGCCGCTCGTGAGGCCGGCCTTTCCGTCATAGACCGCCTCGGCGTTGTAGCCGTCGTCTTCAAGGATGCGCACGATCGCGTCGGCCAGGTTGCGCTCGTCTTCGACCACCAGGATGTTCATGGAGCCTCCTATTTCAGGTAACTGATAGACCTAACGTAAAGTTATGGTATCCACTAGCGCTTAAATCCGCCTGAAGCGACCGCCCGGTTTTCTCGCCAGCGCCTATCATTCACAAAAACTGCACCTTGCCAGCATCAATAACAGTCGTAAACTGTATGACTGTTCTGTGGCTTGCGGTGCGGCCTACCCAAATACTACGTGCACCGCTCGTATGGAGGAGTTTTAATTGGCAGTCAAGATTCGCCTGGCCCGTCACGGTGCCAAGAAGCGTCCGTACTACCGCGTTGTCGTCGCTGACAGCCGCATGCCCCGCGACGGTCGCTACATCGAGCTCGTTGGTCGCTACAACCCGCTGACCAACCCCAAGACCATCGACATCAACATCGAGAAGGTCGACGAGTGGCTCGCCAAGGGCGCCCAGCCCACCAACAGCGTCTCTCACCTCATCGAGATCGCCCGCAACGGCCAGCCCGTCGTCGAGAAGAAGGCCAAGCTTTCCAAGAAGGCTGCTGCCAAGGCCGCTGCTGCTGCCGAGGCCGCCGCTGCTGAGGCCGACGCCGAGTAGTCTGCGTGGTCAATCACATGGAGACCACGGATAACACCCAGATCGTCGAAGAGGAAGAGGAGATGGCCTCCGACAAGGTCGCTGACCTGGTCGAGTACATCGTTTGCGGCCTCGTCGACGATCAGGATGCGGTCTCCCTCGACGTGACCGACGGCGAGGAGGGCTCCCTCATCGAGGTGAGCTGCTCCGAGCAGGACGCGGGACGCGTCATTGGACGCAAGGGCCGTACCATCAAGGCCATCCGCACGCTCGCGCGTGCCCTGGGCCAGCGCGTCGGCACCGATGTCGAGGTTGAGGTCGTAGGCTAAGGCCATATGCTGCAGCGTTATAGGCGCATAGCCCGTGTGGAGAAGACCCACGGGAGATTTGGGGAGGTCGTCACGGTTCCCGTCGACGGCCTTCCCTCACTTATGCGTAAAGGCATGACCGTGGCCCTCGTGCCGCCGCCCTTGAAGGGGTCGCGCTGGCACGAGATCGAGAACGTCGAGAGCGACGACCGTGCGGGTAGCCTCGTGAGTTTCTGTGATGTGCGTGACCTTACCGGCGCCGAGGCCCTTGTCGGCACCTATGTGCTGGCAAATGCTGACGACCTGCCGGAAGACCTTTGCCTGCACGACCCGCGTGCTTTGATCGGCCGCGAGGTGGTTAATGTCGACGGCCGGGATCTCGGCAGCATTCAAGAGGTTATGACGGGCCCTGCCAACGACGTGTGGGTGATCGAGGGCCCCTTCGGGGAGCTGTTGCTGCCCGTCATCGATCAAGTGGTTAAAGACGCGGCCGAACAAGGCGCAATTACCGTGGACGCCACGGGCTTTCTGGGGGAGGGCAACTGATGCATTTTGACATCGTCTCTTGCGTGCCCCAGGTATTTGCCCCTTATTTGGACACGTCTATCCTGGGCCGGGCAAAGGCCGCGGGCATTTTCTCGTTTGAGGCCCACGACCTGCACGACTGGTCCCACGACAAGCACAAGAAGGTCGACGACTACACCTTCGGCGGCGGCCAGGGCCTGCTCATGAAGCCGGCCCCCATCTTCGAGGCCGTCGAGGACATCAGCGCCAGGCGCGGATACAAGCCCCGCACCGTGTTCTTCTCGCCGGTGGGAAAACCGTATACTCAGGCGGACGCCGAGCGTCTATCTTCTGAGGAAGGCCTGCTTTTCGTCTGCGGTCGTTACGAGGGCATGGACGAGCGCGCCTATTCCCTGGCAGACGAGATCTTCTCGCTGGGAGACTACGTCTTGACCGGCGGCGAGCTCGCGGCCATGGTGGTCATCGACTCCGTGGTGCGCCTTCTGCCAGGTGCCCTGGGCAACGAGAAGAGCGCCGAGGACGAGTCCTTCTCCGACGGGCTTCTCGAATACGCGCAGTACACGCGCCCGGCCACCTATCGCGACATGGGGGTACCCGAGGTGCTGCTTTCCGGCGACCACGGCAAGGTCGACGAGTGGCGCCGCAAGAGCTCCATCGAGCGCACCGCCCGCTGGCGCCCCGATCTTCTCGCCGCCGCAGACCTCACGCCCGACGAGCGCGCCTGGGCCCAGGAACAAGTCGCCGGCACCCCTAAGGAGGACTAGTTATGACGGAGAAGGGCGGCTCGCACGCGCGCGGCATCCTTGAGTTCGTCGTCTCGATCATCGTGGCGGTGGCCATCGCCGTTTTCCTGCGCGTTTTTGTCATAGGCGTCTACCAGGTTCCTTCCGGCTCCATGCTCGAGACCATCCAAGAAGGCGACCTGTTGGTGGGCGAGAAGGTCACACTTCGCTTCGACACGCCTAAAGCGGGCGACGTCATCACCTTCGACAGCCCCATGAACCCCGGCACCACCTTGATCAAGCGCGTCATCGCCACCGGTGGCCAGACCATCGACCTGCGCGACGGCATCGTCTACGTCGACGGGGTTGCCTTGGACGAGTCGTCCTATACCCTGGGCAAGCCCTCGAACTCGCTTTCCGACTTCGAGGGCTCCGCCGGCATCCAATACCCCTATACCGTCCCCGAGAACTGCGTCTTTTGCATGGGGGACAACAGGACTAACTCGCTCGATTCCCGTTACTTCGGACCGGTGTCCGTGAGTGCGGTAACATCGAAGGCGCTTTTCATCTACTGGCCGTTTTCCGACATCAGAACCTTGTAGGCTCGCGTCACAGCGAAGGGGAAGATTTCATGAACAAATACGCCCTCACGTTTCAGGACATGATTCTTGAGCTTGAGCATTACTGGGCAAAGCAGGGCTGCACCGTCATGCAGCCGTACGACTCCGAGGTGGGCGCCGGTACCTTCCACACCGCGACCACGCTGCGCAGCTTGGGCCCCGCAGCCTGGAGGACCTGCTACCCGCAGCCGTGCCGCCGTCCCGCCGACGGCCGCTACGGCGAGAACCCCAACCGCATGCAGCACTACTACCAGTTCC
>CAVDTK010000169.1:0-4130 GCA_963611755.1 Oscillibacter sp. ER4
TGGCGATCTCGGGGTCGTTCTTCTTCTCGCGCTTGTCGAAGCGGACGTTCTCGAGAACCAGGATGTCGCCCGGCTCGAGGGCGGCGACGGCCTCGGCGGCCTTCTCGCCGTAGGTATCCTCGACGAACTTGACCTCATAGCCGGTGAGCTCGGCGAGCTTCTCGGCGGCGGGGCGCAGGGAGAGCTCGGGCTGGAAGCCGGTGCCGTCGGGACGGCCGAGGTGGCTCATGAGGATGACCTTGGCGTTGTGCTGCTTCAGGTACTCGATGGTGGGGATGGCCGCGCGGACGCGGGTGTCGTCGGTGACGACGCCGTCCTTCAGGGGCACGTTGAAGTCGACGCGCATGAGAACGCGCTTGCCGTCGACATCGGCGTCACGGACGGTCTTTTTGGTAAAAGCCATGCCTACTCCTTTGGTTATTGGAAGGTGCAAACACAAAAAGGGTGCGGCCGCGGCCCGAGAGCTGCGACCGCACCCTCAAGATGCCAATCGAGGCGAGTTACGAGAACTTAGGCGACGAACTTCTCGAAGTACTTGATGGTGCGGACCATCTGAGAGGTGTAGGAGTTCTCGTTGTCGTACCAAGAGGTGACCTGGACGAGGGACTGGCCGTTGCCGAGGTCCTGGACCATGGTCTGGGTGGCGTCGAAGATGGAGCCGTGGGTCTCGCCGATGATGTCGGTGGAGACGATGGGATCCTCGTTGTAGCCGAAGGTCTCGGAGATGGTCTCGGCGTAGGCCTTCATAGCGGCGTTGACCTCGTCGACGGTGACGGTCTTGTCAACGACGGCGTAGAGGTTGGTGATGGAGCCGGTGGGCGTCGGGACGCGCTGGGCAGCACCGATGAGCTTGCCGTTGAGCTCGGGGAGAACCAGGCCGATGGCCTTGGCGGCGCCGGTGGAGTTGGGGACGATGTTCACGGCGCAGGCACGGGAACGACGCTTGTCGCCCTTGCGCTGGGGGCCGTCGAGAGGCATCTGGTCGCCGGTCCAGGCGTGGATGGTGGTCATGATGCCGGAGACGATGGGGGCGAAGTCGTTGAGACCCTTGGCCATCGGGGCCAGGCAGTTGGTGGTGCAGGAAGCGGCGGAGATGATGTTATCGTCGGCGGTCAGCGACTCGTGGTTGACGTTGTAGACGATGGTGGGCAGGTCGTTGCCGGCGGGAGCGGAGATGACGACCTTCTTGGCGCCAGCGTTGATGTGGGCCTGAGCCTTAGCCTTGGAGGTGTAGAAGCCGGTGCACTCGAGCACGACGTCGACGTCGAGGTCGCCCCAAGGAAGGTTGTTGGCGTCGGCCTCCTTGTAGATCTTGATCTCCTTGCCGTCGACGACGATGGAGTCCTCGGTAGCCTCAACCTTGTGATCGCGGCCGTAGTTGCCCTGCGTGGAGTCATACTTCAGCAGGTACGCGAGCATGTCGGGGGAGGTGAGGTCGTTGATAGCGACGATCTCAGAGCCCTCGTGACCGAACATCTGGCGGAAAGCCAGACGGCCGATGCGACCAAAGCCGTTAATAGCAACCTTTACTGCCATGCCTTCTCCTTTCACGAGGTCCCCAGGGCGTGTCCCCGGGCAACCTTGTTATGTTGGGCAATAATTGCCAACGCCTATATTACCCCACTGACAGCCTCAATGACACCAGTTCTTGTAATCCGTTCGCAAAAAAGTTGTTGGTGTTAACGGATTTTCGTGGTATTAGACCTGCGAAAATGCTGTTTACCTGGGCAAACACTGGTACACACCAGCTTAGGCAGAGGTATTAGATGCCGAGAAATTAATCGCCTTGCGACCGTTCACCGGCTCGGCGGGACTCGTCCAGCAGCTCCTGGAGGCGAAGGACGCGGTGATACATCGCCGACTTGCTCGCAGGGGGATCGATCTCCTGGCCCAAAGCGGCCAGCGACAGCTCCGGGTTGGCTCGGCGGGCCTCGCAGAACTGGCGAAGCGCGGGCGGCAGGCAGGCGAAGCCGAGCTCGGCCTCGACCTCGTCGATGAGCTCGAGCTGAGAGGCGGCCGCCCCCGTGGAGCGGGCCTGGTTTGCCATCTCGGCGTTGACACGGCGGTTGACGTCGTTTTTCACGGACTTCTTGGCGCGGGCGACCTCGACCACGCGGGCCATTCTCCCCGCCCCCATAACCTTGAGCAGGGCGATGATGTCGTCGAAGCTCTTGAGGTAGATGGCGTAGGCGCCGCGTCGGCGGTTGAGGCGCGCCGTCACGCCAAAGGACGCGATGAGGTCCACCAGGCCCGAAGCGAAATCCTCCCCCGTCACCGCGATCTCCAGATGGAAGTCGCCGCGGGGGTCGGCGATGAAGCCGCCAGCCATGAATGCCCCGCGCACGAAGGCCGCCCGGCATGAAGGCGTGGCGAGAAGACGCTTGGGAAGGCCCGTGGCAAGCCCGTGGCCCGGCACAAGGATCCCAAGGTCGACGAGGTCTTCTCCCAAATCGTCCTGCTCGGGGATCTCGATGAGGTAGTTTCTCGTCTTATGCAAGACGGAGCGGCGGACCGTGAGGGCCGTCTCGAGGTCGAAGATCTTGTGGGTGAGCTTGATGATGGTGCGGGCCACGGCGCCCGTCTCGGTGGCGACCTTGACGGCGTAGCGGCCAGACCCCCTGAAGGACAGCGTGCCGCAGACCCGCATCAAGGCCGAGAGCTGCGCCAGCTCGGCGGCGGGCTCCGTGCACTCGACGCGGGCGAGCTCGTCTTTTACCTCGGCGGTGAAGGACATGCTAGCTCGTCCTCTTGTTGGCAAGGGCCAGGTCGCGGTGCGAGATGCTCACGTGGTAGCCCATCTTGAGCAGGTAGTCGGCCGTGGCCTCGGCGATGGCGACGGAGCGGTGCTGGCCGCCGGTGCAGCCCACCGCAACCGAGAGGTGGCTCTTGCCCTCGGCGACGTAGCCCGGCATGGTGACGTCGAGCAGCTTGAACCAGGCGTCCATGAAAGTCTGTGCGGCGGGGTTGTCCAGAACGTAGTCCGCGACCTTCTTGTCCTTGCCCGTCAAGGGGCGCATCTCGGGGTCATAGAAGGGGTTGGGCAAGAAGCGCACGTCGATCATGAGGTCGGCCTCGTCGGGCATGCCGTGCTTGAAGCCAAAGGAGAAGACGTGGACCTCCATGAGCTGTTGGTCCGTGAGCTCGGAGAAGGCGCGGCGCAAGCGGGCGCGCAGGGCGTTGGTGCGCAGGCGGCTCGTGTCGATGATGAGGTCGGCCGAGTCGCGGATGTCCTTAAGCTGCGCGCGCTCGCGGGCGATGGACTGGCGAAGGGTCTCGCCGTCGGTCGCCAAGGGGTGGCGGCGGCGGTTCTCGTCGTAGCGGCGCATGAGGACCTCGTCGGAGGTGTCGAGAAACACGACCTGGCAGGTGATCTCGTGGTCGCGCAGCTGCTCGAGCGAGTCGGTTATCTCGTCGAAGAGGCCTTGGCTGCGGATGTCGCAGGTGACGGCCAGGTGGCGGCCGACGCCGGAGTTTATGCCCACGAGCTCGGCCAGCTGGAGGAGCAGGCGCGGGGGCAGGTTGTCGATGCAGAAGTAACCCATGTCCTCGAAGACGTGCAGGGCCTGCGTGCGGCCGGAGCCGGACATGCCGGTGATGACCACCACGTCGGGGACGTGCTTGGCGGATGTTGCGTCGTTTTGAGCCTGCATACGGTGCTCTCCCCTCTCTTCTCCCCCTCGAGTATAGCGGCACCAGGGGTGACATGCCTTGCTGAGCTTGAGCGGAAATCCGGGACCGCGCGATAGATGTCCCGGTATAGCGAAAGGGCGGGCCTCCGGGGAGGTCCGCCCAATCTATCTGCGGTTCATTTGCCTGTTGAGGCGAGAAGACTTACTTCTCGTCGATCGGCTTCTTCCAGAAGGAGAGGATCAGGCAGCCGACGACGGAGCCCACGACGCAGGCCACGAGCCACATGATCGGGTTCGTGATGACGGCCGTGACCCAGGCGCCGCCGTGGGGAGCGGGGCTGGCGCAGCCGAAGGCCGCGGACATGCCGCCGGCGATGGCGGAGCCGATGATGCAGGACGGGATCACGTGGCCGGGGTCGGCGGCGGCGAAGGGGATCGCGCCCTCAGAGATGAAGGAGAGGCCCATGATGTAGTTCACCAGGCCGGCGTTGCGGTCCTGCT
>CAVDTK010000170.1:0-4018 GCA_963611755.1 Oscillibacter sp. ER4
CCTCGTCTTCCACCTCGCGGATGCGCTCGATGGAGGTCAAGGCGCGGGCCAGCAGAAGGAAGACGTTGGAGATCATCATGAGCGAGTTCATGACCAAAAGCACGTAGCTCATGAAGCCCGTGAGGGTGCCTACCTGCAGCGTTCCGGCCAGGATCATGTTGCCGCCCAGCCACAACAGCGCCGTCGCCGAGACGTACATCGACAGTTGGAAGACCGGGGTGTTCACCACGGCACCCTTGAAGGTTCGGGTCGCCGTGTCGGCAAGACGGGCGTTCACCTGCGCGAATCCCGCCGAGACGTGGCCCTCGCGCACGTACGCCTTGATCGCGCGGATGCCCACAAGGTCCTCTTGCAGGGCGTCGTTCAACTGGTCCATCGTGTGCTGCAGAACGCGGTAGAGGGGCCCCACGTGCCGGACGATAAGGAAGAGCGCCACCGCCAGAAACGGCAGGACCAGGAAGAAGACCACGGCCAGCTCGGCCGACATCGTGCAGCTGAAGGCCAGGCCCAAGACCAGCATGATCGGGCCGCGAAGCATCGGGCGAAAACCGGTGACGATGGCGTTTTGGATCACGGTGATGTCTGTGGTCATGCGCGTGACCAGCGAGGACGCCTCGTAGCGGTCGAGGTTCTCGAAGGCATAGGCCTGCACGTGCGAGAACTCCTCTCGGCGGATGTTGGCGCCCAGGCCCATGGCCGCCTTCGCCGAGAAGCGCGCGAAGCCCTGGCCCAGGACCAGGGCCACGATGGAGCAGGCGAGCATCCCGGCGCCGCAGGCCCAGACCACATGGGCGTCGCCTGCCAGCACGCCGGCGTCGATCACATACGACATAAGGACGGGGATCAGCAGCTCAAGGGCGGTCTCGAAGCTGATGCACACAGCCGCGGCCACCACGTCCTTGCGGTACGGGCCAAAACTCTTGGCCACCCACTGGATATCAGTCATCGAGGCCCACCGCCTCGTGCCCGTAGGCCGCGCGCGCCAGGTTCTCGTAGCCGCGACGCAGGTAGTCGCGGAACTGCGCTGCCTCTTCTGCCGAGAAACCCTCGAGCAGGACCGCCTGCTGCTCGTCGCAGCAGGCGTCCCACGCCGCGGCGACCTGACGGCCGCGCGGTGTGGCGACGTACTCCTTTTTGCGGCGGTCGGCGCCGGCGCGGCTGCTGACGAAGCCCTCGCGCTCAAGCGCCTCGAGCATGCGGCAGGCGGTCGCCGGGTCCATCTCAAAGAAGTCCGCGATCTCGCGCTGGGTCGCCGCGCCGTGAAGTGCCACGTAGACCGCGAGCTTTGGCTGACCCGGGCCCATCCCAAGGCCGGTGATGCGTGGGCGAAGGTAGGCCCGCTGCGCATGAAAGAGCCGGTAGATGAGCATATGAAAGTCCGAGAGCGACCGGCCGCGCTTCTTTTCTGCTGGTTGTGGCATAGATAACTCCTTGCGATGCCAATGATTGCCATCGCAAGAGATTACTCGCAATCATTGGCATGTCAAGGAATTTCACGAGGTTCGACACTGCCCTACGGCTGCCTTAATTCAAAAACCGCCCCGAGGAACATCCCCGGGGCGGCCACATCAAGCCATAAAACGTGCGAACGAAACCCGCGAACCCTACAGCAGGCGCAGCGAGACTTCCTTAAGCTGCTTGCCGCTCACCGCGGACGGCGCGTCGCTCATCATGTCGGAGCCCGAAGACGTCTTGGGGAACGCCATGACCTCGCGGATCGAGTCGCTGCCCGTCAGCAGCATGCACACGCGGTCGAGGCCCAGGGCAAAGCCGCCCATGGGAGGCGCGCCGAAGGCCAGGGCGTCCAGCAGGAAGCCGAACTGCTCGCGCGCACCCTCCTCGGTGAAGCCCAGCATCTTGAGGATGGCCATCTGCATCTCGGCGTTGTGGATACGCATTCCGCCGCCGCCGGCCTCGAAGCCGTCCATGACGAAGTCGTAGGTGTAGGAGCCCACGGCCAGCGGGTCGGCCATGATCTTCTCGGGATCGGTCTCGGTCGGCAGGGTGAAGGGCTGGTGCTCGGCCTGGTAGCTCTTGGTGTCCTCGTCCCAGTGGAACAGCGGGAAGTTGACGACCCACAGGAAGTCGTGGCCCTCGCGCGGCAGCTCCAGGGCGTCGGCCATGTGACGGCGCATGCCGCCCAGGATCTCGTCGGCGGCCAGGCGGCTCTCGACGGCGAACATCACCAGGTCGCCGGGCTCGACGTCCATCTCGGCGCGAAGGGCGGCCATCTCCTCGTCAGAGAAGAACTTGACGATGGGGCTGGTCACCGAGCCGTCCTCGCGGAAGGCGATGTAGGCCAGGCCCTTGGCGCCAAAGCCCGCGGCAACGTCGGCCAGGCGGTCGATCTGGGCGCGCGGCCACAGGCCCGCACCCTTAGCGTTGATCGCCTTGACGAAGGTCTTGTCGTCGGCCGCGGCGCTCGCGAACAGCTTGAACTTAGAGTTGGCGAAGATCGGCGTGACGTCGTGCAGCTCCATGCCGTAGCGGGTGTCGGGCTTGTCGGAGCCGTAGGTGTCCATGGCGTCCCAGTAGTCGATGCGGCGCAGCGGCAGCTCCATCTCGACGCCCATCTGCTTGAACGCGCTGCCGAGCACGGTCTCGATGCAGCCCATGACGTCGTCCTGGTCCACAAAGGACATCTCGACGTCGACCTGGGTGAACTCGGGCTGGCGGTCGGCGCGCAGGTCCTCGTCGCGGAAGCACTTGGCAACCTGGTAGTAACGCTCGACGCCGCCGATCATCAGCAGCTGCTTCAGGAGCTGCGGGGACTGCGGCAGGGCGTAGAAGTGGCCCGGCTGCATGCGAGAAGGAACCAGGAAGTCGCGGGCGCCCTCGGGCGTGGACTTGAACAGGCACGGCGTCTCGACCTCGGTGAACTCGGCGTCATGGAAGGCCTGGCGAATCGCGAAGGTCAGGTCTGAGCGCAGCTTGAGGTTGGCGGCCATCTTGGGGCGGCGGATGTCGAGGTAACGGTAGCGCAGGCGCACGTCCTCGGAGGTGTCCACGTGGTCCTCGATCTGGAAGGCCGGGGTCTTTGAGGTGTTAAGCACCTCGAGCTCAGAGACCAGCACCTCGATGTGGCCGGTGGCGAGCTTCTCGTTGTCCTGGCCCTCGGGGCGCTCGCGCACGGTGCCGGTGACCTTGATGGGCCACTCGGAGCGCACGTCCTCGGCGGCGTGGAACGCGGTGCCGCCGGAGTGCTCGGGGTCGAAGGAGATCTGCGTCACTCCCGCGCGGTCGCGCAGGTCGATGAAGATAAGGCCGCCGTGGTCGCGGCGGTGCCACACCCAGCCGGTGAGCGTGACGACCTCGCCGATGTTCTCGGCGCGAAGCTCCCCGCAGGAGTGCGTGTGCATGGAGAAGGGCATTCGAATCCTTTCGTCTAAGCTGTCCCGTGCCGTGACGGACAGCCTCGATACTAGACGGCGCCCGGGCGTAGACGGCACCTCGGCGCACGGAGGGAGATTGTACTACGCAACCAGGCCCAAGTCACCGGCAGTGCTAAGCTGTACTCAATTCGCAACAGAGAAGGAAGCTGTGCCCATGCCTTACCAAGCGGTCGTCTTCGACCTCGACGGAACGCTCCTCAACACCTTGGAAGACCTCTATTTGAGCGTGAACCGCGCGCTTGCGGCCCACGACCTGCCGAGAAGATCGCGCGACGAGGTGCGCTTGGCCACGGGAAACGGCATCGCGCGCCTGATCGAGCGAAGCGTGCGCGCAGACTGCCCGGACGATCTTCGCGAGAAGGTCTTCGCCGACTTCAAGGCCGACTACGGCGCGCACTCAATGGACCACACGGCCCCCTACCAGGGCATCGTTGAGGTTCTGGACGACCTGCGGGCCGCGGGCGCGCGCCTTGCCGTGGTGTCGAACAAGGCCGACTTCGCCGTGCAGGAGCTTATCGCCGCCGTCTTTCCCGGCGTCTTCGATTGCGTCATGGGCGAGAACGAGGCCGCGGGCATCCGCAAGAAGCCCGCGCCCGACATGGTCTGGGCCGCGCTCGACCGCATGG
>CAVDTK010000171.1:0-3982 GCA_963611755.1 Oscillibacter sp. ER4
AGTTGGCATAGGCGCTCACCGTCTTGAGGAACGAGTTGGCGAGGCTTTCCTTGAATTCAAGCGTTTTTGTTTCTCGCATGGCAGTTTCCGCCTTTTCACGTAAAGCGATAATACCAAAATTCTAGAATTTCCAAGCGCAAAAACAAGCGTAAAAATTATCGCCTTAATTTATGCTGGGGCGAGAAACGTGGATGTTGGCTCGCAGGGTGGCAAAATCCGAGGTTGTCGGTGGGCGAGAAGGTCAAAAGTGGCAGATCCAGAGGTTGTCGGTACCGACAAGCCCCGAATCCGCCACTTTCGCCACCGACAACCTCTTAAATCGCCACCGGGCCCGGCGGCGACGATAAGCGCTCGCCGCCGCCGGGCCGCCGCAACCCCTTAAATCGCCGTGGGGACGCGGCTCACCACCAGGGTCATCTTGCCCGAGCAGTCCGCGTCGCCAAACCCGGCCGGGATGATGAAGTGGTCGCCGCGCTTGACGTCGACCCCGGCCACGCTGCCCGCGCCCTCGATGACGCTCACGCACCTGAAGGTGGGGATGGACGAGAAGACCTTCTCGCCGTCAACCGTGACCAGGTCAACGATGTAGCGGTCGGTGTCGGCCAGGTGCTGGATGCCGCCGATGACCGGGGTCTTGATGGCACCCGACGAAACCGGCGCCGCGTCGAAGTCCACGCACTCGACGCTCTGCTCGATGTGCAGCGGCCGGGTGGTGCCGTCTGCCTGCTTGCGGTCGTAGTCGTAGACGCGGTAGGTGACGTCGCTCGACTGCTGGGTCTCCAGGATCACGGTGCCGCCCTTGATGGCGTGGATCGTGCCGGGGTCGATCTGGAAGAAGTCGCCCTTGTGGATGGGCACCTCGTTCAAGAGGTCGCCCCAACGGCCCTCATCCACCATCTGCCTGAACTCCGCGGCGTCCTTGGCGCGCTGGCCCACGATGATGGTGCCGCCCTCCTCGCAGCCCAGCACGTACCAGCACTCCTTCTTGCCCAGCGAGCCGTTCTCGTGCTCGGCCGCGTAGGCGTCGTCGGGGTGCACCTGGACCGAGAGGTCGTCCTTGGCGTCCAGGATCTTGATGAGCAGCGGGAACTCCTGCGCCTGGCCGCCGCGGCCGTCCGGCACCTTGCCAAAGACCTCGCGCGCCTCGTCCCAGACCTGCGACAGGGTCTTGCCCGCAAAGGCGCCCCCGCGCACGGGGCAGTCGCCGTTGGGATGGGCCGAGATCGCCCAGCACTCGCCGATGGGCCCGTCGGGGATCGCGTACCCCCAGTCGTCGGCCAGCTTGCGCCCGCCCCAGATCTTCTCGTGGAACACCGGCTCGAGGAAAATCAATTCATGAAACTGAGAAGACATTGCCGCTCCTTTGATCGACTGCTTGCCATGCATGCGACAGCCTTTAGCTTACCGTTTTCGGCGGGCGCGCCCCGCCGTCGTCCCTGTTGTTTATTCCTTGCCGAGAAGTGCGCGGCGCCCCAGCTCAAGCGCGCCCATCGCCCCCTGGTTGTCATTCAGGCTCGGGGCCACGATGTACGTGTCGATGTCGGAAAGCTCCGGCGCCGTGATGTATCCGCCCAGGTAATCGACGGTCTTCTCGCGCACCAAGGGATAGAGCTGCTCTTGGTGCATGACGCCTCCGCCCAAGATGATGCGGCGCGGCGAGTAGACCAGCACGAGGTTCGCGCACATCTGCGCGAGGTAGTCGGCCTCGATCTCCCAGACCTCGGGCACGTCCGCCAGCTCGACGGCCGGCTTGCCCCAGCGCTCCTGCAGAGACGGGCCTGCGGCCATGCCCTCCAGGCAGCACGCGTGGCTTGGGCAGTGGCAGGCCCCGGTGTCGCCCGCCACGCGCGTGACCAGCATGTGGCCCGCCTCGGGGTGGAGCATCCCGTGGAGCAGCTGCCCGCCCAGGATGACGCCCGCGCCCACGCCGGTGCCGATGGTCACGTAGACCAGGTCGGAGATGCCCTTCGAGTCGCCGAAGGTGGCCTCGCCCAGGCACGCGACGTTGACGTCGGTGTCGTATCCCACGGGCACGCCGAGCGCGTCGACGAAGGCCTGCCGCAGGTGGCAGCCGCGCCAGGCGACCTTGGGCGTCTCGAGGATGTCGCCGAAGTTCTTGGCCGCGGGGTCCACGCCGGTGGGGCCAAAGGCGCCGATGCCCAGGGCCTCGACCCCGCGCTCGGCGAACCAGCCGGTAAGGACGGGCAGCGTCTCTTCCGGCGTGAGCGTGGGGAACGACTCGCGCTCGAAGATCGCCCCCGTCTCGTCGCCGATGGCGCAGACCATCTTGGTGCCGCCCGCCTCAAGTGCTCCGATCTTCATGGCTTGTCCCTTTCTCTGCGAATGCGGAAGTCCCCTTAGCCCGCGGCGCCTGGACATCTTCTCCAGGCTCGGGCAGTCCTGTTCGCACGGAGGCCACATTAAGTGGCCTTGCGGCTCATGCGGAACTCGCCTGGCGAGGAAATCCAGGCGCCGCGGCCTAAGGGGACAGGTTTCCTTGCTCGGTGACTTACTTGGTGCTGATGGTCCTGAACTCATAGCCGTCGGGGTGGCGGCTGAAGGAGTACTCGAAGGGGGTGCCGTCGTCGAGGAACGCGACCTGCTCGACCTCGAGAAGCGGCTGGTACTTGTCGACGCCCATCCATTCCTGCTCGTCGGGCGTGGGCAGCACCGCGCGCACGATGCGGTGGGCGCTCGCGATCTTCAGGTGAAGGTCGCCCTCCACGTAGCCGTAGATGGAACCTTCGGCGTTCTTACGGCGGAGGTTCGGTATAAGCTCGATGGGCATGAAGGTGTACTCGACCGCGTGCGGCCGGTCGTTGGTGAAGCGCGCGCGGATGATGCGGTAGACGAACTCGTCGGCCTCGATGGCGAGCATATGGGCGACCTCGGGGGAGGGGAGCGCGATCGTGAACTCCTTGACCTCGGTGGTGATCTTGTCGCCTGAGGCCGCGCGCTCGGCGGTAAGGCCGCTCATCTGGCCGCTCGTCTCGAAGGCGGCGGCGCCGTTGAGGGGGGATTGGACGTTCTTCACGAAGGAGCCTGACCCGCGGCGGCGCGTGATGTAGCCGCCCGCCTGCAGGACGTCGAGCGACTTCTTAATGGTCATCTTGCTGACCTCGTAGATGTCGCACAGGGCCTCTATGCTGGGGAGCTGCTCGTTGGGCTTGTATTGCCCGGCCTTGATGGCGCGGATAAGGTCGTCCGCCACGATCTCGTACTTCATCTGGGGCATGAGCTTCTCCCTTCTCGTTTCGTCGTGAGCTATATCGGCCCGCGCACGTTCTTAGCATAGGCTCGCGACGGGCCGTTTTGCCGCTCACCGGAGAAATCATACCACTCGGAGCTATCTAGAAAATATGTCTTGAAGAAAAAGTGTGCATGCCTAACCTATAAATTAGACATGCCAGGTTGGCCAACCGGAAATGCCAAGATCGACACAAGACAAGGAAAGGAGGATCGATGAAGCAGCTCACGCTTCCGAAGGACTTCTTCTTCGGCGCGGCGATGTCCGGCCCTCAGACAGAAGGCGAGTGGAGAGGCACGGGCAAGCTCGAGAACCTTTGGGACACCTGGTCCATGGAGTGCCTCGACGACTTCTACAACCGCGTCGGCTCTTACGGCGGCAACGACTTCATGGCCAAGTACAAGGAGGACCTGGCCCTTCTCAAGTCGCTGGGCCTGGACTCGTACCGCACCTCGATCCAGTGGAGCCGTCTTCTTGACGAGAACGGCGAGCTCAACCCCGAGGGCGCCGCTTGGTACCACGAGCTCTTCCGCGCCTCTGCCGAGGCCGGGCTCGAGGTCTTTGTGAACCTGTACCACTTCGACATGCCCACCTACCTCTTCCGCCGCGGCGGATGGGAGACCCGCGAGGTGGTGGAGGCCTACGCCCACTACGCTGACGTGGCCTTCCGCGAGTTCGGGGGCGAGATCAAGTACTGGTTCACCTTCAACGAGCCGATCGTCGAGCCCGAGCAGC
>CAVDTK010000172.1:0-3959 GCA_963611755.1 Oscillibacter sp. ER4
CCCTGTGCAGATTTTGTCACACCCCCACCGCTTACGAAACAACCTGACCCGTCTACGGTTACACCAGGTCTTATCGGCGCCCGAGCGGGGAAAGTGAACCCATGTGCTTTTTGAGGGAGAAGCGAAAACCATCCAGAGAGAGGAACCCTATGACCACCAAGAAGATGCTCGAGCCGATCGAAGTCGGCCCCATTACGCTCAAGAACCGCGTCATGTTCCCGCCGCTCACCACCGGCTACGAGGAGCGCGACGGCTCCATCGGCGCGCGCAGCCTCGCGTTTTACGAGCGCCTGGCCAAGGGCGGCGTGGGCTACATCGTGATCGGCGACGTGGCGCCGGTGAACACCGCGAGCCCCACGCCCAAACTCTGCTCCGACGAGCAGATCCCCAGCTTTGCCGCCCTGGCAGACGCCGTCCACAAGCACGGCGCCAAGCTCGCGCTGCAAATCTTCCACCCCGAGTACGACGTCCCCGGGGTGGGGCGCATGATCGTGGGCTCGATGGCCGCCGCCAAGGCCGCCGCGGCCGCCCGCGCCGCCGGCGACGAGGAGACCGCGGCCGCCAAGACCGCCGAGTCCGAGAAGATCCGCGCCGAGGCCTACGCCAAGCTCCACCACGACATGCAGCACTTTGCCAGCGAGGCCACGCCCGAGCAGCTCGCCCAGATCCGCGACGCCATCGCCGCCTGCGCGGCCCGCGCCCAGAAGGCCGGCGTCGACGCCATCGAGGTCCACGGCGACCGACTGGTGGGCTCGCTTTGCTCCAAGACCCTGAACCACCGCACGGACGAGTACGGCGGCTCCCTCGAGAACCGCACCCGTTACGCGCTCGAGGTCGTGGCCGCGATCCGCGAGGCCGCGCCCGACCTCATGTTGGAGTACAAGCTGCCCATCATCACCGTGAACGCGGACGGCACGCCCCGCGGCAAGGGCGGCCTTGAGCCCGACGAGGCCTGCGCCTTTGCCCTTGCCCTCGAAGCGGCCGGCGTCCACATGATCCAGGTCGCGCAGGCCAACCACACCGGCAACATGGGCGACACCATCCCGCCCATGGGCGAGGTCCCCTACAACTGGACCCTGCCCGTGGCCGAGCGCGTGAAAGCCCTGGTCAAGATACCTGTGGCCACGGTAGGGCGCGTAGTGACGCCCGAGGCTGGCGAGAAGATCATCGAAGAGGGCAAGGCCGACGTCATCGGCTACGGCCGTTCGCTTCTCACCGACCCTGACCTGGTAAACAAATTCGCCGTTGACGTCCCCGTGCGCCTGTGCCTCAACTGCAACAAGGGCTGCGTCGACGCCATCCAGGGCCGCCGCTACATCTCGTGCGTCCTCAACGCCGAGAACGGCGACGAGGCCACCATGTGCGTGCGTCCCGGCGACGGCGAGAAGCGCGTGGCGGTCGTGGGCGGCGGTGTGGCCGGCTGCGAGGCCGCGCGTGTGGCGGCCCTTCGAGGCTACGACGTCACGCTTTACGAGAAGGCGGAGCGCCTGGGTGGCCAGATCTGGCTTGCCGCCGCGCCGCCGAGAAAACCCGAGATCGCCCGCGCCATCGAGTACTACGAGGCCGAGCTGCCGCGCCTTGGGGTGAAGCTCGAGCTGGGGCAGGAGGTCGACGCCGCCACGGCAGCTGCCGGCGCCGATGCCCTGGTGGTCGCCGTGGGCGCCCATGACGTGACGCTTCCCGTACCCGGCGCCGACCGCGAGAACGTCGTGTCCAGCTGGGACGTCCTGGCGGGCAATGCGCCGCAGGTCAGCGGCCGTGTCGCGGTTATCGGCGGCGGCCTTGTGGGCACCGAGACGGCCGAGTACCTTATCGCGAGGGGCTGCCACGTGGACATCGTGGAGATGCTCGACAAGATCGCGTCCGGCGAGTCGTCGACCATCATGCCCACGATCACCGCGGAGTTCAAGCAGGCAGGCGTGGGACAGCACGTGAACACCCGCCTGGTCGCCATCGACGACGCCGGCGTCCAGGTCGAGGGCCCGGACGGCGCGGCAACCATCGCGGCCGACTGGGTCGTCATGGCAGTGGGCTCCAAGAAGCTGCCGTTTGACACCGAGGGCGTTGACCTGCCCGTGGTTTACGTGGGCGACTGCTCCGGCGAGCGCACCGCGGACATCGCGTCGGCGATCCGCGGCGCCTACAACGCCGCGAACGAGCTTTAACGCAAGGGGGAATCTATGGAATCCGAGAAGTACCCGCTGCTCTTTAGCCCCATCAAGGTAGGCACCCAGACGGTGAGAAACCGCGTCTTCATGCCGCCCATCTCCACCAACCTCGCCGACCACGGCTACGTGACCGACGCCCTGGTCGACCACTACGCCGCCCGCGCGAAAGGCGGCGTGGGCCTCATCGTGACCGAGGTCGTGACCGTCGAGCCCACCTACATCTACCTGCCGGGCGACATGTGCATGGCGGACGACTCCTACATCCCCGGTTGGGAGAAGCTCGCCTCCGCCGTCCACGAGCACGGCGCCAAGATCCTGCCGCAGCTTTTCCACCCGGCCTACATGGCCTTCCCCGTGCCGGGAACGCCGCAGCTCATCGCCCCGTCCTTCGTGGGGCCCTACTACGCGCGCGAGGCCCCGCGGCCCGTCACGTTGGACGAGATCGCCGTTCTCATCCGCCAGTTCGGCGACGCGGCCGAGCGCATGAAGCGCGCGGGCGCCGACGGCGTCGAGATCCACGCCGCGCACGCGCATGGGCTTCTCGGCGGCTTCTTGTCGCCCCTCTACAACAAGCGCACCGACGAGTACGGCGGAGACATCGACGGACGCCTGAAGCTCACGCTTGACGTGCTGGCCGAGGTGCGCCGGCGGTGCGGGGACGATTTCATCATCGATGTGCGCATCTCGGGCGACGAGTACTCGGACGGCGGCTTGACGCTTACCGACATGTGCTACGTTTCCCGCCAGCTCGAGCACGCGGGCGCCGACATGTTGCACGTCTCGGGCGGCACGACCATCAAGCGCGGCAGCGCGATCCCGGCGCCCGGCACCAAACAGGGCAGCCACGCCGCGCTTTCCGAGCAGATCAAGCGCTGCGTGAGCATCCCGGTGGCCACGGTCGGCCGCCTCAACGAGGCATGGGTCGCCGAGGAGCTTCTCGAGGAGGGCAAGGCCGACGCCTGCATGATGGGCCGCGCCAACATCTGCGACTCCGAGTTCTGCAACAAGGCCGCGGCCGGAAATACCGCCGACATCCGCCCCTGCATCGGCTGCCTGCGCTGCCTCACGGGCATCATGTTCGGCAAGCCCATCGCCTGCACGGTGAACCCCGACGTCGAGGGCGACGACGCGGCTGTAGCACCCGCCGACACCCCGCGCGACGTGCTGGTTATTGGTGGCGGCCCTGCCGGTATGGAGGCGGCCTTTGTCGCCGCGCGCCGCGGGCACCACGTTGTTCTCGCCGATGCGGCAGAAGAACTGGGCGGAACGATGCGCACGGCCTCGGCGCCCATCGCCAAGCAGGAGCTCACGCGCGTGACCAAGTTCATGGCGCGCCGCCTTGCGGCCGCGGGCGTCGAGGTTCGCCTGGGGACGGCCCTTACCGCCGATGACGTCGCGCGCGACTACGCCGGCTACGAGGTCATTCTCGCCGCCGGGGCCAAGCCCATCGTTCCCGGTTTCGCGGCCGCCCACAAGCAGGCCTGCACGGCAGACGACATCCTGATGGGCCGCGTGCACCCCGGCAGGAAGATCGTCGTGGTGGGCGGCGGCTCGGTGGGCTGCGAGACGGCCGACTACCTGGCGCCCACGGTGAACGACCTGGCCAAGACCAACCGCGACGTCACGGTGGTCGAGATGGGCCCGGCGCTCGCCCCCACCGAGGGCGCGGCGGGTCGCGCGGCCCTGGTCACCCGCATGCTGGGCAAGGGCGTCCACGCGCTCACGAACGCCCGCGTGACCGAGGTCGGCGAGGACAGCGTGACCTACGAGGTCGAAGGCGAGCCGCAGGTC
>CAVDTK010000173.1:0-3798 GCA_963611755.1 Oscillibacter sp. ER4
GTCCAGGACCTTCTGGGGCTCAAGGCCGCCCTGCTCGGCCAGGGCAAGCGCGTCGGCGTAGCCCATCATGCAGGAGGCAAGGCTCACCTGGTTGCAGAGCTTGGCCGTCTGCCCCGCGCCCGCCGCGTCGAAGAAGAACATCTTGGACGAGAAGGTCTTGAGCACCGGCAGGACCGGCTCCACGTCCTTCTCGGCCGCGCCGATGATGAGGGTCAGGGTGCCGTCCTGGGCACCCTTCTGGCCGCCAGTCACCGGGCAGTCGAAGGCGTGCTTGTCCTCGACCTCGGCCGCCTCGTGGATGTCGCGGGCGAGCTGCGGGCTCGACGTGGTGAGGTCGATGAGCCAGGCGCCCTTCTTGGCCGCGCGCACCAGGCCGTCGGTGGACAGGTACACGTCCTCGACGTCTGTGGGGTAGCCCACCATGGTGAAGACGATGTCTGCCCCCTCAGCGGCGGCTGCCGGGGTATCTGCCCAGGCAGCGCCCGCGTCGAGAAGAGCCTGGGCCTTGGCCTTGGTGCGGTTGTTGACGCAGACCTCGTAGCCAGCATCAAGGATGTGGCCGGCGATGGCCGCGCCCATGATGCCGGTGCCGATAAACGCGATCTTTTGCTTAGCTGTGCTGCTCACAAGCTGCCTTTCTACCAAAGAGACGGCCGCTGCGTGAAGCGACCGTCAAGGTCTTTCCTACAAACGAGAAACGCCGGCGCCGCAGGCCTTAGCGGCCGCGGACCTTGCGCGCGATGCGATCGGTGAACGAGAGCGCCTCTCGGCGGTCCTTGCCCCAAAAGACGCAGGCCACCATGCCCGGCCCCACGTGCGCGCCGATGACCGGCGAGACGGAGCTGTAGATGATGGGCACGTCGGCGCAGCCCGGCTCGCGGCGGAGCTGCTCGCCCAGCCAGTGGGCGTCCTTGTCCGCGTCCGCCGAGACGATGCCGATGGGCAAAGGTGTGCCGCCCAGGTCTTCCTCGGTCAGGTGGTTTGCCTTGAAGTCGGCGATGATGGCGCGCAGGGCCTTCTTGCGCCCGCGGCACATGCCGCGCAGCGTGAGGGCGCCGTTGGTGTCGTAGGAAAGCTCGGGCTTGATGTCGAGCTTGCCGCCCACCGTGGCCGCCGCCGGCGGGATGCGCCCGCCGCGGGCCAGCGCGTCGAAGCTGTCCAGGGTGAAGTAGCCGTGCAGGTAGTAGCGGGCCTCTTCTGCCCACTCCACCAGCTCTTTTGCGGTAAGTCCGTTGCCTGCCTGGTGGACAGCCTCGATGGCGAGAAGCTCGGCCGCGGCCGACGGGCACAGGTTGTCGATGACGTAGAGCTCGAAATCCGGGTGCTTCTCGAGGACCATGTCGCGGGCCTGGCGGGCGGCATCGACCGATGAGGACAGGCCGCGCGTGAAGGCCAGGTAGACCGTGGGCACGCCGCGCTCGGCCGCGGCCTCGAAGACCTCGAGGTAGTGACCGGGGGTGACCGCCGAGGTGGTGGCCTGCTCGCCGGCGCGCATGCGGTCGTAGAACTCGTGCGGGGTCATGGACTTCCAGAAGTCGTCCGGGTACTCGACGCCGTCCACGATGTAGCTGAAGCTCACGGTCTCGACGCCCAGGGCATCGACGACCTCGGGGGCAAAGTCGGCGCAGGAGTCGACGATGATGTGGACGTTGGTGTGCGCGTGATAAGCGCGGCCCAGGCGCGCAGCTTCCTGCGACGCCTGGGCGTTAAGGTTTGAGTTGTCGTCCAGCTGGACGTCAGGTGAGGTCAAAAGGGTAGGTCCTTACTCTTCGTTCTCTTCGATCTTGGGCTTAATGATACCGTACCCGCCGTTCTTGCGGTGATAGATGACGTTGATAAGGCCCGTCGTGGCGTTGGTGAACACATAAAAATCGTGGCCGATAAGATCGGTCTGGACCAGGGCCTCTTCCTCGGTCATGGGCACGAGGTCGATGACCTTCTCGCGTACAAGCTGGTCGTCGTCTTCCTCGGGCAGGGGCTCGATGAGCTTGGCCAGGTCCTCCTGCGAGACGGGCGCGGCGTGGACGGCCTGGGTGTGCTGGCGGCGGTCGACGATGCGGGTCTTGTACTTGCGGATCTGGCGGGTGGCCTTCTCGGCCGCCTCGTCGATGGCGGAGTACATGTCGTCAGAGGATGCCTCGACGCGAACGACGTTGTCGCGGACAAAGACGGTGACCTCGCAGGTCTTGCGGTCGGGGTTGGAGGGGTTCTTGTCGACGCGAAGGACGACGTCGCAGGTCATGGGTGAGATGTCGAAGACCTTAAGGGCACTGCCGACCTTGTTCTGAACGTGCTCGCGCAAAGAGTCGGAGACGCTGACCTTGCGACCGGAAATCTTGATGTCGACCATAACAACCTCCTTTAGAACGGGTACGCGCGCCCTTAAGCTGCCGCCGAGACGATCTTCTCGCCACCGGGGGATTGGCGGGCGCGTTACCCCCTTCTTACCCAATCGAAGCGATTAGCGACACCAGATCTTAGGATGCGGCGCCTTGAATCTGCTGAGCGGTCGTGAGCGTGCCGATGCCGCCCATCCAGCGGGACTTGATGACCTCGAGCTGGCCGTTGGTCTGGACCGAGTCGATGGCGCCGGAGACCGCCTTGGTGAGCGTGGCCTTGCTCGCGTCGACGGCCACGCCGATGGCCGTAGGCGTGTCGATGATGCCGGCGACTGACACCTGGTCGTAGCTGCCGGAAAGGTAGGCGCCCGAGTAAGAGCCGCAGCAGACGTACTGGACGGTGCCGGCGTCGAGCGCGGCGAAGGCCTCATTAAGGTTGGTGTAGGTCGTGTAGTTGGCATCGCCTGCGGCCGCCGAGATGGCCTTCTGCGAGGCCGAGGCCACCTGGACGCCGATGGTCTTGCCGGAAAGGTCGGAGACCGACTTCACGGTCTGGCCGCCCTTGGTAAAGACCGCCACGCAGTCCTCGGCGTAGTCGCCCAAAACGACGCTGGTACCGGCCTCGTTGGCGGTGACGCCCATCACGATGTCGCAGGTAGAGCCTATGGCCGAGGTGCCCGAGACGTCGGTGAACTTGACGGTGAGGCCCATTTGCTCGGCCATGGCGTAGGCGACCTCGATGTCGACGCCTGACTTGGAGCCGTCGGAAGACGCGATGGACAAGGGCGCCGTCTCGGAGGACTTGATGCCCACGGTGAGGACGCCCGACTCCACGAGCTCGGTGTCCGCGACGGCGCTCGTGCGCTCGGCGGCGCGGGCGGCCTTGGCCTCTTGGTAGGTCGTGGAGGTGCCCAGGAAGGAAGGCGTGGGGATCTCCACCGGTCCCACGGAGCAGCCGGCGAGGACGACGATGGACAGGCCCGCCGCACAGGCGGCGAGGCTCTTGGTAAGACGGATGGGCTTCATGGCACACTCACAATCGTGAACGACGCGGCTTGGTTTTGAACGAACAGGCGTCTCACCCAGCTGACCTGGTCTTTGCCCCCACACTCGCGCACCGGGGCCTTCGCCTTGAGGCGCCGCGGCGCCCCCGACTTCAAACCCTCTCGCCCGCAGGGCCGTATGCCCTATAGGTATAACGGGCGGTGCGACTTACTTCTAGGACGAACCATGATCGCGCGACTGCGCACAGCCGAGCTTACGTGGATCCCTTTGGCCTCGTCTACCTTGGACTAAGGCTGAATTGTCAGCCCGCAACCACAGACCTGGAATGAGACGGCAGAAATTATACCCGCCGGGGTGGGGCGCCGCGCGAGGGGGTTTGTTAATTTCTTGGGGCGTGGGCGGAGCGGCGGCGGGCGGCGAGAAGGACGCAGGGTCGGCGGCGGACGCGACGGGG
>CAVDTK010000174.1:0-1473 GCA_963611755.1 Oscillibacter sp. ER4
CGTTGGCGCCGTTGCGCGCGAACTCGCGGCAGATCTCGACGCCCATGCCGCCGAGAGCACCGGTGACGGCGCAGACATCACCCTTGAGATTCAGCCAGTTTTCCATTCGTAACTCCCTTTCTACGAGCCAAAACTTGCCACTGGAAATCGTAGGTTGGCAACGAGTGTCGCGGAATAACCGTTTTGGTGCTAAGGTATGAACCGTGGGTTCACACCCCAAAGGCCGCCCCTCACTCGCAGCGCAGCCACCGAGAAACCCGTCCTTCCCCGCCGATTGGAGATGCCCGTGTACGACCGCCGCCTTGACGCCGTCGTTTCAGCCGCCGAGCTCGGCAGCTTCACCAAGGCGGCCGAGCACCTGCGCATCTCGACGCCCGCGCTGGTAAAACAGGTGACCACCTTCGAGAACGAGTACGGCGTCACGGTCTTCACGCGCTCGCACACGGGGGTCTTGCCCACCGAAGCGGGATCTGCCCTTATCGCGGACGCCCGCAAAATCATGGCCGACTCCGCAGCCGCCCTTTGGCGCGCACGCAACATCGGCGGCGGCGCCTCGGTGCGGCTGGGCGTCTCGCTCATGTGCCCCGGCAAGAACACCCAGGCCATCTGGCCGCAGGTGCACGAGCTGGTGCCCGACCTCAAGCTCGAGATCGTCACTGTGGGCGACCTCTACGACCGCGAGACGACCGTGATGACGCGCCTTGGCGCGGAGGTCGATGTGGTCCAGACAAGCTATTCGACCGTGCGCTGGGGCGGCATGTGCCAGCTGCTGCCCATCTTTAGCACCCCTTTCTCCATCGACGTCGTGTGTTCGAGCCCTTTGGCCAAGAAAAGCTATCTCACCTACGATGACCTGCGCGGCCTGCGCGTGCGCATGCTGCGCCACGCCAATGACGCCACCGACCAGCTCCGCCGCGTGTTCAAGCGTGAGCCGGGCATCGAGGTCATCGACGTCCAGAGCTTCGACTTCGCCCTCTTCAACGACGCAGCCGAGAAGGGCGACGTCGTGGTCACGAGCGGCGCCTGGTCAGGCATCCACCCCGGCTTTGTGGGCGTGACGCTCGACAGCCCGATCCAAGTCCCTTGTTTTCTCGCCTACCCGCGCGAGCCCGCCCCGCACGTCAAGCGCTTTGTCGACGCCATGGCAAGCGTCCTTGAAAAAGGTTAGACGGCGCCCGGCTCCTCGAGAGGCCCCGCAACAGGCGCTTCTCCTCCGCGACGAACCGTCTGTTTAAGATGAGCAACATCAACGCCCTCATGCGTGAGCAGCGCGATCTTTGCGGGAATGCCGCCGCCGAAGCCCGTGAGATCGCCCGAAGCCCCTACCACGCGATGGCACGGCACGATTATCCCCAGGGGATTGCGACCTACCGCTCCCCCGACGGCCCGGGCCGACGTCCGCCTGCCCAGCGCCAGCACCACCCGTGCAGCAACGTCGCCGTAGGTAACGACCTCCCCGTACGGTATATCCTC
>CAVDTK010000174.1:1844-3783 GCA_963611755.1 Oscillibacter sp. ER4
GCTGTCGATTAAAGACATCCTTAAAGGACGGCAAACCCTCAATCCCCTATCATGTTTTGCACAACGCCGGGGGGCGATATAGCTGGACACGGGGGCTTTGAGTTTTGATTGATCTAAAAGAAGTGCTGGTCGCAAACGGACTGGCAATGCTGATGATGTGGTACCTGCTGTACTGCCGCCGCACCAACCGAGAGAACACCCACGCAGAAGACAAGCTCTACGACGCGATGTGCGTGGCCAACCTCCTGGGTGCCCTGGCCGAGACGGTCTCTTTTCTCGTCGACGGAATGACCTTCCCCGGCGCCTTCCAGATCAACTACCTGGCGAACAGCCTGGCCTTTCTGGGCACGGTCACCATCGGCTTTCTGTGGAGCCTCTACGCTGACCTGCGCATCTTTAGGAACTACAAGCGCTCTTCTCGCCGCACGCGGGTCCTGTGCATCCCTTGGGTGATCGAGGTCGTGGCCATCCTGGCCAATCTCGCGGGTACCGGAATCCTGTTCACGATCTCGGCGGGCAACGTCTACCAGCGCGCCAGCGGAGCGATACTCGGCTACATCTCGCTCATGATCTACTTCGCCTACAGCGTGGTCTTGGTGCTCAAATCCAAAAAAGACGGCAGCAACCTGCATTTCTTCCCCATCCAGTACTTTGTGGGGCCGTGCCTTGCGGGCGTTTTGCTCCAGTATTTCTTCTACGGCATCACCGTGTCATGGGTATCGGTGGCGGTGGCGCTCGTCTTTGTGCAGATGCAGACCTACGCGGAGAACATCTACCGAGACGAGCTGTCGGGCCTGTTTAACCGGCGTTTCTTGAACCGGATGCTCGACAAACTTGCCGCAACGAGCGCGGGCGACCTCTTTGGCATCATGCTCGACATCAACGACTTCAAGGCGATCAACGACAACTTTGGCCACAACGTGGGCGACCGCGCGATCTGCGCCGTGGGAGACGCGCTCTTCCGCTCGATCCCTGCGGGCGCCAAGGCGATCCGCTACGCCGGCGACGAGTTCATCGTCTTGCTGCCGCGCGCAAACGAAGAGCAGGTCATCGAGGCTATGGCCGACATTCGACAGGCGCTGTCGCAGGTCAACGAGTCCAAGACCGAGCTGTTTTGCCTGGACGCGTCCATGGGCTATGCCCGGTTTGGCAAAGGCGACGACGCCCAGGCCTTCCTGCACCGCATGGACGAGATGATGTACGAGGAGAAACGCGCCTTCCACCAGGATCAACAGAAGAGCGCTTAGGTACTGGGCGCTTAAAGAAAACGAAGCCGCAGCCCTTCTTAGAAAGGCTGCGGCTTTTTCTGTTGAGGGTTGTTGCGACGGCCAGCGGGGCGCGCGCCCCAGCGTGCCCTCGCCTAGAGATACTTGCGCCAGTCGTCCTCGTCCTCATCGGCGTCGTCTTCCGCGGCCTGGGCGTTGGCGGCCGCCGCGGCCTCGCGCTCGGCGCGGGTCACGTAAGCATCGGTGTTGGCCTCAGGCCACTTGGCAAAGACATGCTCGAACTTCTCGAGGTTCTCGTCAAAGCGGCCGCGCGGGATGGCGAAAACCACCTCGGAGGCCACGTGCGCCCCACGGCTCAGCTCGTCGAAGAAGAGCTCGGCCACCTGCAGGGCATCCCAGCCAAAGACGCCGCAGCCAAAGGCCCCCAGGACGAGCTTCTTGTGGCCCAGCTCGTCGGCAATGCCCATGACCAGGCGAATGCGGCCGCGCATGGCCTGCTCCAGGGCCTCGTCAGAGACGTGATAATCCTCGCGGGCTCGCCGGGCGTTGGGCGCGGCCGCCACGATGACGTCGGCGTAGCTGTGGAACTTCTCGCGGTCAAAGCGCACGTGGGGCGCCACCAGGGCGCGGTTGCGGTAGAGCTCGCAGTTGATGTTGCGGCGGCGGTTCTCGACGTACCAGGCCTTCTGCGTGACGAGCACGTTGTAGAGGGT
>CAVDTK010000175.1:0-3757 GCA_963611755.1 Oscillibacter sp. ER4
AGGGCTTCTTCTGGGGCGGCGCCACCGCCGCCAACCAGTTCGAGGGCGCCTGGAACGTCGACGGCCGCGGCCCCTCGGTCGACGACCACTTCATGGGCGGCTCCTACGAGAAGCCCCGCGAGATCACCCTCGACATCGACCCCGACAAGCTCTACCCCAACCACGACGGCATCGACTTCTACCACCACTACGAGGAGGACATCGCCCTCTTCGCCGAGATGGGCTTCAACATGTTCCGCATGTCCATCTCCTGGAGCCGCATCTTCCCCAACGGCGACGACGAGCAGCCCAACGAGGCAGGACTTGCCTTCTACGACCGCGTCTTTGACTGCTGCCGCGCCCACGGCATCGAGCCGCTCGTGACCATGAGCCACTACGAGATGCCCTACCACCTGGTGGAGAAGTACAACGGCTGGGCCTCCCGCGAGCTCATCGACATCTTTGAGAGGTACGCCAAGACCATCCTCGACCGCTACCACGACAAGGTCACCTACTGGCTCACCTTCAACGAGATCAACTGCGGCACCATGGACATGGGCAACCTCTTCGAGACGTCCATGATCCAGGGCTACGAGGGCCCCGCCTCCGGCGTCCACACCACCTTCCAGGCCCGCTACCAGGCCCTCCACCACCAGTTCGTGGCCTCCGGCCGCGCCATCCGCTACGCGCACGAGAACTACCCCGCGCTCAAGATGGGCAACATGGACTGCTTCATCCTGTCCTACGCCGCCACCTGCGACCCCGCCGACATCCTGCTCAACCAGCGCCAGATGCGCGAGATGAACTGGTACTGCTCCGACGTCCAGGCCCGCGGCTGCTATCCCTCCTACGCCAAGCGCTTCTGGCGCGAGCACGACGTCGAGCTCCAGATCGCCGACGGCGACATGGCCGACATCGAGGCCGGCAAGATCGACTTCTACACCTTCAGCTACTACATGAGCAACATCGTGGGCACCCACGACGTCGAGCAGTCGGCCGGCAACATGACCTTCGGCGGCAAGAACCCCTACCTCAAGTCCACCGACTGGGGCTGGCAGATCGACCCCGACGGCCTGCGCTTCTCGCTCAACGAGATCTACGACCGCTACCAGCTGCCCCTCATGGTCGTCGAGAACGGCATGGGCGCCTACGACACCGTCGAGGAGGACGGCTCGATCCACGACTCCTACCGCATCGCCTACCTGCAGAGCCACATCAAGGCCATGGGCGAGGCCGTCGACGACGGCGTCGACCTCATCGCCTACACCTGGTGGGGCCCCATCGACCTGGTCTCGGCCGGCACCGGCGAGATGCGCAAGCGCTACGGCTTCATCTACGTCGACAAGCACGACGACGGCACCGGCACCAACAAGCGCCTGCGCAAGGACTCCTTCTTCGCCTACCAGAAGATCATCGCTTCCAACGGCGCCGAGGGCCTGGACTAGTAACGACCCTTCTCACCGAGAAGAAAAAAGCAATCCCGCGCAGGTAAACCGGGGTGAGCGCACGCCCGCTCGCCCCGGTTTTCTCATAAGAAACGACCGCAAAAGGAGCAGCGCCATGAGCAGCGAGAAGATCCTCTTCCTCGACGTGGACGGCACCATCACCGACTACGACAACAACATCCCCGAGTCCGCCAAGCGCGCCATCCGCGCCGCGCGCGCCAACGGCCACCGCGCCTACATGTGCACCGGCCGCAGCAAGGCCGAGATCCCGCCCGAGCTTTCCGAGATCGGCTTCGATGGCATGATCGGCGGCAACGGCTCCTACGTTGAGTCCGACGGTGAGGTCGTCATGCACCAGCTCATCACCGCCGAGCAGTGCCGCCACATCGTCGACTGGCTCCACGGCCGCGGCCTCGAGTTCTACCTTGAGAGCAACAACGGCCTGTTCGCAAGCGAGAACTTCCGTGAGGCCGCCCGCCCCGTCCTGCGCATCTACGCGGGCCGCAAGGGCGCGCCCAATGCCGACACCCTTGAGACCGACGACGTCATGCACGGCATGGTCTACGGCGGCGAGCTCTACCGAGACGACCTCAACAAGGTGAGCTTCATCCTCTCGAGCTACCAGGACCACCTGGACTCCATCGCCGAGTTCCCCGACCTCGAGTGCCACACCTGGGGCGGCGCCGGCGAGACCGCGCTCTTTGGCGACATGGGCGTGCGCGGCATCGACAAGGCCCACGCCGTCCACGTGCTTCTCGACCACCTGGGCGCCCAGATCGCCGACACCATCGCCTTCGGTGACGCCAAGATCGACATCCCCATGTTCGAGTGCTGCGGCGAAAGCGTCTGCATGGGCTCGGGCGGAGAAGAGGCCAAGGCCGCGGCCGGCTACGTCACGACCGACGTGGACAAGGACGGCCTCTACAACGCCTTCTCTCACCTGGGCTTGATTTAATCGCAGGGGCCCGGGGCGGCAAAGCCCGCGCGGCAGCCGGCGCCCCGGGTCCGCGCCCCGGCGCCCCAGCCCCCAGGCCGCTCACGCGCGAATCCATACCGTTCGCCGCCGTGAGCGGCCGGGCCTGCGCCCCAGCCCCTATAGTCGCATACGCAACGCGAGTTTGTTACTCTCCGGGAGGCATCACTTGCGCAGGGAAAGCCAGCTAGAAGCATCCATTCTGCGCCTGATGTAACGGGGAGTATTTTTTATGCTAATCCTCAAGAAGATCAACAACAACGTCGCACTCGCGTGCTCAGACGCGGGCGACGAGGTCGTGATCTTTGGCAAGGGCGTCGGCTTTCCCTCCATGCCTTACGAGCTCGAGGACGCGTCCGTCATCGAGAAGATCTTCGTGAGCGACGGCGGCAACTCGCCGGACGCCCTGGCAGACGTCACCGACGAGGTGCTTCTCGCCTCCTCCGACATCGCCGACCTGGCCCGTGCCAACCTTGGCTGCCAGCTGGCGGCGAGCCTGCCCTTCGTCATGGCCGACCACCTGCAGTTCGCGGTCGACCGCACCCGCGACGGCATCGAGATCGAGAACCCCCTGGCCGCCGACGTCGCCCGCGTCTACCAGCGCGAGCACGCCCTGGGCATCCAGGGCCTGGCCATCGTGCAGGACCACACCGGTGTCCTTCTCCCCGAGGGCGAGGCGGCCTCCATCGCCTTGCACCTCGTCAACTCCGAGCTGGGCACCGCGGCGCCCGCCAAGAACATCGACGAGCTCATCAAGACCACCAAGATCCTCGAGGACATCACCGATGTCGTCGAGAGCCAGGTGGGCTTCGAGCTCGACCGTACCTGCTACGCCTACGTGCGCTTTGTCACCCACACGCGCTACCTCATCCGCCGCCTCATGAAGGGCGCGGCCGTCCAGACGGCCAACCTGTCGCTGTTCCACCAGGCGGCGCGCGACTTCCCCGAGACGTACCGCATCGCTATGGCGATCAGCCAGTACCTCGAGCACGCGCACAACTGGAGCTGCACGGACGAGGAGATGCTCTACCTCATGATGCATCTCAACCAATTGCAGCCCAGGGAGAAACCCACGGGGCAGTAAGGCCCCTCCTCCACCCGCTCCACCACAACTCAGGTGTCTTTGTCGCCGGCTCCAAGGGCCCGGTGCCCGGCGACCACAGATATATCCGGCATTTGCACCACAAGGAAAGGAAGAGAAACATGGCTGGTAAGTACGACGAGCTCGCAGCCCAGATCGTTGATCTGGTCGGCGGCCCGAGCAACGTCAACTCCGTTGCCCACTGCATCACCCGCGTCCGCTTTAAGCTCAAGGACGAGTCCAAGGCAAACGACGACGCGATCTCCGCGCTCCCGCAGG
>CAVDTK010000176.1:0-3755 GCA_963611755.1 Oscillibacter sp. ER4
CGTCCTTGTTGTAGTAGCTGTAGTAGTACTCGCTCTTGTCGCTCTCGCAGAAGGTCATGACGGTGCCGATGACGTTGGCGTCGGCCTTCTTGAGCTGCTCGAAGGAGGCAAGGATCTCGTCGCGCTTGGTGAGGTCCTGGCGCACGACCAGCAGCATGCCGTCGACGTTCTGGGAGATCACGGCGCCGTCGACGAAGGCGGACAGCGGCGGGGTGTCGATAACGACGTAGGTGTACTTCTCGCGCATCTGGGCGACGAAGTTCTTGAAGCGCCTGGAGGACAGGATGTCCACCGGGTTGGGGATGTGCGGCTCGCAGTCGAGCAGGTAGAGGCCCTGGGTCTTGGTGCGCACGGCCGCGTCCTCGATGTCGGTCTGGCCGGAGAGCACGGCGTAGATGCCCGCCTGGGCGTGGACGCCGATCATGTTGGCCAAAGAGCGGCGGCGAAGGTCGCAGTCGATGAGAAGGACGGACTGGCCGCCGTTGGCCAGGGCCTGGCTCAGCGCGTAGGAGGTCGTGGACTTGCCCTCGTTGGGGATCGAGGAGGTCACGCCGATGACGCGGATGGGGTTGTCGACCGAGGCGAAGCGGATGTTGGCCACGAGGGTCTTGACGGCGTTCTGCAGGAAGACCTGGTCGCTCGAAGACTTGGAGCCGCTGGATTTCTTACCAAACATTGATCAGTACCCCTTACATGCGAGGGATGCGCCCGACGACGGGGACACCCAGCAGCTCTTCGAGCTCAGCTTCGTTGCGGATCTTGGTGTTGAGCATGTCGGCCAGGACAACGATGGCGACAGCCACAAAAAGGCCGGCGAGGAAGGCCACGGCGATGTAAAGCTTGCGGTTGGGGCCGCTGGGGGAGGTGGGGGCCTCGGCCTCGTCGATGACGTTGATGGACTCGACGTTCATGACCTGTTGGGCGATCTCAGAGACGCTCTTGGCCATGGAGCGGGCCACCTGCGCGGACTCCTCGGCGTTGGTGCTGGTGACGGAAAGCGTGAGCACGCGGGAGGTGGTGGAGGAGGTGACGCTGGTCTTGAAGCCCTTGAGGTTCTCCATGCCCAGCTGCTTGGCGACCTCCTTGGTCACGCGGTCCGAGTCAAGCAGTTGCGAGACGTCGTTGGTGATCATCTGGGAGGCGGAGAGGTCCGAAGACGACACCGAGTTGCTGGAGTTCTCGTTCTTGACGAGGACGTACATGCTGGTGGTGGCGGTGTAGGTGTTCTGCATGAAGACAAGGCTGAACACGCCCATGCACAGCGCGCACACGATGGGAAGAATCACCACGAGCTTCAGGTGCTTCTTCAGCAGGTTGAGGAGTTCAAGGAGCGTCATGGTGCTTCAATTATCCCTTCGACGAGCGTCTTAACCGGATAAGACATAGTTGCAGCCCTCCTAGACTAGCATAAAGGCGCTTTTCAGCTGAATGTTAGAGGGCGCCAACGGGTAGCATACACAAATTACAGATAGGGGGTATCGACTTGCCGGCCCCCCATTCGGCGAGAAGCCCTGGCGGGCCGACCCGCCCCTACAGCAGGTTGACGAGCGTCTGGTGCAGCTCAGCGATGTCGATGGGCTTGGCCACGTGGGCGTTCATCCCCTTTGACAGCGCGCGGCGCTTGTCCTCGGCGAAGGCGTTGGCCGTCATGGCCACGATGGGTATGCTCGCCAGGGCCTTGTCGTCCAGGCCGCGAATGACCTCGCAGGCCTTGTAGCCGTCCATGACGGGCATCTGGATGTCCATGAGGATGGCGTTGTAGCGGCCGGCGGGCGCCGCCTCGAGCATGCCCACGCACTCCACGCCGTCGGCCGCGCGGTCCACGGCAAAACCGGCGTCTTCCAGGATGGTTTGCGCGATCTCGGCGTTGAGGTCGTTGTCCTCGGCCAGAAGCAGGCGCTTGCCGCGGAAGAACTCCCGCTCGCGAGAAGCCCGCCCGTCCGCGCCGTCACCGCTGCCGCCCGCCGCGTCGCCCGCGCCCGCGACCAGGGCCGCGTACTCGGCCGCCGTGGCTATGCGGTGGGGCAAAACGATGGTGAACGTGGTGCCCACGCCCTGCTCGCTCTCGACGTCGATGGTCCCGCCCATGAGGTCGACGGTCTGCTTGACGATGGCCATCCCTAAGCCGGTGCCGCCCTGGCCGCTCTCGGTCGAGGTCTTCTCGCGGCTAAAGCTCTCGAAGATGGTGGCGAGAAACGCCTTGCTCATCCCGATGCCGGTGTCGCGGATCACGGTGCGGATGGGCGCGACCTGCGGGTCGTCGCATGGCAGCTCCTCGATAGAAAAGCTCACGCTTCCGCCCTCGAGGGTGTACTTGTAGGCGTTGGACAAGACGTTGAGCAGGATCTTCTTGAGCTTGGTGACGTCGCACCACAGGTAGTGGTGGCGCACGTTCATGCTGCGGGTGAAGCGGATGTGCTTCTCGGCCATCTGGTTCATGAAGACGTAGTAGATCGAGTCGTTGATCTGCCCGGCGTCGATGACCGTCTCGTCCAGGGCCACGGCGCCGCTCTCGATGCGCGCCATCTCAAGGATGTCGTTTACCAGGGACAACAGGTACTCGCTGGAGCCCTTGATCTTGGCGGTGTAGTCGGCCACGCGCTCGGGGTCGCCGGCGTGGGTCTCCAGAAGGTCCGTGAAGCCGATGATCGCGTTCATGGGCGTGCGGATGTCGTGGCTCATGTTGAAGAGGAAGGTGGACTTGGCGTGCGCCGCCTGCTGGGCGCGGTCCAGCGCGTCCTCGAGCCGCGCCTGCATCTGGCGCTCCTCGGCGATGAGCTGGTCGATGGGGCGGTACCCCACGATGACCTGGTAGGTCTTCTCGTTTGAGTAGACCTTGACCACCTGGATCTCAAAGTACTCGTTGCCGGCGGCGTTGGGCAGGGTCCGGTGGCGGTAGGCGATGCGCTGCTGGCGCTCGAGCGCGTCCATGAGCGAGCGGGGATTCAGGATGTCCAGGAACTCGGGCGACTCCTTCTTGACCACGATGTTGTTGAAGCACCACTCGATCCAGGCGGAGTAGGGCGGGTTGTCGGACCCCAGGACCTTCATGGCCGTGGCGCGGTGGGCAAAGAAGCTGCCCTTGATGGGGCGCATGGTGTCGGCGAGAAGGTCGCAGATGTCGATGAAGGTGTAGTCCAGAAACAGCGCGTCGAGCATGGCCGACTCGTGCGGGCCCACGTCGTAGCGCAGCAGGCTGTAGTCGTCGATGCTGTCCTCGGCAAGGCCCATGTTGCGCGGGACCATGAAGAGGAGGCAGTGTCCCTCCTGGTCTAGGGGCGTCACGCGAATGCGCAGGTAGCGGCCCACTTCTGGCGAGAAGTCCTCGAACTCGATAGCGCGGCCCTCGGTCGCGGCCTGGCAGTAGGCGGAAAGCCACTTGCGGTCGCCCTCGGGGTGGAGGTCGGCGTAGAAGCGGCGGCCGCGGCATTCGTCGGGCGTCTTGTTGTTCCACGAGGTGAAGGTGGGGTTCACGTCGAGCAGGACCCAGTCGGTGGCCGCGCCCATCTTGTCGAACTCAAGCTGGATGACGGCGATGGCCGCCGTGCTTTTCTCCGCCGCCGTGGCCAGGAGGTCTTTTGTCGCTTCGTCCACGGGTCCTCGGCTTTCTGTTGGCGGCAGGTGCTTGGCGAGAAGGGCGTGGTTGGGTCCGCGCGCCGGTTCGCGTGGTCCGCGGCCGGTTCGCGCGGGTCGCGGCGCACCGGGTTTCTCGCCATACCCGACAAGTGTAGTGGTCCGGGGTAGCGCGGCGAGGA
>CAVDTK010000177.1:0-3706 GCA_963611755.1 Oscillibacter sp. ER4
CGATGTACTTGAAGCCGGTGAGGACGCGGCGCATCTCGAAGCCCTTGTCCTTGGCAATGGCGTCGGGCATGGAGGACGAGACGATCGTGGAGACGGCGACCTTGGCGGAGACGTCCTCGCCGTTCTCGGCAGCCATGTTGGCCAGCCAGTCCATGAGCAGGACGCCCATCTCGTTGCCGGAGAGCAGCACGTAGTCGCCGTCGTGCGGGATGGCGGTGCCCATGCGGTCGGCGTCGGGGTCGGTGGCCACCACGAGGTTGGGCTTGACCTCCTCGGCGAGCTTCAGGGCCAGGTCAAGGGCGGCGCGGAACTCGGGGTTGGGGTAGTTGCACGTGGGGAAGTTGCCGTCGGGCTCGGCCTGCTCGGGCACGACCGAGACGTCCTCGACGCCGATCTCCTTGAGGATGCGGGTCACGCACTCCATGCCGGTGCCGTTGAGCGGGGTGTAGACGACCTTGTAGCCGTCGGAGGCCTTGAAGCCGGGGACGGAAACCTTCTTGATGTTCTCGATGAAGCTGTCGAGAACCTCCTCGGGCGTCCACTCGACCAGGCCCTTCTCCAGAGCCTCGTCGAAGTCCATGGCGCCGGCGAAGGCCTCGAAGGGATCGACCTTGGCGATGTTTGCGGAGATCTCGGCCGCGGCCTCGTCGGTGATCTGGCCGCCGTTGTCGTTGTAGACCTTATAACCGTTGTAGGCGGCGGGGTTGTGGGAGGCGGTCAGCACGATGCCGGCGGAGGTGCCCAGGTGGCGCACCGCGAAGGACAGCGTGGGGACGGGCTCGATGCGCGGGTAGAGGTAGACGTGGACGCCGTTGGCGGCCAGGATGCCGGCGGCGATCTTCTGGAAGTCCTCGCCCTTGAGGCGCGAGTCGCGGGCCAGGGCCAGGGTGGGGTTCTCGTAGTGGGCGTTGAGGTAGTCGGCGACGCCCTTGGTGGCCTGGGCCACGACGTAGACGTTCATGCGGTTGGTGCCCACGCCCAGCGTGCCGCGAAGGCCCGCGGTGCCAAAGGCCAGGCTGCGGTAGAAGGCGTCGTAGAGCTTATCGCCGTCCTCGGCGACCAGGGCATCCAGCTCCTGGGCCAGGTCGGCCTCGTGGACGTTGTCCTGCCAGGTCTTGACGGTGGACTCGATGCTTTGATCCATGGTTCCCCCACTTCCTAAACGGGCGCGGATGGGGCGCCCAATTTACTCACGTGGGAACATTCTAGTAGCCTTTGGCGCAAGTTAGCCCAACGAAACGACGAGCGGCGCGAAGTGGCGAGAAAAGCGTGGCCCGCGGGCGCGAAAAATCAAATGCGCCGCAGGCCACAGGTGTTGTGAAAGTCTTTCCGCGGGCGTCCGCGAGGGATCGGCGGGCGGGGGTCCAGGAGGGTTCGTGGGCTTCTCTCGCGGACTTCTCGCGCACCTGCATCGCGCCCTTCTCGCCCCCTAGTCGTCGTAGCGCTTGATGAGGCCCAAGACGTTGTCGTGGCAGACGGCGCGGGCGGTCGGCGGCGTCAGGCGGTCGAGCAGCTTGTAATACTTGGCGATGGTCTGGGGATAGGCCTGCCAGTGGCCCAAGACGTCGGTCCCCAGCAAGAAGCGATCGGGCCAGCGCTCGAGAAGGTCCACCCAGGTGTCCAGGGTCGTGCCCGGCTGGAAACCCTCGGGGCACTCGTCCAAGAAGTAGTAGTCGTAGACCACCCACGAGATGTCGATCCACAGGTTGGGGTTCTCGCGCAAGAGGCGGTCGGCGATCTCGGGCAGGCCCGGCACCATGACGTAGCGGGAGATCCCGATGTGGGGCCAGATGATCTTGCAGTCGCGGTTGTGCGCAAGGGCCGCCTCGAGCTCGCCCAGGTGCATGACCTGGCGCATGTGCGGGCGGGTGATGTTGTGGTGGACCAGCACCGGCAGGCCGTGAGCCGCGGCGTAGTCGTAGATGGCGAGAAACGCGGGGTGGTCGACGTGGGGCGCGGGGCCGTAGGTCAAAGACGTGAGGTCGTCGTGCCTGCTCATGAGCTCGCCGATGCCGCAGATGGTGTTGGGATAGAGCTCCATCAGGCGGTCGATCTGGTCGACGGCAAAGCGGTCGTTGGGGTTCACGCCACACACAAAGGGAAAGACGCGGTCGCGGACCTCCCTGGGCTGGCGCTCGTAGTCTGCCAGCAGCAAGAAATCGGTGCCCGAGTAGTAGTAGCACGGCGACGGGTCCGTGAGGTAATAGGTGGGCGGCTCCTTGATGCCCTCGCTCCACTGCTTGGTCATGGCCGTGCCAAAAAGCAGGGTCTGAGAGACGCCCGCCTTGTCCATGGCCTGCATAAGCGCAGGAAAACCATCGGTTTTCTGGCGGAAGTCGGTGTAGTGAAGGTGACTGTCGACGATGTCGTAGCGCACGGGAAATCCCCTTTGGAGAAGTTAGCCTCGTCTCACAATATAGCAGTGGTGGATCTTGGAGTTGCGCGAGAAGTCCTCGGGGATGGTTTCTTTTGTTATGTCCTCCAGGACCACGCCGGCGCGCTCGAGCATCTCCTCGTCGGGCTTGAAGCCGCGCAGGTTGCACGAGAAGATCGCCCGGCCGCCGCGCATGAGCAAACGAGAAACGCCGATGATCAGCTCGGCATGGTCGCGCTGGACGTCCCAGCTGGACTTCTTCATGCGCTGCGAGTTGGAGAAGGTGGGCACGTCGCAGAAGATCAGGTCCCAGCGGTTGGCCGTGTGGCGCTGCTCGCTGACCCAGGACAGGACATCTGCCTGGACAAACTCGTGGTTGGGGCCGGTGAAGCCGTTTCTCGCCATGTTGCGGCGGGCCCACTCGAGGCTGGGGTTGGAGAGGTCGACCGTGGTGGTGTACTTGGCGCCGCCGTCGGCCGCGTAGCAGGTGGCTGTGCCCGTGTAGGCAAACAGGTTGAGGAAGCGCTTGGAGCCCTTGGTCTCCTTCATCATCTCGCGCACCATGGAGCGCGTGATGCGGTGGTCAAGGAAGATGCCGCAGTCCAGGCGGGCCGAGAAGTTGACCTCGAAGGTGAGACCGCCCTCATCCACCAGGTGGGCGCCCGCGGGCAGGTCGGTGAGGCTCGGCTTGTGGCGGCGGGCCATGTCGGCGCGCTGGCCGCGGTGGGCCTGGTAGTTGGTCTTAGGAGCGGCGGCGCTGCCCTCGTCGGCGTACTGGGAGCCGCCGCGGGCGCGGGTGCGGACGCGCAGGTTGACGCAGTTGTCCGGCACCTGCAGGACACGCGGGGCCACGGTAAGCACGTCCATCAGGCGGCGGTGCGCCAGGTCGGGGTCCACGCCCTTGGGCGGGGCGTACTCGGAGATCTGGAGCCAGCGGCCGGGGGTCTCGGAGCCCTCGTAGAGCTCGATCGAGACGGCGTAGTCGGGCAGGTCGGCGTCGTAGACGCGGTAGCAGGTCACGTCCTCGCGGCGGGCCCACTTGGCGCGCAGCTTCGCCACCTTGGCAAGGCGCGCGGCAAACTGGTCGGTCGCGGGCACGAGCACCGGGATCTCTTCGCCGCGAACGGTGACGGTGGCCGTGGGCGCAAGGCCTGCGCCCACGGCCTCGAAGAAGGCCAGCTGTCCCAGGTCGCGGCCTATAAAGACCTCGAGGTCGAGGGCGGGCTCTTGGCGCCGCGCGCTCTCGACGGGCACCTGCTTTGAAATGACGGCCAGGTCAGAGGCCGAGAAGGCACCCAGGGCAGAGAGGGCCTTGGCCTCAAGGTTGATGTC
>CAVDTK010000178.1:0-3602 GCA_963611755.1 Oscillibacter sp. ER4
GCATAGGCACGCAGCTCACAGGGGTCGATCATGGGTTCAACATTAGTCACGAAGCCGCGCGGCTCATTTGACGCCAGCACATAAGTCCCGCAGAACTCGTAGGCGATCGCCATGACATCGACCAAGTCCGCAACAAGCCCCAGCTGCACGATGGCCTGCATGATCCCGCTCACGCGCACGCCCTTGCCCAGGACAGCCATGGCATCGCGGCTCTGCGACCCCGTCCACACATGCGCCTCAAGCTCAGCGGATTGCGGCCGCTCAGCGACGGACGGAGCCACCACCTGCAACCTGCCGAGCGTGCCGCAAGCCGTCTTTGCCAGCTCGACTCTTTCGCAAAGCCGCAGCTCACGGGCACCAAACACACCGGAGTACCCCTGATCCGCGCCCGATCGGCGGACCATGCGCCAATACTCGACGGCGTCATACAACCCAACAACTAGATCGCGCTGCGGCATAGGCCCTCCTTGGCTTGGTCATCAGACAATACAGCAAAGCCCGCCCGCGGATCGTGGGTTCCGCGGGCGGGCTCGTGAATGTGGGTTGCGCCGGGCACGCCGGCCACGTCGGGCGCGAAGGCCGGACCAGGCGAGCTACAGGTCGCGCTTGGTCAGGATCTCCTGGGGCACCAGGCCGCAGTTCTCGATGACGGCGCGCGCGTAGTCGGCCGCCTCGGGCGTGAGGCCACCGCAGATCAGCGAGCAGTCCCCCACCTCGATGTTGATCTGGCCGGTCTGCTCGTTGTCGCACGGGTCGGGGAAGCGCTCCATCGCGCGGTCGCACATCAGCTGGTAGCCGGCGGTAAACGGCTGCAGGTTGTACTTGCTGTCGAGAAGGTCGTCGAGCTTGGCGTAGATGTCCAGGCCGGCGCGGTCGATGTCGCCCCAGTAAAGGACCTCGAGCGTGTCGGCGCCAAGGCTGTCCAGCAGAAGCGCCAGGCGGTTGTGCTCCAAAACCGGCATGCCGCCGCCCAGGACCACCGCGTGGATGCGCTCGCCCAAGATGACGCTGCGGCCCTCCTCGTACATAAGGTCGCGCACGTCAAGCCAGGGATCGAGGTTCTCGGTGACCAGCACGCGCATGTGCTTGCGGCGCCGCGGCGCGTGGTAGATGATGTCGGGCTTGGGCATCGGGCGATGGCGAATGACGTCCTCCATGCCCATCGCGCGCAGCAGCCTGAAACCGTCGGAGCCGTACTCGAAGAACTTCTCGTCGCCGCCCATCTGGTAGGCAAGCTGGCGGCGCGTGATGTCGCCGGGCAGGGTGCCGTTGAGCAGAGCCTCGTTGAGGCCGCAGATCTCCTTCTCGTACAGTGTGTAGGCGCCGGGGTGCGAAAGCAGCCAGCCGTTGAGCCAAAAGCGCTGGTCAAGCCCAACGATCTTGGCGCGGATGGCGGCGTCGCCCTCGCTTCCGCGGCGCACGTAGGGGACCTTAGCCAGGGCCTGCTCGTCGGGCTTGTTGCCCCCACGGCGAGAAGACCGACGCGGCTTGCCGGCGGGTTTCTTGTCCTGTGCGGGGGCGGGAGCGGGGTCGGGGTCGGACGTGGGTTCAGGAGCTGCAGCCGGCTCGGGGGCCTCTTCAGCCTGGTCCTCGACGGCCTCCGGCTCCGGGGCGTCCTCGGGTTCCGGCGTCGCCTCAACCTGCGGCTCGGCAGCCGCGTCGACCTCGGACGGGGCCGCTACCTGCGGTTCCGCGTCCTTCTCCGCCGGAGCGTCCTTCTCGACGCCGCCGTCGATCGCGGCCGGGGCCGCATTGTCCTGCGCAGGTGCGGGTGCGGGTGCGGGTGCGGGCGCGGTCACTGCTGCCGCCTCGCCGCCCTGGGGAGCCGCCTCAACCTCGGGCTCTGCCGCCTTCTTCTTGCGGGACCTCGTGCGAGTGCGCTTCTTCTTTGGCTCGGGCTTTGCCTCGGCGTCCGCCTGCGCGACCTGCGGCTCCTCCCCCGGCTGCGCCTCCGGCGTCTGGTCGGCGGGCTTCTCGGCCGCCTGCTCGGACGTCTTGTCGTCCTCAGGGCTCTCGGCCGGCTCGTCGGCTTCCGCGGGAATCCGCAGGGTGTAGGTCGTGTCGCTGGGCTTTTTCCCCTCGGCCACCAGGTCCAGGATCTCCGCCTTGGCCACAGCCGCGAGCTCGTCCTTGAGCTCGTCGTACTTGGCCATCACGCGCTTGAGGTCCTTCTCGGTGATCACGTCTCGGGGGATGCGCACGAGGGCGCTGGCAATGCTCGCTCCAAAGTTCCGCTGGCTCGCAGGGAGGGCTCGGCAAAGGACACCAGTTAGAAGGTTGATGTTCTTGCGCTCCTCTTCGGTGAGCTTACGGGCCATGTATTCCTTTCTTTCATGGGCCAATAGATTCGAGGAATTGTACGCCTTGGGCGCGCCGCGGCCAAATCGGGGCGCCCGCCGCGGCCCCGCCTGCACACCTCGCGCACACAACCACGTGCGCAAACGCCGACCGCCGAACAACTTCGCACGGCTGCGGAGACGCCCTTCTCGCCGCCGCCCGCCACGCACATACTTTGTGGTCACGAGGCCGGTTTTCACCCGGCGAGAAGCCCATCAAACGAGAGGAACCATCATGGCAGATGCATCGGTCCAGAAGCTCGTCAAGGCATACGAGTCGCTGGCAGAGGCCCTCGACGGCTTTGACTGGGGCGAGCCCCAGCGCTGCGTCCTGGGGTCGTTCAACATCGACGGCGTCCCCGGCGAGGAGATCGCCTCGGAGCTCGTGGGCACCGTCTACATCGACCTGCCCGAGCGCGCCCTTGGCCCCTCGCCCGTCCAGGCCGAGATCTGCGCCCTCACCATGCCCGAGACGCGCCGCCGCGGCTTCGTGGCGCTGGCCCCCATGGACTACGACGACGGCGAGGGCACCTGGGCCTGGGTCCGCATGGAGTAAATTTTCGGCCGCTCACCTATTTTGGAAAAAGTTTTTCGAACTTTGGAAAAATTGGGTATTACACTACCTAGTGAGTCTGCGCTGAGAAGCTCGGCGCGCAAGGGTCAATCGAAAGGATTGCAGCATGGCTAACCGTTTCGTCCTCAACACCATCAGCTACCACGGCAAGGGCGCCATCAAGGAGATCCCCGGCGAGCTCGAGCGCCGCGGCTACAAGAAGATCTTCGTCTGCTCCGACCCCGACCTCGTTAAGTTCGGCGTGACCGCCAAGGTCACCGACGAGCTCGACGCCGCCGGCATCGCTTGGAGCCTCTACTCCGAGATCAAGCCCAACCCCACCATCCAGAACGTCCTCGACGGCGTCGAGGCCTTCAAGGCCGCCGAGGCCGACGCCATCGTGACCATCGGCGGCGGCTCCTCCATGGACACCGCCAAGGCCATCGGCATCATCATCAACAACCCCGAGTTCGCCGATGTCCGCTCCCTCGAGGGCGTCGCCCCCACCAAGAACCACGCCGTCTTCACCATTGCCGTGCCCACCACCGCCGGCACCGCGGCCGAGGTCACCATCAACTACGTCATCACCGACCCCGAGAAGGTCCGCAAGTTCGTGTGCGTCGACACCAACGACGCCCCCGAGGTCGCCGTCGTCGATCCCGACATGATGGCCTCCATGCCCGCCGGCCTCACCGCCGCCACCGGCATGGACG
>CAVDTK010000179.1:0-3483 GCA_963611755.1 Oscillibacter sp. ER4
GCAAAACCCCGTTTTGCCTGCGCCCACCCCGCGCTTTTCTAGCAAAAAGCCCTTCCAGCAGCGCCCACCCCGCAATTTTGTAGCACGGTGAGAAGACCGGCAAGGCACGAGCCCGCGTCACGCTCCACCTCGCCAAAGCCCCCTGTCGCTCATCGCGTACAGCGGCACATTGACCACCCAGTCCTGCTCGCGATAGCCCGAAAGGCTAAAGCGAACGGCCGTCACGCCCGGGTTCTTCTCCTTGAATGCACGCAGGCTTTTCGCGCGCAGGTTTTCCTCAGCCTTCACCTCGATCGCCACGACGTCGGACCCATCCTGCACCAGAAAGTCGATCTCGCCCGTGGAGTTCTCCGCCGACCAATAATGGGGCCGCATCCCGCATTCCGAGATCAACTGCTGGCAGACGTACTGCTCGGTCAAAGCGCCCTTGAACTCCTGGAAGATCGAGCTGCCGCCAATAACGGCGCGTTTATCGAGCTTGGCCATAGCCCCAAGCAAGCCGACGTCGAGAAGAAACAGTTTGAAGGCCGACCCATCGGCGTACGCGCTCAAAGGCAGCCCCGGCTTCGTGACCCTGTTGGCCTTCACCGCGATACCGGCCTGCGCAAGCCATGTTATGCCGGCTTGGTAGTTTCTTGCCCGCGCGCCCTCGGCGATATGCCCAAAGACGAATTTCTTGTTCTCCCTTCCCAGGTGAGAAGGAATCGACCTCCACGCGGCAATGGCATACTCTGCCTCGGTCCTGGTGAGATGCTTCGAGATGTCGCGCTCGTATCCAAGCAAGATGGCGTCCTGGATCTCCCTGACGTCCTCAAGCAGCCCGCTTTCCAGAAATGCGCAGACAGCTTCCGGCATTCCGCCCACGTAGTAGTACTGGCGCAAAAGCGGCGTAAGCCGGCTCTCGAACGAGCTGATCAGGCGCGCATCGCCCTCGTCGACAAGTCTTCGCAGGTCGGAGTTTCCCGTCGCGCCAAGAAACTCGCAAAAGCTCAGCGGATACAGGTCCAGGGTGTCGACCTTCCCCACGGGATAACCCGTTCCCTCGTGCACCGTGATGCCGAGAAGAGAACCCGCCGCCACGACGGCATAGCCCGGCGCGTTCTCGCAGAAGTACTTGAGCGCCGTGAGGGCGCGGGGGCACTCCTGGATCTCGTCGAGGATTATGAGCGTCGTTTCTTCATTGACCGCCTCGCCGGTCTCGAACTGTATGGCCGAGATAATGCGGTCGATGTCGTAGCCGAGCTCGAACTGCTCCTTCATCACCTGGTTACCATCGAGGTTGACATACGCCACGTTCTGGAAAGCAAGGCGTCCGAACTCCTTGAGCAGCCACGTCTTGCCAACCTGGCGGGCGCCGTTGAGGATAAGGGGCTTCCTGCGCTTCTTGTCTCGCCACGCGATGAGCTTTTCCATAAGGTCTCTGTCCATCGAGGTGCCTCCCTCTAAAATGCGTTACGTCCTTATTTTCGCCAAAATTGGAGAAGGTAAGGACGTAAAATCGCCAAAGTTGGCGATTTTCAGGTGGTAAGGCAATTTGTCGTATCAAGGGCGATGGACGGGTGCCGCCGCGGGGGCGCTACAAAATCGCGGGGTGGGCGCTGCGCGGGGCCCGTCTCGCTACAAAAAGCCGGGGTGGGCGCTGTCAAAAGTGCACCCACCCCGTTGTTTTGTAGCAAAATACGGTTTTTGCTGCGCCCACCCCGTGATTTTGTAGCACGGTGAGAAGGCCGTGCGGCCCGAACCCTACAACCCGAAGGTTAGGTCGAGGAGGCGGGTGCCTGTCGCGGTGCGGAAAATGCGGTCGCGGGCGGCGAGAACGGCCGTTTTGCTCGCCTCGTCCTCGAAGAGGTTCACGAGGAAGTCCGCTTCAACCAAGGCCTGGTAGTCGGGGCCGTCGATGGCGTCGTAGGTATGGTGGTGCCCCACGAGAAATGCCACGCGCTCGCAGCGCTCGGCCGAGAAACCCACCTCGGAAAGCATCCGCCGCGCAGGTTCCGGCCCCAGCTCCTCCTGGTACTTGCCGCCGCAGCTGCCGTACTTCTCCTCGGCCGGATGGATCCCGATATCGTGGACGATGGCCGCTGCCTCAAGCGTGAGCAGGCACGACGGGCCGTAACCCTCACCAACACCAATGGTCCTGGCATAGCTCGCGACCTTAATGAAGTGCTGGATACGCCGTGCGTCACCCGCGTCGAACTCGATCATCCGCAGCATCAAATCTTGAAGCAACGCGTCGCGGCGCGGAAGGTCCTCGTCAGCCATAACCGTCCTCCTACCTAACCGAGAAACGCCAGGAAACCTTCGACACAAACGGCCGACCCGGCTCACACACGGGGTGCGGCCAGTCGGCGTGGTGGGAATTGTCGGGGTAGAACTCCGGCTCGAAGGCGAAGGCGTCGCGGGCCTGGTAGACGGCGCCGTCCTTGCCTGGGTCGTTGTCGAACCAGTTGGCGGTATAGAAGTGCGCTCCCGGTGTCGAGACGCAAATCCGCAGCTCACGGCCACTTTCCGGCTCGTAGGCGAGAAGCCCGGGACGCGGTTCGACGTCATCGGCATCGCCCGCCGCGGCGCCCTCGTCATACCCGTCCACGCAGAAGCAATGGTCGTAGCCGTGCGCGATTCTCAGCTGGTCATCGGCCGCGGCGATGTCGCGCCCGACCAGCTTAGCCACCCTAAAGTCGAAGGGCGTCCCGGCCACATCGGCCACGTCCCCGCGAGAAACGCAGTCCTCGCCCAGCGGCAGGTAGTGCGCGGCGGCGATTCTGACCTCGTGGCCCAACGCCGTGCCCGCGCCGTGCCCGGCCAGGTTGAAATAGCTGTGGTTGGTCATGTTGACGAAGGTGGGCGCGTCCGTCTCACAAAGGTACTCAAGCGCCAGCTCGGCCGAGCCGTCCGCGTCCTCTACCAGGCGATATATCGCACTGAACACGCGGTTGCCGGGAAGGCCGTACTCGCCGTCGGCCACCCGGATACTAAAGCGCACGGCAGCCTGCCCCTCCAGGACCTCGGCCTCCCACACGCGCTTGTGCAGGCCGTGATCAAAATCGGTGTGCAGGTTGATGGCGTGGTTGGGCCCGTCGTTTCCCGGCAGGTGGTAGACGCGCTCCCCCACCAGGACCTCGGCGTTTCCTGAGCGGTTGGCGGAAGGCCCCACCGTGGCGCCAAAGCAAGCGCCGCTCGCCAGGTAGCTCTCCACGTCGTCGTAGCCCAGCACGACGTCGGTCAGATGTCCCTCGCGGTCGGGCACATCCATCCCAAAGAGCGAGGCGCCCAGGTCCATGAGCCGCACGCGCGCATGCTCCCCGGCGATCTCAAAGACGTGGACCGGCGTCCCGTCGGGCATGGAGCCCAAAACAGTGGTCTTGACCATAGGATTCCTTTCCGGCCGCAGCCCGGCCCGACGCGCGACCCGCCCGCGACACACAAGAGCGCGGGCGCCGCGAACATATCCGCCAAGACATGTTACGCGCACCCGCGCCCTTC
>CAVDTK010000180.1:0-3454 GCA_963611755.1 Oscillibacter sp. ER4
TCCTCAAGCACGACGTCGGCGTCCTCCAGCCGGCCCATCTCAAGCACGTCGTTCAGCAGCTCAAGCAGGTGGTTCGCGGCCACGCGCTCCTGCGCGCGGTCCTGCGCCAGGGCCTCGACGTCGCCGGGATGCAGGTCGCTCACCTGCAGAAGCCCGATGATGCCGTTCAGCGGCGTGCGGATGTCGTGGCTCATGCGGTTGAGGAAGTTGGTCTTGGCCGCGGCCGCCGTCCGAGCGCGTTTCTCGGCGGCTTGCGCCCGGCGCAGGGCGCATACCAGGCACAACACGGCGGCGAGAAGAACCGCGGCAAAGCAGAAGAGCAGCGGCACCGCGTTCTTCTCGAAGAAGCGGGACAGCGGCGTGCCGTCGGTGTCGGCGTAGGAGTAGTGCGACAGCGTGGCCGCCGCGACGTTGTTGCGCGAGTTGCCGATGGCCTTGTCCAGGATGTCCAAGAGCTCCGGCTGGCCCTTGGCGAGAACCGCCGCCAGCTCGACGGTCTGGGGCAGGACGATCGAGGTCGCGCCCTCGAGGCCGTAGGCGTCCTTGATGGTGTCCAGGCTCGCGGACGGGACGGCGAGGCTCGTGATCTGGCCGGAGCGCAGGGCGGCGACTGCGCTTCGCGTGTCGGAGAAGGAGCGGACCTCGCCGTTTGTGAACAAGAGGGACAGGTACTCGCTCGAGAGCGGGTCCATCTGCGAACAGCCAACCGTGCCCAGGTAGTTGCCCTGCTCGTTCAGCGTCAGCAGCGAGATTCCCGCCGTGACGATGGCCTCGGTCTGCGCCAGGCCGCGGTTCTCGGCAATCCAGAAGTCGCGCGAGAGCGGGACCGCGACGTCGACCTCGCCCGACGCGACGGCGGCGAGAAGGTCATCGGTCGTAGCGTAGGCGCGCGTCTCGACCGTGATGCCAAAGGTGCTCTCGAGCTCGGCGCAAAGCGCGGTGATGGCGCCGTCCATCAGGCCGTCCGCGTCGCAGGCCGAATACGGGAGGTTCCGGCTGAGGTAGCCCAAGGCCACGGTCCCGCCGTGGGCGTCAACCCAGGCCTGCTCGGCGCTCGTGAGGTACAGGGCCTCGGTGCCGGAAAGCGAGCCGCCCGAGCGGATCTCCTCGTTGAAGTGCGGGTTCGTGGCCGTGATCTGGGCCATGGCCGCGTTGGTCTGGGCGAGAAGGTCCGCGCGGCCGGGCGCCGCCACGATGTAGTAGTCGCTGCTGCCGATGTAGAAGATCGGGATCGAGGTCGACAGGGACGCGGTGTCGGTGTTGACCACGGCGTCGACCTCGCCGGACGTGAGGGCATCAACAAGCCCCTGGCTAGAGGCGTATTCGACGAGCTGGGCGTCGATGCCCTCGTCGTCGATCCACGTCTGCGCGATGCCCTCCTGGTAGGAGCCGGCCAAGACGCCGATCTTGGCGCCGGAAAGGGCCTGCGGGTTCGCCGTGGCGAGCTTCTCGTCGTCCGCAAGGCCGCAGATGTAGTACTTCTCGGCGCCCTGGGGGTTTGAGGAATAGAGGTAGCCGGCCGCGTCGCGCTCGGCGGTGTACGAAACGTTGCCGAGAAGGTCGATCTGGCCCGCGGCCAGCTGGGCGAGCAGGTCGCTGAAGTCGCCGTAGACGTACTCATAGGTCCAGCCGGTGTGATAGGCGAGTTCCTGCAGGTACTCGTAGCCCCAACCGGCCTTGCGCTCGCCGTCGCCGCCGGTCTCGTAACCCTCGGCGATGGGGTAGCCCACACGAACGACCTGGTCAGAGGCAAGGGCCGCGACGGGGCAGATAAACAGGGCGGCGAGAAGGACAAGGGTGGCCACGGCCAAGGCGCGCAACCGGGCGGGCGTCCGGCGCTGGGAAACGGGACGTGACGCCTCGAGCACCTGACCGGACATGCGCGCCCCTTCCCACCTCTTGGATGATGGAATGCAAGTATACCGGCGCTGAGCAGCGGCTCAAGCGACTTTCCCGGGCGGTCAGGCGGGCGGTCGCGGGGGGGCGGTCGCGAGACGGCGCGGGGCCCGGCAAAGCCCTAAAGCAGGGCCTTGACCTCCTTGATCCAGGAGTCGACCTCGTGCTGCGGGGTTTCCTGGCGCGCGCCGCCCGCGGAGTCGAACCGCACCTCGAGGCTTGGGCCGGCCACGGCGCCCGCCGCTGCGTCCTCCATGTCCTCGATGGCGTCGCCGGCCCAACCGGCATTGGTCAGGAAGGGGACCACGGTCTTGTCGGCCCAGTCAACGCCGCGCATAAAAGTCTTAACCGCTGGCGCCATGGTGTACCACCACGTAGGGGTGCCCACAGCTATGACGTCGTAGCCCGCCGGGTCGAACTCAAGCGGCTCGATCGCGGGCTCAAAACCGGCGTTGACCTCGTCTTGGGCCTGCTTGACCGTAGTGTCATAGTCGTCGGGGTACGGCTCAACGGTCTCGATGCGGGCCAGGTCGGCGCCGCAGGCATGGGCCAGCTCCTCGGCGATCTTCTCGGTGTTTCCGTTGGTCCAGCTGTAGTAGGCCACGAGCATTTTCTTCTCTGCCATGTCTTAATCCTCCAACGCGTCGTAAGTGTCGTCGTCCACGGGCTCGCACCACTCGTTGGAGAGGTCCTTGCCGGGAAAACCAAAGGCCAGGTGGCTGAACCAGGAGTCCTTGCGCGCGCCGTGCCAGTGCTTGACGTTAGCCGGGATCTCCACGATGTCGCCGGGCTTCAAGGCCTGCGCGGGCTTGCCCTCCTCCTGGTACCAGCCCTCGCCGTCCACGCAGATAAGAACCTGGCCGCCGCCCGTGCTCGCGCGGTGGATATGCCAGTTATTGCGGCAGCCCGGCTCGAAGGTCACGTTGTGAATGGGCAGGTAGTCGTCGGGGCCGGTGAGGTTGTTGAGGTAGCTTTGGCCGGTGAAGTACTGCGCGTAGGCGTCATTGGGGTCGCCCAGGCCAAAGGCGCCGCCGTGGGACTCGGGCTTCTCGCCGTCGCTCGCCGCGCCGCCGCCCGTCGCGCCGTCGCCCGTCTCGTCGTCCCCATAAACCTCCTTGGCCAGGTTAAACGTCGCCCAGGCCTTGGGCCAGCCGGCGTAGAAGGCCGCATGAGTGACGGCGGCCACCAGCTCCTTGCGGGTCACGCCGTGCGCCTTGGCGTTTGCGATGTGGTGCACAAGCGAGCTGTCCGTGATGCCCTGGGCCATGAGGGTGGTCACGGTGAGCAGGCAGCGCGTCTTGAGGTCGATGTCGGGAATGTTCCAGTTCTCGCCAAAAAGAACGTCGTCGTTGAAGTGCGCAAAGTCGGGCGCAAAGTTACCAAGACGCTCGCGACCTGCGGTTTGTTTGATAGTCATGGGGGTTCTCCTTCGTTCGCTACTTGCCAGGGCAGCAACGGTCGCCCGTCTCGCAACGCAGCTGGTAGATGAGGTAGTCAAGGCATTCGAGCTTCTTCTGCTCGGCGTGGATGCCGTCGAGAAGGTCTCGGCGATAGGCCT
>CAVDTK010000181.1:0-3388 GCA_963611755.1 Oscillibacter sp. ER4
GTGACCCTGCTCGACATCAACAACTCCGTGCCGCAATACATCTACGACGAGGACATCAAGGGCAAGTTCGACTACAGCCTGACCGACACCTTCATGGGCTTCCACTGCGGCAACACCCCCAGCTGCAAGATGTGCGCCGACCGCGCGGTCAAGTACCAGCTCATCCAGCACCGCCTGCTGGAGCCGGAAGGTTCCGACCCCGACTTCACCCGCGGCACCCTTGAGGGCGACATCGCGGCCTCTGACGTCACCTTCTACCGCCTGCAGTGCGACTCGGAGGGCAAGCTTCGCAGCTACGTGGCCGAGGGCCAGATCCTGCCGGTGGCCACCCGCTCCTTTGGCGGCATCGGCATCTTTGCTATCCCGCAGATGGGCCGCTTCTACCGCCACGTTCTTATCGAGAAGCGCTACCCGCACCACGGCGCCGTGGCCTTTAGCCACGCGGGCAAGACCCTCTTCGAGGTGCTGCGCTACCTGGGCATCGAGGACATCGCCTACAACCAGCCGGCGAGCTTGCCGTACCCCACCGAGAACCCGTTCGCGTAAGGGGCGGGGTCGGGGCGCGGCTGGGGCGCGTCGCAGGCCGCCGCAGGCCGGCCCGCGAAACCCCGTCCGTGCCGCCAGCGCGACACCTGGCGCCGGGCGAAGGAGAAGGCCTTTTCCGCTCGGCGCCGCAAACCGACCGTTCGCGGGATGCCGAAATCAGAACGAAAACGTATTCGTTCCCGCGTTATACTTAAGACGCGAAAACGTTTAACTTCGCCCGCAGCCCGCGCCAGGACCCGGCGCGGTGGCCTAAAACAAGAAGGGAGGCCCGCATGGTAACGCTCAAGATGATCGCCGAGGAAACGGGCCTCTCCGTGGCCGCCGTGTCCAAGGCCTTGAACCACATGCCCGGCATCAGCGAGAAGAACGCCAAGCTCGTGCGCGAGTGCGCCAAGCGCCTTAACTATTACCCCAACGGCGCAGCTCAGACGCTTAAGACCGCCCGTTCGTACAACATCGGCATCGTCTACCAGAACAACCTCGACCACGAGTACTTCTCGCGCATGCTCACCGCCGTGCGCGCCACGGCCGAGGCGGCCGGCTACGACCTGACCTTCCTTTCCGACAAGGGCGTCTCGGAGTACGGCTACGCGGCCCACGCCATGCGCCGCAACTGCGACGGCGTGCTGGTGTGCAACGGCAACATCGAGCAGGACGACCTGGAGCGCCTGTCTTCGAGCCCCCTTCCCGTGGTCTCGATCGAGCGCGAGTTCCGCGGCCGCACCTCCGTCTGGAGCGACAACGCCGCCAGCATGGAAGAGATCGTCGACCACGTGGCGGGCCTGGGCCACAGCCGCATCGCCATGATCCACGGCGAGCCCGGCCTGGTCACGGTCGAGCGCATCACCGCCTTCCGCGCGGCGTGTGCCCGCCGCGGCATCGCGGTGCCGGACGCCTACGTGCGCGAGGCACGCTTCCACGATCCGGAGGCCTCGGCCGCCGCAACCGCGGCCCTTATGGACCTGGATGAGCCTCCTACCTGCATTTTGTTCCCCGATGACATCTCTTACCTGGGCGGCATGGACGAGCTTGTGGCCCACGGCCGCAAGGTGGGGGTCGACGTGGGCTGCGTGGGCTACGACGGCATCCTCCTTGCCCGCTACATGCGCCCGGAGCTCACCACCTACCGCCAGGACGCCGAGGCCATGGGCCAGACGGCTGTGCAGGAGCTCTTCTCGGCCATCGACAAGGGCGCGGCGTACAAGCCCAAGAAGATCGTCCTTCCCGGCATCCTGGTGCCGGGCGCGACCGTTCCCTCCCTGGTTTCCTAGGGGTAGGGGCGCCTTTCTTTTTTTCTTACGTAACGAAAACGTTTAACCTCTTTTAACCTCGATTTTCTCTGGAGGAACACCAATGAACTTCTCAAGCGAGAGAGCCCGCGAGCAGGTCATGCCCGCCGCCCAGTTCATCCGTGGCTTGTTTGGCGAGAAGGTCGCCTTGCCCCAGATCCTGGACGCCACCTACCTGGACGCCGCCCGCACCCGCGCCTTGGGCTTCACCGGCCTTCCCTACGAGGCCCCCATCTGCCAGCACCTCATGGCCGAGCCCGCGGTGGCCGCCTTTGTCGAGGGCCTGGGCGCATCGGCGCTCATCTCCCTTGACGGCGAGGTCGTGACCTGCGAGACCGCAGAGGGCCTGACCGAGGTCCCCGGCGCCGTGGTCGAGGCCGTCAAGTCTGCCGTCACGCGCGTCATCGCGGGCGCGGGCATCCTGGGCGCCGACGGCAACTTCTCCCTTGACCTCACGGCCTACCCCGTGAGCTCCCACTACGCCGTGAACCTCCTGTTGGGCAACCGCGCGGGCTACCCGTACCCGCTGTGCACCACGCCCAAGGGCGCCGTCGACGGCCTGGGCCACGGCTCCTTCCGCGCGACCGGCGGCGAGCAGGTTCTGGCCACCCGTTGCGTCCTTGACCCCGCCCAGAACGGCGAGCCCGAGAACCGCCAGTTCTACCTCACCGAGGGCGGCGAGCAGATCTTCTACTCCGCTGACGTCCACACCAACGTCGAGTCCGCCAGCTGCACCCACTCCCAAGGCTGGTCGCGCATCAACTACACCACCGCTGACGGCCTGGCCATCGAGCGCACCATCTTCATCCTGCCGCAGGAGCCGGGCATGCCCAGCGCCGTCGAGGCCCAGCGCGTGACCGTCAAGAACCTTGGCGACACCCCGCGCGACCTGCGCATCGTTTTCACAGGCTCCTTCGGTATCGCCAACGCGGGCACCATCGCCAACGACATCATTTACGCGAACCTCGTCCAGGAGTCCGAGGTCGTCTATGATGGCGACGCTCCCGTGGCCCTGACGCTTTGGCCCAAGCCCGCCGGGGAGCGCAACAAGAAGCGCTTTGCCCTGCTCCTCAAGGACGGCGAGGGCATGGACGAGTACTGCACCTCGCTCGCGGACTTCGTGGGTGACGGCAGCCTCGAGCGCCCCGAGCTTCTGGGCCACCTTCCCAACGCGCTTTCCCGCAAGATGGCGCCCTTCTTCGCGCTGGCCAAGTCCTTCACCGTGGAGCCCGGCGCCACGGCCACGATCGACGAGCTGGTGGGCATGAGCGGCTCCGACGGCGACGATGTGCCCTTCGAGAGCGCGCTGCCCACCCTGGTGGACGCCTACCGCGACCCCGCCAAGCTTGCCCAGTCGCTTACCGGCGTCAAGGCCTTCTGGACCCGCTACACCAACTACCTGCAGATGGAGTCCGGCGACGGCAAGTACGACGCCTACATCTCGCACAACCTGCCCTTCCAGGTCCTGTACCAGACCTATGTCTCGCGCGCCTTCGCGTGGACCCAGAAGTCCTACCGCGAGATGGGCTTCCGCGAGATCCAGGACATCTACG
>CAVDTK010000182.1:0-3359 GCA_963611755.1 Oscillibacter sp. ER4
CACCCCGTCCACCGGCGACGTGACCTTCACCGCCGCGGGCGCGCTTCTCGCCGTCGCGGCAACCTGCCTGGCCGTCGCGGTCTTCTCTCGCCGCAGCCAGCACTAATCTCTAAGCGCCACAACGCGCGCCACGCACCACCAGCCCCGTGGAAAGCCGCCAACCCGGCCTTCCGCGGGGCTTTTCCATGGCGCGAAATCCAAAAACGGCGAACTTTTGTATTTTGCACAGGATTGCCTAGTACACCGCCATCCGACGGCGACGTTTGCCCAGTTGGCGAGAGCTCGAAACGCCTGGCTACTCGCCATTCCCGTACAAAATACAAAAGTTCGCGTTTTTCGTCCGTGGGAAGCGATTTCTGCGGCCAACGACACGTCTTGCGCGCCCCCGCGTCCCACGAAAATGCTACCGTGTAAGGCATCCGTTCAGTTTTCCTGCAGAGACCGGAGAACCCCATGAATAAACAAACCGCCCACAAGAGAGGCCCCGCGCTTCTAGCCACCGCCGCGGCGGCGGTCGTTGCGCTGGCCTGCGCCCTGCTGTCCCCGGCGACGGCTCTGGCCGCCGAGACCTATGTCGCCCACACGGTCGACGCCAGCGGCTCGACCTACTACTACAGCCGCATCGCCGACGCCGTGAGCGCCGGCTATGAGGGCAACGTCGTCTACATGGACGCCGACTGGGACTTTGGGTCGGACAGCCTCAACATCGCCGACAGCAAGTCCATCACCATCCAGATGGCGGGCCACAAGATCGTCAGCAACAACAAGGACGCCACGATCTACGTGAACGAGCACGCCAACGTCAAGATCACCTCGTCCGAGCCGGCCAAGGACTTCTCGTACCGCGGCTTCGCCAAGAAAAACGAGGGCGACATACAGGACAAGGAGTGGGACTGGACCGGCCTCACCGTAAAGACGTCCGGCCTGATCAACAACGCGGGCCAAGGCCTCGGCCGCGGCATCCATTTGGAGAAGGGCGCCAAGCTCACGCTTGAGAACGTCGCGGTCGCCGGGTGCGGCAACAGCGGCATCTACATGAAGGACAGCACCACCGCCAACCTGACCAACGTCTCGGTGTGCCACAACAGGGCCGCCAACGGCGAGTTCTCGCCCTATGAGGGCGCCGGAGTGTGCATGGCCGACGGGTGCGAGCTCAACCTGAACGCCTCGCACGTCGACAGCAACTTCAGCTACGGAAACGCCGGCGGCGTCTATGCCGGCAGCGGCGCGCACATCTATCTGGAGAACGGCTCCACGATCAGCGGCAACGCCGCCAGCTATGGCGGTGGCGGCGTCTACTTCAACAAGTCCTTCTTCACCCTCAAGTCCGCCGACGGAACCGGCGTGATCGCGAGCAACGCGTGCTATTCGACCGAGGACAGCCAGAAACATAGTAAGACGGACGGCGGCGCCATCCACGTCGACGCGTCTTCCGGTAACAACGAGGGCTTGATCGAGGGCCTTACCATCAAGGACAACTATGCGCGCGGCAGCGCCGGCGCGATCGCGCTTTACCAGCGTTGGACCACGGTGCGCAAGTGCGTCATCACCGGCAATACTGCGAGGCGCTACGGCGGGGCTGTGGGAATCCTCGGGCAGAACAATGCCATCGACAGCTGCACCATCACCGGCAACACCTGCGACCTTAGGGGGGAAGGAGATACCGGCGGCGGCATTAACGTGCCCTGCGATTACGACATTAAGCTGAGCGGCACGTGCATCATCAAGGACAACACGCGAAACCAGGAGAATCGCGACGATGTTTTCCTCGCCCCGATGGGCCTTAACGTTGGCCATGCCTACATAACCGGCAAGCTGGAGCAGGGCTCCTCGGTGGGCGTTCGCACGGAAGACGAGGGCGACGTCCGCATTGCCAAGAACTTCTCGTGCCCGACCAAGGACGGCCTGTTCTCCGACATGTTCGATTACTACATCAGCTACGGCACCGACGAGGGCGGCGACGCTTGGCAGCGCTACGCCAACAAGGAGTTCACAGCCACGATCAACGGCAAGAACCCCGTCAAATGCAAGCAGCGCATGACGGCGACCCTGGTGGCCCCCGCCACCCGGGGCGACGACCTGGTCTTCTGGCACTGGGACGCCGAGAAGACCACGGGCCTTTACCCTGTGAGCGACTACATCACCGATGAGGGCGCCTACAACAACACGCTCTCCTTCTCGATGCCGCAAAACGATGTCGACGCGGTCGCTGTCTACGCCACTCGTGCGAAGAAGGTTGCGGTCACTGTCAAGTCGCCCGTCGCCGGCGAGGCCCTGCCCGCGACCGCCGAGCTCAACCGCCTGGAGGGCGAGGGCTACCGCGGGCCCTTCTCCGCGAGCGTGACCTGGTACGAGGTCGGCGCGAACGGCGCCCGTACCAGGGCGACCGGCGTGGCCAAGGCCGGCACCGCCTATGCGGCTGAGATCGTGCACAACGGCGACGACAAGTACGGCCTGTACTTCAGCTCGTCCATCTCCGCGCAGAACGTGACGCTCAAGGCCGACGGCGCCGCCTTGACCCCGGCGGTGGAGAGCGCCGCGGTCGACGCGAAGACCGGCAGGCTCACCGTCAAGACGGGCGCGTTCGAGAAGACCGCCGGCCAGGCGACCGAGGCCAAGACCGGCACGGTCAAGGTGAAGGTCGAGAAGAAGGCCCTGCTCAGCGATGGCGAGAAGGCCCAGGCCGCGGAGGCTGCCGCGCTTTCTGATGAGGTCTCGGCCGACGAGTTCGAGGTCTCCTACGCCTACAGCGACGACACCGACGAGGTGACCATCGCGGCGCCGGCCCTTACCGGCTACAACTTCTGCAACTGGAAGGGCGTGGAGTCCGGCTGGGTCTCCAACGACGCCGAGGGGGTCGTGGTGATCCCGGCCTCGAGCCTGGCGGACATCCAGGTGCTCACCGCCGTCTACACCCCGGTCGCGAGCATCGTCGAGGTCGGGCTTGCGGCACCCGTGGCCGGCCAGGCGTTGGCAGGCACGGCCGACGACGTCAAGCTGACCTGCTACGACGGCACCTTCGAGAGCTTCGCCGAGGCCATGGGCCGCGAGAAGGACGGCTTCAAGGTGACCTGGTCGCCCGCGCCCGAGGACGGCGTGGCCGCTTACGGCACCTATTACACCGCGCTGATCGAGCTCTGCGACGCCAGCGGGGTCACCGACCTCGAGGATGTCCTGGCCGAGGACGCCATCGTGACCTGCGACACCGAGGAGGTGCCCGCGGCCGGCTTCGTGGTCGTGGACGGCAAGCTGTGCCTGGCCGTCTCGTTCCTGGCCACGGCCGACAAGGCCGCCGAGCCCGACGACTCCGGCAAGACCGACGGGGGAGAGCAGCCTGGCGACACGACGGACGACACGAC
>CAVDTK010000183.1:0-3286 GCA_963611755.1 Oscillibacter sp. ER4
TACCACTTGCTGTCCGTGGTGAGGCTGATGCCAAACACGTAGTACGGCATGAAGTAGATGGCGAACATCTGCAGCATGAGCGGGGTGCCGCGCATGAGCGAGATGTAGGCGCGGGCGAGAAGGGCCAGCGGCTTGAAGCGGCTCATGCGGGCAAACGCCACCAACATTCCGAGCGGCAGCGATCCTACCAGCGTGAACGCAAAGATCTGCAGGCTTACCAGAAAGCCGTTGCCGAGCAGCTCGGCCATTGTCGCGAAATCCACGCGCCTCTCCTCTCAAGGCAAACGGGCACCGCGGCGCGATCGGCCACGGTGCCCCGTACGGTTCTTAAGGTTGACGGCCTTTAGGCAAGGCACCAGTTGGTGTAAGAGATGCCCTGGTCAGAGTATCTGTCGCAGAGCTCCTTGACAAAGCCGTCCGCGTCCATGGCCTTCAAGGTCGAGGTGACCGTCTCGGCGGTGGCGGTGTCGCCCTTCTTGAAGCCCACGGCGTAGTGCTCGCTGGAAAGCTGCTCGTCAAGCTGGGTGTAGGCGTCGGGCTTGGCGGCCAGCTGGTAGGCGGCGATGGACAGGTCGCAGGCCACGGCGTCGACGGCGCCGGACTCGAGCTGCATGAAGGCGGTGTTGTAGTCGCCGATGGTGTCCAGGGTGGCAAAGGTCGCGGCGACGGAGGCCTGGGCCGCGTCCTCGCCGGCCAGGACCTCATAGGCGGCCGAGTCGGTCTGGGTGATGACGGTCTTACCGGAAAGGCCGGCCAGGTCGGTGATGCCCGAGCCCTTCTTAACCACAACGACCTGGGCGTTGATCATGTAGTTGCCCGAGAAGGTGTAGCTGTCCTCGCGGCCCTCGACGGTGAAGCCGTTCCAGATGCAGTTGATGGCGCCGGAGTCCATGAGGGTGTCCTTGGCGTCCCAGTCGATGGGCTCAAGCTGGACCTCCCAGTTGTTGCGCTCGGCGGTTTCCTGGGCGAGCTCCAGGTCAAAGCCGGTGTAGGAGCCGTCGTCGCCCACGTAGCCGTAGGGCGGGTAGGCGGAGTCGAAGCCCACGATGAGCTTCTTGGTGGCAGAGGCGGACTTGTCGTCGGAGGCGGAGCCGGTGCTGGAGCTGGTGCTGCTGCCGGAGGCGCTGCTCGAGGAAGTCTGGCTGCCGCCACAGCCGGCCAGGACGGCGGAGGCCGCTACGCCCCCGAAAGCGGCGAGAAATTCGCGGCGGTTCATGTTGAGTTTCATGGTGTCTCCCCTTCTTGGAAGCGCGCCCTGGTGGTGGGCGCGCCGACGCTTTACTACGCTAAAGTGACGGAGAAGACTATATCGCTTTAGCTCGGTAAAGCACAAGGGGCCATGTAAGGGTTTCCCGTATCGAAACACGAAGCGGGGCGAGGGCGGGGGGGCAGTGCCGTCACCGGCCAGCCCGCCGAGGCCGTTCGCCGAACCGCCCGCAGGCAGGCACCCGCAGCCGCCGCGATTTGGGGACAGACAGGTTACAGCGTGCGGCACGATCAGCCCGTCTCCTAAATTGGCCGCCGCGGCGAGAGGAACGTCATGGAACTGTGGGAGCTTGCGCTTTTGGCCGTCGGCCTTTCGATGGACGCGTTCGCCGTGTCCGTGTGCAAGGGCCTGGGCATGAAGAAGATCGATATGCGCGTGGCCGTCGTGCTCGGCCTTTTCTTCGGCGGGTTCCAGGCGCTCATGCCCGTTATAGGCTGGGCGCTCGGCAGCCAGTTCCTCTGGCTCATCGCGCCCATCGACCACTGGATCGCCTTCGCGCTTCTCGCCTACATCGGCGGGAAGATGCTCTGGGACGCGGCGCACGATACTGGCGAGAAGGACGCGGACACCGTGCCTGAGCAGGGCGTCGTTCGCATCGACCTCAAGGAGTTCCTGATGCTTGCCATCGCCACGTCGATCGATGCTTTGGCCGTAGGCATCTCGCTCGCGGCGCTTTCCGTTGACATCGTGGCCGCGGCCTCGTTCATCGGGGCCATCACGTTTGGCTTTACGCTGGCCGGCATCGCGATCGGCCACTTCTTTGGCTCGCGCTATCAGAAGCCCGCGACCATCGTCGGCGGCTGTGTCCTTATCTTCATCGGCGTGAAGGTCCTCGTGCAGCACCTGTTCCTGTAGGGACGCGAGGCGGCGCGGGACATGGCGACGTGCATCTCGTCCGCGCACTTCTCCGCCAAAGCAAACGACCCTGCACCTGGAGTCATTTTTGAAGCAAAAAGTGACTCCCAATGCAGGGTCGTTTACAGCAAGGCGGCGCACCCGCCCGGATGCGCCGCCCAAAAGGCCCGATTAGTGGTGGAAGAGCCTCATGTGGGTGAAGGCCATCGCCATGCCGTACTTATCGGCCGTCTCGATCACGTTGTCGTCGCGCACGGAGCCGCCGGGCTGCGCGATGTAGGAGACGCCGGACTTGTGGGCGCGCTCAACGTTGTCGCCAAAGGGGAAGAAAGCGTCGGAGCCCAGGGTCACACCGGTCTGGGTGGCCACCCAGGCGGCCTTCTCCTCGCGGGTCAGGACCTCGGGCTTCTCGGCAAACCACTTCTGCCACTCGCCCTCGGCCAGGACGTCATCGTGCTCGTCGGAGATGTAGACGTCGATGGCGTTGTCGCGGTTGGCGCGGCGGATGCCGTCGACGAACTTCAAGCCGAGCACCTTGGGGTGCTGGCGCAGGAACCAGGTGTCGGCCTTGTTGCCGGCAAGGCGCGTGCAGTGGACGCGGCTCTGCTGGCCGGCGCCCACGCCGATGGCCTGGCCGTCCTTGACGTAGCAGACCGAGTTGGACTGCGTGTACTTCAAGGTGATGAGCGAGACGATCATGTCGCGGCGGGCGGCCTCGGGGATGTCTTTGTTGACGGTCACGACGTCGCTCAACAGCTCTTCATTGATCTCGAAGAAGTTGTGGCCCTGCTCGAAGCTGATGCCAAAGACGTCCTTGGTCTCGATGGCCGGGCACACGTAGTCGGGGTCGATCTGGACGACGTTGTACTTGCCGCCCTTCTTGGCGGAGAGAATCGCCAGGGCCTCGGGCGTGTAGCCGGGGGCGATGATGCCGTCGGAGACCTCGTGCTTGATGTAGAGGGCGGTGCGCTCGTCGCAGATGTCGGAGAGCGCGGCCCAGTCACCGTAGGAGCTCATGCGGTCGGCGCCGCGGGCGCGGATGTAGGCGCAGGCGATAGGCGTGAGCTCGCCCTCGTCCTGGACAAAGTAGATCTGCTTGTCTGTCTCTGAAAGAGGCAGGCCAACGGCGGCACCGGCGGGCGAGACGTGCTTGAAGGACGCCGC
>CAVDTK010000184.1:0-3093 GCA_963611755.1 Oscillibacter sp. ER4
TCCATCGACCTCGACGGCACCGGCGCCGCCGACATCGAGACGGGCGTGGGCTTCTTCGACCACATGCTCGACGCCTTCTCTCGCCACTCGCTGATCGACGTCACCCTGCGCGTCAAGGGCGACACGTACGTCGACGACCACCACACCGTCGAGGACACGGGCATCGTCTTGGGCCAGGCCCTGCGCGAGGCCCTGGGCGACAAGCGCGGCATCCGCCGCTTTGGCTCGGTCATGGTCCCGCTCGACGAGGCGCTGGTCCTGGCTTCCGTCGACTGTTCGGGCCGCGGCGAGCTCTTCTGGGACGTGCCCATAGGCCCCGACAAGGTGGGCACTTTCGATACCGAGCTGGGCCACGAGTTCTTCGCGGGCCTGGCTCGCGACGCCGGTATCACCCTTCACCTGCGCCTTATTTGCGGCGAGAACGCCCATCACATCCTGGAGGCCACCTTCAAGGCCGCGGCGCGCGCCCTGCGCGAGGCCGTCGAGCCCGACCCCAGGTGCGCCGGTTCCATCCCCTCGACCAAAGGGAGCCTCTAATGCCCGCACAGATCGTGGTCGTCGACTACCACAAGGGAAACCTTCTCTCCGTCGTTCGCGGCCTGTCCGACGTGGGCGGTAACGCCGTCGTGAGCGATGACTGTGACGTCATCGCGGGCGCGGCGGGCGTCGTCTTGCCGGGCGTCGGCAGCTTTGAGGACTCCATGGCTTACATGCGCGAGTCCGGCGAGGCCGAGGCCGTCAAGGCCGCCATCGAGGCCGGCGTGCCGTTCCTGGGCATCTGCCTGGGCCAGCAGCTCCTTTTCGAGCGCGGAGACGAGCGCTGCGACGGCAGGCTCCACGGCGTGAACGACCCCGATCGCTGGGTCGAGGGCCTGGGGATACTTCCCGGCTCGGCCACGCGCCTGCGCTCCGGCCGCCTTAAGGTGCCCCACGTGGGCTGGGATCAGATCCATCTCACGGCCCACGGCAACGTCTGCCCGCTCTTCCGCGGCGTGCCCGACGGCGCCAACGCCTACTTCACGCACTCCTACGCCATCGACACCGACGTTATGGACCAAGACGTGGCCGCCCGCACCCACTACGTGCGCAGCTTCGCCTCGGCCGTGTGGCGCGACAACGTCTACGGCGTGCAGTTCCACCCCGAGAAGAGCTCTGCCCTCGGCCGCCAGATCCTCACCAACTTCGTCGACCTCGTGCGCGGGGGTACCCGATGATCCTGTTTCCCGCCATCGACCTCGTGGCCGGCCGCGTCGTGCGCCTGCAGCGGGGCGACCGCTCCAAGATGGACGTCTACTCGGATGACCCCGCGGCTGTAGCTCACGACTTCGCTGAGAAGGGCGCGAGCTGGATCCACGTCGTTGACCTCTCGGCCACCTTCGAGGAGGACGAGGACGCCTGCGCCGCGAACGCCGCCGCCATCCGCGAGATCTGCGCCGTCGACGGCGTCAAGGTCGACTGCGGCGGGGGAGTGCGTTCCCTGGCCGCGGTCGAGCGCCTGGCCAACCTGGGCGTCTCGCGCATCGCCATCGGCACGGCCCTGGTCAAGGACCCCGAGTTCGCCCGCCGCGCCGCCGCCGACTACAAGGACCTCGTGGTGGCCGACGTCGCCGCCCGCGACGGCGTGGTCAAGGTCAACGGCTGGCGCGAGGCCGCAGGCGACCTTACCGTCGAGAAACTCCTTCCCACCTTGTCTGAGCTGGGCTTTTCTCGCCTGGTCTTCACCGACATCGCCCGTGACGGCATGCAGACCGGCATCGATGTGGCCGCTTACCGCCGCGTGGCCGAGCTCTTCGGCGCGCCGGTCGTGGCCTCGGGCGGCATCTCGACCCTGGACGACCTCGCGCGCCTGGCGGCAGAACCCGCCAGCGTGATCGAGGGCGCCATCACGGGCCGCGCGCTCTACGAGGGGAACTTCTCGCTGCAAGATGCCCTGGCCGCGGCCCATGCCACACCGACCGCGACGTCCGCCGCAACGCCCGCTCCCGCCGAGTCCGCCAACTAAGAAGGGGACAACATGCTTACCAAACGAGTGATTCCGTGCCTGGACGTCAAGGACGGCCGCGTGGTCAAGGGCGTGAACTTCGTAGACCTGCGCGATGCCGGCGACCCGGTGGAGCTTGCCGCAAAGTATGACCGCGAGGGCGCCGACGAGGTCGTCTTCCTGGACATCACCGCCACCTCCGACGATCGCGCCACCACGATCGACCTCGCGTCCCGCGCGGCCGGCGAGCTGCGCATCCCTTACACGGTGGGCGGCGGCTTCCGCGACGTCGCGGGCTGCCGCACCATGATCGCCGCGGGCGCCGATAAGGTCTCCATCAACTCCGCCGCCGTCAAGGACCCGGGCATCATCACCGCCTGCGCCGACGCCTTCGGCAGCCAGGCCGTGATTGTGGCCATCGACGCCAAGCAGGTGGGCCACACCGATAAATGGGAGGTTTACCTGGCCGGCGGCCGCATCCCCACGGGCATCGACGCCGTGACCTGGGCCGAGGAGGCCGCGCGCCGCGGCGCCGGCGAGATCCTGCTCACCAGCATGGACCGCGACGGCACCAAGGACGGCTTCGACCTGGCCCTTACCCGCTCGGTCGCGCGCGCCGTCTCGATCCCGGTCATCGCCTCGGGCGGCGTGGGCACCCTCGAGCACTTCGCTGAGGGCATCATCGAGGGCGAGGCCGACGCGGTTCTCGCCGCCTCGGTCTTCCACTTTGGGACCTACTCGATCCGCGAGGTCAAAGAGTACATGGCCAGCCAGGGCATCCCTGTGCGTCTCGATTTCTAGGAAGGATGCCCATGTCAGAAGACCAGTTCACCTACGCTGGTGAGAAGCCCCAGCCCGTATCGCTCGCCAATATCAAGGTTAAGTTCGACGCCCAGGGCCTCGTGCCCTGCGTCGTGCAGCAGGAGAAGACCGGCGAGGTCCTGATGGTCGCCTGGATGAACGAGGAGTCCCTGGGCCTTACCGTCAAGACCGGGACCACCTGGTTTTGGAGCCGCAGCCGCCAGGAGCTTTGGAACAAGGGCGCCACGAGCGGCAATACGCAGCAGGTCAAGCGCCTGCTCGTCGACTGCGACGCCGATACTTTGGTCTGT
>CAVDTK010000185.1:0-2942 GCA_963611755.1 Oscillibacter sp. ER4
ATCGCCGTTTCCGTCGACGTGATCGTAGGCCGGCCGCGGGACAGGAATTCAGCTGTGGTTATGCTTCAAGTCGTGGGCCAAATTATAGATTTTACCTGCGGTTAGGCGCGTCCCTGCTATACTTGCTCGCCGATAATCGAGGTCAGAAGGGAGTTCACATGGCTGAGCAGACCGAAAGCTTGCAGGACCAGGCGTACGAGATGATCCGCAAGCGCATCATCTTCGCCGAGTACGCCCCGGGCACCAAGCTCGGCATCAAAGAGCTCTGCGAGAACCTCGACCTCGGCCGCACGCCGGTGCGCGAGTCTTTCCTGCGCCTGCAGCAGGAAGACCTCGTCGAGACCGTCCCCCAGTCGGGCACCTACGTCTCTAAGATCAACATGCGCTACTCCGAGGCCGCGCGCCTGGCCCGCGAGTGCCTGGAGTCCGAGGCGATCATCGAGTGCTGCGCCAAGGCGAAGGCCTCCGACATCGCGCGTATCGAGGAGATCATCGAGGAGCAGGAAGACGCCCTGGCAGCCAATGACACGCGCACCTTCTTCGAGAAGGACAACGCGATGCACCGCGAGTTCTACCAGATCGCGGACCGCCCGATCATCTGGCAGTGGCTCAACCTCACCAACACGCACTTCGAGCGCTTCCGCTGGCTCTCGGCCAACACGCTGGGCATCGACCCCAAGACGGTCATCGGCCAGCACCGCGAGATGTGCCGCGCCATCAGCGAGGGCGACACGAACTTCGCCAGCTTTCTCGTCCACGATCACCTGCAGAAGTCGCGCTACGACGCCGAGAAGATCCTGGCCGCCTACCCGGAGTACTTCGAGAACTAAGCCGCGCCGCCCGACAGGTGATGCTTTTCTTGCGAGAAGACCAGGTTGCGACCCCTTTCACACAAGCTGATATGCGAGAATGTATCGATTGTGCGAAAGGAGGGCGTGTGGGCTTTTTCAACCAGAGGCGGCGCGGGGCCGAGCAAGGCCGCGAGCAGTTCGACGAGGCTTGGGCCGAGGCCGGCAACAACGCCCTGTTCCTCCTGCGCGCCGACGATCTTCTCCCCGTCTACGTCACGCCCAGCTTCCGCCGCGTCTTTGGCGTCGAGCCGGCCCGCCTGGAAGACGACGTCGAGACCCTCTACCGCTTTGTCCCCGACGAGGCCCGCCTGCACATCCGCCGCTTAATCCAAGAGTGGAACCACGGCGAGCAGCCCCTCGTTTTCGAGACCCCCTACAGCATGCCCGACGACAACGCCGAGAAGCACTTCCGCGTGCGCGTCACGGTCGTGGCCCAAGGCGCCCGGCTTCTGGCCGAGGTCGTGGACATCACAGCCGAGCATGCCCAGCTCACGGCCTACGCGGCCGACCGCGAGGAGGCCCTGGCCTCGGCACGCGAGCGCACGGACTTCATGAGCCAGATGAGCCACGAGATCCGCACCCCGCTCACCGGCATCAAGGGCCTCATCAGCCTGGCCAAAAGCCACGCCGCCGTGCCCGGCCGCCTGGAAGACGACCTCACGCGCGCCGCGGACCTCTCCAACTACCTGTTGAGCCTCATCAACGACGTCCTGGACATGAGCCGCCTGAACTCCGGCCACGTCGAGCTCGAAAGCATACCTTTTGACCTGCGGCTTGTTGCCGAGGACCTCAAGGGTATGTTCTCCGCGCAGGCGGCCGAGAAGGGCCTGGCCTTCACCGTGGACGCCGCCGACTGCGCCCACCCCTTCGTGGCGGGCGACCGCATGCGCCTTAACCAGGTCATCGTCAACTTCATCTCAAACGCCCTCAAGTTCACCGACGCCGGCGGCTCGGTCGAGGTCGCCTTCCGCGAGATGTACGTCGACGAAGACCAGGTCAGCTACCTCATCCGCGTCCGCGACACGGGCAAGGGCATGGACCCGCGCTTCGTCTCGCGCATCTTCAAGCCCTTCGAGCAGGAGGACCGCACGATCGCCCGTCGCTTCGGCGGCACGGGCCTGGGCATGGCCATCACGGGCGCCCTCGTCGACCTCATGGGCGGAAAGATCGTCGTGGACACCGAGCCGGGCCGCGGCTCGGACTTCTCGGCCTACATCCCCTTCCGCATCGCCAATAAAGACGAGGTAGCGGCCTTGTCGACCGCCGGCGAGACCAGCGAGTCGCGCACCGGCGCCGCAGACGTCGCCCTTGAGTACGACTTCAACGAGAAGCGCTTCCTTCTCGCCGAGGACAACGCCTTGAACGCCATGATCGCCGTCGAGATCCTGGGCAACCTGGGTGCCGAGGTCGACCAGGCAGACGACGGCGACAAGGTCGTCGAGATGTTCGCCGCGGCCGCGCCCGGCCACTACGACGCCATCCTCATGGATATCCAGATGCCCACCGTCAACGGCTGGGAGGCCACGCGCCTCATCCGCGCGCTCGACCGTCCGGACGCCGCCTCGGTGCCCATCATCGCGCTCTCGGCCAACAACTACGCCGAGGACGCCCGCCGCTCTCGCGAGGCCGGCATGAACGGCCACGCCGGTAAACCCATCGACTTCGCCGAGCTCAAGGCCGAGCTGGCCGCGGCCACGGCAGAGACCGCCTACAAAGGGAGGCCCTAGATGATCCTTGAACAGTCCCACGCCATCGTGAGCGAAGTGAGCCGCGCCTTCGTCGGCAAGACCGAGGTCATCGAGCAGGCCCTCATGGCCATCTACGCCGGTGGCCACATCCTGCTCGAAGACGTCCCCGGCACGGGCAAGACCACGCTGGCCCTGGCCCTGTCGCGCTGCCTGGACCTCGACTGCAAGCGCGTTCAGTTCACGCCGGACACCACGCCCTCGGACATCACGGGCTTCAACATGTACGACCGCGAGACGGGCGAGGCGCGCTACACCTGGGGCGCGGCCAACTGCAACCTGCTGCTGGCAGACGAGATCAACCGCACCTCGGCCAAGACCCAGTCGGCCCTGCTCGAGGTCATGG
>CAVDTK010000186.1:0-2874 GCA_963611755.1 Oscillibacter sp. ER4
GCCGCCCTTGGGGCAGGCCATGATGGCGGCCTGGATGTTGGTGGTGTCGTCGTGGTTGCCGTCGCCCTTGGCGCCGCAGTCGCGCACGTCGATGGTGAAGGTCTCGTCAGGCGTAGTGACGCCCACGGTGAGCTCGCGGTCGCCGTTCACGAAGCGCACGACGTTGCGCTGGCCGGGCTCGAGGCCGTCGACGTAGGTCTCGATGCGGTTGGTGGTGCCGGCCGGCTTGTCGTTGACGAAGACCTCCCAGGCCTCTTCGGTGGTGAAGTAGCCGCCGTCGTCGAGCTCGATCACGGCCGCGCGGGGGCAGCGCCAGATGACGTTCGTTTCCATGTGCTTCTCCTCACATGTTGTGTGGCCCAGGGCCACGTCCTATCCAAAGATAACGAAAGGAGCCGCACCGCCGGCTTTCGGCAGCACGGCTCCTCATCAGGGGGTAAAGCGAAGACGCCGATCTTCTTGGCTAGGCAGCGGCCTTGATGGAATCCTCCTGGAAGCCCACGTTGTTGTGGCCGAAGCACTCCTCGTACTTGAAGCCGGAGAGGTCCTCGCAAAGCGCCTTGACCTCGGGGTCGACGTCGGCCATGAGGCCACCGTCCTTGACGCGCTTGACCTCGGCGCAGAGCATGTCGCACTGCTCCTTCTCGATGTGGATGGTCTTGCCGAGGATGCAGGCGACGATGAAGCAGCCGGCGCAGCCGATGAGCATGTAGGCGCAGATGGAGACGGGGACGCTCATGGGCTGGACGATGTCGGCGGAGTTGCCGGAGGACTGGATGAAGCCGCAGATGCCGAGGACGAAGGCCCAGGCGGAGGTGGCGAAGGCGGAGACGATCTGGTCGACGAACTTCTGGGCGGCGGAGTAGATGCCCTCGCGACGACGCAGGGTGATGAGCTCGTCGATGTCGGGCATGTAGTTCAGCGGCACGTCGAGCAGGTACTGGAAGCCGACGTAGAAGAACTTCCAGATGCCGAAGATGATCGGGTAGGCGATCATGGACACAGCCATGTCGGAGAGGCCCATGATGTTGCCGGCAGCAAAGACGTTGTAGGCAACGATGCAGGCGGCGGCGCCCAGCGTGGAGACGTACCAGGGCTGGTGGAAGCCCTTCTTGGCCATCCAGGCGACCCAGACGACGGTGCAGACGATAGCGACGATCTTGCCGGGCATCTCCATGACGGCCTCATAGGACTTGGGGATACCGAGGGAGTAGACGATGAAGAACGACAGGCAAGCGGACCAGCAGGCGGCGGCGAGCTTCATGAACGCGTAGGGAGCCAGAACCTTGCGGAAGGAACGGTTGCGGAAGGTGGAAAGAACGTCGACGACGAGCTTCTTGACGGCCTGGCCGACGCCCTCGATCTTCTCCTGGGCGACCTCCTCGGGGCCACGCTCCCAAGTGGAGCAGTAGACGACGATAAGGGAGATGGCCATGATGGCGGCGTTGATGGAAGCGATGATGAAGTAGGGCTGAGGGCCGGTCTCGCCGAAGAGGCCGAAGCCGAAGCCGACGAGGGCGGCCATCGCGAAGCCGGAGACGTTACCGAAAATGTGCTTGGAGCCGGTAAGGTAGGTGCGCTCCTGGTAGTCGTCGGTCATCTCGATGGTGAGCGGCGCGAGGTTGGAAGACGCGAAGGTGTACGCGATGTTGTACACGATGTACAGGAACAGATAGTACGGGAAGCCGAACGGGGTGACCGTGAAGATCAGGGGCTCGGCGATCATCATCGGGATGGCGATGAGCAGCCAGAAACGACGGCGACCGAACTTACGACCCACCGCGGTGGAGTAGAAGTTGTCGGCGATGAAGCCGAGGACCGGGGCGAGGAAGGCGTTGAGGTAGATGGCTGCCGCGGCGACCGCTGCTGCCTCACCGCCCGTAAGGCCGCATTCCGTGGACAGGAACATGACCATGTAGCTGTGGGTGAAGGTCAGCGCGCCGGAGTTGAGCATGCCGCCCATACCAAAACCCAGCCGGGTCCAGAACGTGATCTTTCTCTTCTTTCCGAGCTTTTTGAACATCCCTTTTTCCTCTCCTTGTCGGCGCCAAGTGCACGGCGCAGTAGGTGCCCACTATTTCCTGATTACGGAAGGTGAACGTTTACCTAATAGTACCGAAACATTTTGCAGGGTGAACGTTCACTTGTTTCTTCTCTGCGAACGGTAGTGCATAACCGGTGAGCGTTATATGACGACCGTTGAGGGGCGATTTAGGGCGGTAAACCGGTTTTGAGCGGGGTGTAATTTGCGGGGAGGGATGGTGCCTGACGTGGCGCTCCCAAAAATGGGTCGACGTTTGTACAAAGATCGGGCTGAACTGAGAAAAAGGCGCAAACATCGGCGCGTTTTAGGAAGCGAGAAGGGCCCGACCTACAAAGATCGGGCCCTTCTAGGGAGCCTAACGATTATGGGGTGGCGAGAAGATCTTCTCGCCGGAGGCTTCTCCCCTACAGGCAGACGCCGTCCTTCCAGATGCTGATCTCGTGGCAGCCGCGGCGCTCGGCCGAGGTCTGCTTTCCGCTGGCGGTCTCGAGCACGAGCTGCCAGAGGGCCTGGGCAGCCTCGTCGATCGTGGCCTCGCCTGTGGCGGCCACGCCGGCGTTGAAGTCCATCCAGTTGGCCTTGTGATCGCAAAGCCGCTGGTTGGTGAAGACCTTGAGCGTTGGCGCGGGCGCGCCGAAAGGCGTGCCGCGGCCGGTGGAGAACAGGATCACGTGGCAGCCGGCGGCGGTCAAGGCCGTAGTGGAGACCATGTCGTTGCCCGGGCCGCACAGCATGTTGAGGCCGTGCTTGGAGACGCGCCCGGCGTAGGGCAGCACGTCGACGATGGGAGCCGACCCGCCCTTCTGCACGCAGCCGCAGCTCTTGTCCTC
>CAVDTK010000187.1:0-2822 GCA_963611755.1 Oscillibacter sp. ER4
ACGCTGGGCGTTCCCGGCCACGTGAGCCGCGAGACCAGCTACGGCTACTCGGCCGCCGCGACCACGGCCGACTTTCGCCACGAGGTCGCCGATCTTCTCGCTCAGGCGGACACGCTTGAGGCCCAAGGCTGCGCCGGATTTGTCTACACACAGGTCAGCGACGTGGAAGAAGAGGTCAACGGCCTTCTAACCTACGATCGCCGCGTGAACAAGCTAGAGGCTTAACGCAAAAGCGGCCTATTTGGCCCCGCAGCCGCGCTAGCGGTACCCCTCCCACAGGGGCAGGGGGAAGAGAAAGTCCTCGAAGCGCGCCCACTCGGCCACCAGGTCGACCTCGTCGGGCCGCGCGAGCCAGCGGCCCTCCAGCCCGTACATCGCGGCCCACGCGCAGGAAAACGCCGTCGCCGTGTCCACGCCCTCCGGCACGGCCCACGGCAGCTCGACCCCGTCGTGGTCAAGGGCATTGCGCGTGCGCTGGGCAAAGTACTCGTGAGTGACGCTACCCGGCAGGTACGAGTCGGTGTTGAGGGTGTGGAACAGCAGCACGAGCTCGCGCTGGTTGGCGTTGGCGCCCACGACCAGGCGGGTGTACTCGGGGATTCTCGGCTGCTCGCCCGCGCGCGACCCGCCCGGCCTAAAGGAGTCAAGGTACTCGTTTTGGGGCTGGTTCTCGTCGTACACGTGCTTGATGACCTCAAGGAGCAGGCCTTTCTTGCTGCCTACATAATGGAGAACGCCCACATGGCTGATGCCCACCTCGGCCGCCACGGCCGGGAGCGAGAAGCCCGCGAGGCCCGACTCGTTGATCACCTTGACGGCCGCCTGGACGATCTGGTCCATGCGCTCCTGAGCGGCCTCGGTGCGCGGGGCCGCCGCCGCGGGCTTCGCTGCCCCGCTTTTCTTCGCCTGAGTCTTGCTGCCAGTCATCGCTTGTTCCTCGTCCCTGTCTCGAGGCTTCTTCTCCTTACCTAACTGTAAGGGAAATCACGTATCTGTGTTCGAGAAAACCGCGCGCCCGGGCCGTCGGCACCGTCCTCATCTACCGTTAAAGCGCTTCAATCTACCGTTCGCCGGTTTTGCGCTTACAGACCTGTAACCACAAAGTACTATCCCTCTTGTCGATTGAGCTTACAGCGCTGTAACCAACAAACACACAGGTAGATTCAACGAAAGGAATGAGACAATGAGCCAAGAGACAACTCTCGACCCCTCAGTTATCGCTCCGGACACCGGCGAAGCGCTGCCCAAGTCCTCCCTTTGGCGCTTCATGGTCGGCTTCATCATCTTTGGCATCATGTGGATGGGCGCGGGCTCGATGGCGTCCAACGTCCTTCTCCCCGAGCGCTTCAATACCCTTGACATCGGCATGACCGGCGAGCAGATCCTGGCCGCCATGAACTCCTTTGGCATGGTCTTCGCGCTTGTCTCCAACCTGGTCTTTGGCGCCCTGTCCGACCACTGCCGCAGCCGCTTTGGCAAGCGCACCCCGTTCATCGTGGCCGGCGGCGTGATCTGCGCGGCCGCCTACTACAGCACGTCGGTTGCCGTCACCCTGCCCATGATCGTGTGCTCCTGGTGCCTGCTCCAGGTGGGCCTGAACTGCATGCTCGGCCCCTCGATCGCGGTTCTCTCCGACCGAATCCCGCTCAACAAGCGCGGCACCCTTTCTGCCTTCTACGGCGCCGGCGCGACCATCGGCCAGTCCGTGGGCTCGATCCTGGGCTCCATCTTCCTCACGAACCCTGTCCCCGGGTTCCTGTTTGGCACCGTGGCCTGGGTCTGCTCCGGCATCCTGACCGTGATCATCTGGCCCACCGAGAAGTCCGCCGCCCTTGCTCCCGGTGAAGAGGCCGAGAAGCTCCAGCTCTCCTCGCTGTTGCGCATGTTCGTCCCGCCCACCAAGAACTGCCGCGACTTCTACCTGGCCCTCTTTGGCCGCCTGCTCTTCATCTTTGGTTACTTCTGCATCAACGGCTACCAGCTCTACATCCTTGAGAAGTACATCGGCCTTTCCGTGACCGACGCGGGCGCCGTGCTTGCCACCATGTCCGTCGTGACCATGGTCGTCTCGTTCGTGGCGTCGCTCACCTCCGGCACCATCTCCGACAAGATCGGCCGCCGCAAGCCGATCATCGTCGTGGCCTGCGTGATGATCTGCGTGGGCATCGTGGCCCCGTGGCTGCTCAAGAGCTCCTTCAGCATGTACCTGTTTGCCCTGTTCGCGGGCCTGGGTTACGGCGTGTACTCCTCCGTCGACCAGGCGCTTAACGTCGACGTCCTGCCCGACCAGGAAAACGCCGGCAAGGACCTGGGCATCCTGAACATCGCCAACACCATCGGCCAGATCCTGGGCCCCGTGCTGACCTCGATCATCGTCGTGAACACCGGCTCCTACTTCCTGACCTTCCCCGTGGCCGTGGCGCTGATCCTCGTGGGCGTCGTGTTCATCCTTCTCATCAAGAACGTCGACTAGCGAGCAACGCGGGCTTCTCGTCAATCGTCCGTCCCCGCATCAGACATCCCCCGTGGGATAAAAAGGCACCCCCGGATCCACGCCTTTCTCATCCCATCCCTTCCTCAGCGGGGCGAGAGTTCCCTGTGCTCTCGCCCCGCGCCCCCTTCTCGAAGGCCGCTGGCCTATCATCAAAACCCGAACCAGAAAGAGGCGCACCATGGCACTCGTACAGATCAATCGCGACCTCGCCTTCACGCGCGACGAGGCCCTTCTCCGCAAAGCCGAGGAGAACACCCCTCTTATCCGCAAGACTCCCGTGTCCCCGGTGGCCGTCGTCGAGCTCGCCGAGGACGCGAGCCTGCAGGAC
>CAVDTK010000188.1:0-2811 GCA_963611755.1 Oscillibacter sp. ER4
AGATGAAGAAGCGCTACGGCTTCATCTACGTGGACAAGGACAACGACGGCAACGGCACTCTCGCCCGCAGCAAAAAAGACTCCTTCTATTGGTACAAAAAGGTAATCGCCACCAACGGCGCGGACCTCTCGTAATAAAATGGGTAAGTGGTAATAACCAGCAGCTAGAAGCGCGTGAAGCGCCTCTTTGCACGCAAGACGCCCCAAACAAAGGAGAAGCACATGGGACTCTTTGACATGTTCAAGAAGAAGGCCGAGGCTTCCGCCCCCGCCGCCAAGCCCGAGGCCATCGAGGCCGTCGACGAGGCCTTCACGCTCTGCGCGCCCGTCTCCGGCAAGGCCATCAAGATGACCGACGTCCCCGATCCCGTCTTCGGCGGAGAGATGATGGGCAAGGGCTGCGCCGTCTACCCCGACGGCGACGTCGTCTACGCTCCCTGCAGCGGCACCGTGAGCGTGCTTATGCCGCACGCCGTGGGCATCAACGCCGCTGACGGCATGGAGATCCTTTGCCACGTGGGCGTCGACACCGTCGATATGAACGGCGACGGCTTCACCAGCCTCGTCGCCCAGGGCGACACCGTCAAGGCCGGCCAGCCCTGCATCAAGATCGACCGCAAGAAGATCGCCGACGCCGGTCACCCCGATTGCGTGGTCCTTATCGTCACCAACACCGCCGACTACGCCGACGTCGCGATGGCCGTCGACGCCGACAGCCAAGTCGCGGCCGGCTCCGTCGTGGTCAAGGTCACCAAGTAAGTTCGACCTGCTTTACCAGGGCAAACGAAGAACGCCTGGTCCCTTGCGTGGGGACCGGGCGCTTTTTCTTCTCGGCAGGTCTCCCCTTTCAAAAATCGGGGTTGTCTGATGGCCCGGGGGCTTCTCGCTTTCAAAATCCGGGGTTGTCTGATGGCCCGGGGGCTTCTCGCTTTCAATTTCGAGGGTTGTCTGATTCCAAACCATCAGACAAGTCCCCGAATTGAAAGGAGAAAGGCCTTACGGAATCAGACAAGTCCCCAAAATGAAAGGCGGAGCGTCGACGGACATCAGACAACCCCGAGAATTGCAAGGCGGGCGTGCCAAGAAACGAGAAGGGCGCGGACGGGGATGTGACTCCTCGTCCGCGCCCTGTGGTTTAGCCGCAGCTTAAGCCTAAGCTTCGGTTTATGCCTGCTCGGGGGCCTTGTAGGTGATGAACTCGATCACGAAGCCGACGGCCGCCGCGACGAGCGAGGCCACGATGGCCCAGACCATGTAGGTGATGCCCGCGCCGCCCACGTTGGGGTCGATGAACGAGAGCCAGTTGAAGATGCCCAGGCCGCCGTTGGCGAAGGTCATCGTGCCGGCCAGGCCGCTCACGATGCCGCCGCAGCACGAGCCGATGCAGGCCACGATGAAGGCCTTCTTGTCAGGCAGGGCAACGCCGTAGATGGCGGGCTCGGTGACGCCGAAGAAGAAGGACGAGATGATGGCCGGCAGCGCGATGCCGCGGAAATCCTCGTTCTTGTTCTTGAGATACATGGCGAACAGGACCGCGCCCAGCGCGAAGGAGTGGCCGATCTGGGACGCGAGCACGAAGTCGCTGCCCGTGGTGGCCAGGTTGTTGATGGCCAGCGGAATGAGCGACCAGTGGAAGCCAAAAATGACAAGCGGCATCCAGAAGGTCGACACGATGATGCAGCCCAGAAGCGAGCCCACAACGGGCAGACCAAAGACCAGGGCAAAGAACGCCGCAAGCAGGTTGCAGATGGCGGTGGCGATGGGGCCGATGATGAGGTAGCCGATGACGACGGTGATGGTCACGGTGATAAACGGCACGAAGAACATCTTCATCGAGGCGGGCATCCAGCTCTTGACCCAGTTCTCGACCTTAGAGCCAAACCACACCATCAAAAGGATGGGGATGACGGAGCTCGTGTAGCCGGAGGCGGGCATGATGATGGGGATGCCAAAGAAGTCGGCGTACCACGAGAAGGTGCCAAGAACGCCCAGGTCAACCGAGCCAAGGACTTCTCCGCCGGTAAGCGCGACCATGGTGGGGTACACCAGCGCGAAGGCGATCGCCAGCGCGTTGAACTCGCTCATCTTGAACTTCTTGGACGCCGTGTAAGCCAAGATGACGGGCAGGAAGTAGAACATGCCGTCGGCGATGGTGTACAGCAGCGTGTACGCGCCCGACGTGGCAAAGCTTCCGCCCGTGAAGAACTCCTGGTCAAGGAAGGAGAACAGGGCGAGCAGGCCCTTCATGATGCCGGCGGCCGAGAAGGTGCCCAGCATGGGCTGGAAGATGCCGGAGATGAGGTCGATCACCACGTTGAGCGGGCTTTTGGGGGCGTCGTCCTCTTCGGCGGAGACGGAGCCGCCCTGGGCAAAGCCGCCCACCGCGACGACGGCGTCGTAGACGTCCTCGACGATGTTGCCAACGACGACCTGGTACTGGCCGTTGGCGCGCATCACCTTGATGACCTTGGGCAACGCGGAGATCGCGTCGTCGTTTGCCTTGGACTCGTCCTTGAGCTTGAAGCGGACGCGCGTGATGCAGTGGGCGACGGAGACCACGTTCTCGCTGCCACCCACGAGCTCGACGATCGATGCCGCGAGCTCGTCATACGTACCTGCCATACTTCTTCCTTCCTATAAGCGCACACGTTACCTAGCTGGCCAAATGCTTGGCCTACAGAAATCTTAGGGTCTACGTGATAGAAGGAATAATCGATATGTTGCATAGTCGATTCAAATATTGAATCGCTGTCGTCGGCGCTACTCGAACAAACCGGGCTTGGCCACGTAGGGCAAGGTATTGCGGATGAAG
>CAVDTK010000189.1:0-2790 GCA_963611755.1 Oscillibacter sp. ER4
CGCCCTCGCACTGGTTGGCGGCGGTGGCGCCGCCCCAGAGGAAGCCCTCGGGGAAGCGAGCGGTGCTGTTCTCGGTCATGTTGCTCCAATCGTTTGGTTGGCCGAACGCGCGGCTTGTTGAGCTGTAGTATGCTCCATGCAGCGCGCGCAAGGGGCGGTATCAGGCAATTGGATACTTCTTTTCTCTGCTCAGGGCGCGTGGCTGATACATTTTGAGACGTTTTGCAAGGCGGCGAGAAGGACGGGCCGGGCGGCGGCCGCACGGCGAGAAGGGCGACGAACATGGACAAGCTTAAGAAATGCGCGCTGCCCCTGGGGCTTCTCGCCGTTTTCGAGACGGTGGCCGTGACGCTGTGGCTCACCAAAGGCAACGTGTTCTACCTGTTCAACTTCAGCTACATCGGCTGCTCACTTGCCCTGGGGTTCTACCTGCTGGGGCAGGGGCACGCCCACGCGCGGCGCGCGGTTCAGCTGTTGGTGGGCCTCTACATGCTGGTTTACCTGGGCTTCATTTGCCAAGAGAACATGCAGATCGAGGGCTTTTGGTACTACCTCTTTACCGGGACCTTCGAGGCGGCGACCATCCACTACGCGGTAGCCAAGATCGCGGGGCCGCTGGTCTTTGGCCGAGGCTGGTGCGGATACGCCTGTTGGACCGCGATGGTCCTGGACTTCCTGCCGTACAAGGTGCCCGCGGGGCCGCGCCGGCCGAGGCTGGGGCGGCTGCGCTACGTCACCTTCGCTGCGTCGTTTGTCTTTGTGGCGGCCCTGTTCCTGGCGCGCGTGGGCAACATCGAGCAGATCATGTTCTGGGCCTTCATTGTGGGAAACGTGGCCTACTACCTGCTGGGCATTGGTCTGGCCTTCGCGTTCAAGGACAACCGGGCGTTTTGCAAGTACCTCTGCCCGGCGACGGTTTTCTTGAAGCCCATGAGCTACTTCTCGCTGCTTCGCATCAAGTGTGATGCCCAGAAGTGCGTGGGCTGCGGGGCGTGCAAGCGCGCGTGCCCGATGGACGTCGACGTGACGGACAACTCGCGCCGCCGCGCCAACGGCACCGAGTGCATCCTGTGCATGGAGTGCGTGAAGGCCTGCCCCAAGAAGGCCCTGTAGGGCAGGGCGTTAAGTAACCGCTTTCATTCGTTAAGTGATATCATGAAACCGATTATTTAACGAGGTAGAAGGCAGAATCTATGCCAGCGAGTGACTACATATCAATGGGTGAGGCCGCAAAAGAGCTCAGCCTAACCAAAGCACGCGTCTCCCAGCTCGCCTCGCAAGGCGTGCTCGAGGCGTCGATGGTGGGCGGCCGCAAAATGGTTAGTGCAGCCTCTGTCGCCCGGTATGCCTCTTCTCCTCGCAGGAAAGGCCCCGCCGGGCGGGCCGCGTCTTCTGCTGCCACCAAGCTCACGCTTATGTGCGCGGAGTACGAGGTCGCCCGCCTCGTGTACGACGCCTCCTACGAGTACCCGTTTGAAGTGCTGGAAGTTCTCGACCCCGCTCGCATGCCGTTTGGGACTGTGACGAGCGGCGGCCTTGCTCGCAAGCGCGAGTTCAACGCGTGGTGGGAGCACCGCTCGGTTCCCAATACGCGGCCGGGGTTTCTCTCCAAGATGTCTGGACTCGGGGCGCAGACAAACTGGGAGATCCCCGTCCGTAGCCTGGGACTTTCGCTTTCCGACTGCTATTGGGTTCGCCCCGATGGCCCCGAGGACCTTAAATGGGCGGACCTTAACTACTTCGAGAACGATTTCGAGGGCGCGTCCGAGCAAGGCTGGGACGAGTGGCTCGCGAACGTTGGCCTTGATTCCCCCGATAACACCTCGGAAGGCGAGCTTCCAAAGCGCTGGGCGATCCGCGACGGTGTGCGCGTGCTTCTTAAAGGGTGCGGCTTCGATGATCAGCGCCCGTTCAACGAGGTGGTTGCGACGGCCTTGCACCGGCGCCTTCTCGCGCGCGGGGAATACGTGCCTTACGAGACGGTGCTCATCAGTGCGGGGTTGGCCTGCCTTTGCCCGGATTTCCTGGGGCCGCGCGAGGAATACGTGCCTGCCGCATATGCGAAGGGTGCGATGGGCGCGACCAGGGGAAAGTCGACGTACGATCGCTTTTGCCGATACGCGGGTCTTTTTGGATGCGGGGAGGCGGCGGTGCGAGAGGCCATGAGCAAGATGATCGTCTGCGACGCCCTTATCGCCAACTCGGATCGCCACTGGCGCAACTTCGGGTTCGTCCGCAATATCGATACTCTTGAGATGCGCCCGGCGCCCCTCTTCGATTCGGGCAACTGCCTTTGGTATGAGAAGACGGCGGCGCAGGTCGAGGCATGTGATTGGAGCTTTGCGGCCAAGCCGTTTGGGCCCGACCCTGCGGCGAACCTGGCGCAGGTTGACGTTGCGGGCTGGTTCGACCCGGGCAGGCTCGACGGATTTGTCGAAGAAGCCGCAGGTATTCTTGCCAAAAGCGAGCATGTCGGGCGCGGAGAAAGGCTGGGCTACATCGAGCAGGGCCTGCGCGAGCGCGTTCGCACCGTCTCGGATGTCATGTCCGTGCTGAGGCGTCGGGGCTAGGACTTCTCGCGGGCCGTTGCCGCTGCAAATTTCGGGGTTGTCTGATGCTCAATGATCAGACAACCCCCGGATTTAGCAGACGCGGGCGAGAAGCCCGTACTTTGCGCTTTGTTGGCATTTTGGGCAGAAATTACTCTGCGTATTGTTCACTGCGCTGCTCGGCGCCTAGGCCGTCTCGCAGGTTGCGCGCAGGCGGGCGATGAACTCCTCGCAGGCGCGG
>CAVDTK010000190.1:0-2714 GCA_963611755.1 Oscillibacter sp. ER4
AGCTCCCAGTCGTCGAAGCGGCGGTAGACCTCGGGCACCATCTGGAACAGGGTGTTGTCGAAGATGTCGACGATGGTGTCGGCCTCTTCGACGGGCGTGGGCTTCTTGTGCGCGATGGGGCTCGTGCGGAACAGCGCGTCGATCTCCTGCAGGAGCTGCCGCTCGTTCTCGAGCGCGGCCACGCCCGAGAGGTGCTCGTGCTTCTCCAGAAGGCCGGCGATGCGGCGGATCTTGCCCTCGACGGCCTTGCGGCGAGCCTCGGTGGGGTGCGCGGTGAAGACAGGGCGGAACTCCAGGCGGGCGAGAAGCGCGTTGGCCTTGCCGCGGCCGCACTCGTCCACGAGCTGGCGGTAGGCGACGGTGAGGTCATTGATGGGGTCGACCTCGGCATCGATGGGGGCCTCGCTCTCGCGCTTGGTCAGCGACTTCACGCGGTAGTTCTCCTCGCAGATGTTGGCGAGGTGGAAGAAGGTGACGAAGGCGCGCATGAGCAGCGTGGCGTTCTTCTCGTCGAGCTCATTGATGATGGCGGCCATGTCCTCGAAGGCCTCATGCTCGGCCGGGCTCTCGTCGGCGTCGTCGTTCATCGCGATGGCGTCGAAGAGCAGCACGTCGAAGATGGCGCGCAGGTCCTGATCGGCCTCCTCGAGGACCTTGCGAACCAGGCGCAGGAACAGCGCCATGTTGTTGCGGATCTGCTCCGGGACCTCGACGCCCTGCAGGGCGCTCAGCGCGGCAGACTCCTCGACCGTCAGCTGTTTTGTCAACGTCTCTCCCTTCGGAAGGGCCAAAAACGCTAGCCAGTGGTTTTTCCACTCTTTAAGATAGCGCACTCACCTCTCGCCGACAAAAAAGCGCCGTTCGCGAAATCTTTTGTTCACGCTTGATTTGCGAGAGGGGCATCGGCGCGGGCGGCGGCGCGGGTACAATGTTGTTCGTTTAGCGAGAAGAACCCCACAGAAAAGAGCGCCGCGGCCATGCCACAGAATCCCTTCAAGAAACAGCACGTCACCCTCCCCCGCCCGCTTTCCGGGAAGATCGGGGGCGGCGGTAGCAGGGAGAAGGGCGGCGCGGCGAAGAAAGGCAAGGCCGGCGCCGGCGTGAAGAAGATCGTGACCGGGGCACCTGCCGCCCAGCCCGCGTCCGCCAAACCCGCCACTCCCCTCACGCCGCGCTACGGCGTCAAGCGCCCGCGGAACGACAAGAAGTCCGACAAGCAAAAGCAGCCGGGCTTTCTTTCTCGCGTGGTCAACAACTGGTGGAACCGCCTTATCGGCGCCGTCTTCGGCGGCGGCCTTTCCGAGCAGACCGAGCAGTACCTCGCCCACCAGACCACCCGCGACTACGTGTGCAACACCGCGGGCCAGGCCGCGTGGGGCGCCCTTTTCCCGCTGCTCACCATGGTCTGCACGTGGTTCGTGGGAGCCGAGCAGGCGGGCCTCTTCTCAATGGCCTTCACCATCGGCACCCTGCTGCTGTTTCTCGCCAACTTCGGCGTGCGCACCTACCAGGTCTCCGACCTCGACGAGATGCAGTCCTTCTACGACTACCAGATAAACCGCGCGATCACCTGCGCGGCAATGCTTCTGGTGGGCTTTGTCTACTGCAAGGTGCGCGGCTACGCCGAGCCCATGATCTCGATCTGCATGGGGGTCTTGTGCTTTCGCGCCGTCGATGGCCTGGCCGACGTCTACGAGGGGCGCCTGCAGCAAAAAGACAAGCTCTACCTGGCAGGCCTTTCCCAGGCCGTGCGTTGCGCCCTGTCGTTCACCGCGTTTCTCGTCGTCTTGTTCTTGACCCGCAACCTGGTATTCGCCAGCTACGCGATGGCGATCGCCGCCGTGGCGTCCCTCGTGCTTCTCAGCGTCCCTCTGGCCTACTTCGAGACCGAGCGCAGCTTCCCGGCCAGCTTCACCGGCGTGAAGGAGCTCTTTGTCTCATGCTGGCCGCTGTTCATCGCGCTTTTCTTGTACAACGTCATCGACTCGGTGCCCAAGTTCGCGATGGAAGGCAGCCTCTCCTACGACAACCAGCTCTACTACAACGCGATGTATTTCCCTGCGCACTCGATCCTCATGATCGCCGGGTTCATCTATAAGCCGCAGCTCGTGCGCCTGGCCCGCATCTGGGACGACCCCGAGAAGCACCGCCGCTTCGACCTTCTCGTGCTTGCCATGATAGGCGTCGTGGCGCTTATCACCGGGGCCATGGCGCTCTTCATGGGCACCGCGGGCATCCCCTTGTTGGGCCTCATGTACGGCCTGGACTTCGAGCAGTTCCGTCCCCTGGTCTTTGTCATGGTGGGTACCGGCGGCGTGTGCGCCTGCATCGACTTCCTCTACCAGATCATCACGGTGCTGCGCGCGCAGGGCGAGGTCACGCGCCTGTACCTCATCGCCTTCGTGTTCGCGGTGCCCATCGCGATGCTGCTGGTCAACTTCGCCGGCCTCTCAGGCGCCGTCGTGGGCAGCCTCGTGTGCATGGCGATCCTGCTGCTGCTTCTGGTGACCGAGTACCTGACCATCAGGAAACGCCTGGACCAGGAGTTTTAGGGGGCGGCTGCGGGGCGCTTGTCGCAATCCGGACTTGTCGGAAGCGAGAAGCCCGCGCCCTTGTCACGTTTGGGACTTATCGGAAGATTGGGCTTCCGATAAGTCCGCAAAACGACAAGATCTTCTCGCTGAGGTTCCGATAAGTCCCCAAAGCGACAACGC
>CAVDTK010000191.1:0-2604 GCA_963611755.1 Oscillibacter sp. ER4
AAGACCTACACCACCGACGACAAGGAGCTCCTGCAGCCCGAGATCGAGTTCGGCGCCCAGGACTACGGCATCGCGACCAAGAAGGGCTCGGATCTCTCCGAGGTCACCGAGGAGGTCGTGAAGGAGGTCACCTCCAACGGCTGGATCGACCAGGAGGTCGAGACTTGGGGCCTGCTCTAAGCTTCGCTTTTCTCCGCGCGTCGGCCGCCTGCCCCCACGGGTCGCCGCGCGCCTGATCCGGCCGCCCGGGTGCCCCGCCTTCCCCGGGCGGCCTGTCTGTTGTATCGCAAGTAGAAGGGAAAGAGATGCTAGACGGACTTCTCGACCCGATGCGATGGTCGATGACCTTCGCCGAGATGGACTCCCTGTGGAAGGGCTTCTCGCTGACCCTGCAGGTCGTCTTCGCGGGCCTGGCGCTGTCGCTTGTCCTGGGCACGATCCTGGGCGTCTTCTCGACCACCCGCTCCCGCATCCTGCGCGGCATCGCGCGCGTGTACGTCGAGTTCTACCAGAACACCCCGCTGCCGGTGCAGGTCTTCTTCATGTACATGGCAGGCCCTAAGCTCCTGCAGGCCATGACCGGCGCCGCCAACCCCGTGCGCACGAGCGCGTTTGCCCTGGGCGCCTTGGGCGTCGGCCTCTACCACGCGGCCTACATCTCCGAGGTCATCCGTACCGGCATCGAGTCGGTGCCCAAGGGCCAGATGGAGGCGGCGCTGTCGCAGGGCTTCACCCGCGTGCAGTCCTACGCTTACATCATCTTGCCGCAGACCTTCAAGGTGATCCTGCCCCCGCTCTGCAACCAGGCGCTGAACCTTGTCAAGAACACCTCGGTCCTTGCCATGATCGCCGGCGGCGACCTCATGTACAACGCGGACAACTTCGTCTCTACCTACGGCTACCTGCAGGGATACATCATGGCCTGCGTGCTGTACTTCATCATCTGCTTCCCGCTGGCGCTTCTCGTCCAGTGGCTCGAGCGCCGCAGCAAGCTGCGCCCGCGCGCCAAGGACATCCCCGGCATCACCGATGCCCCCGAGTTCGCGAAGGAGGCGTAAGGCATGGACATCTTTACCCCCGACAACGTGAGCTTCATGCTCGGCGGCTTTGGCAAGACCCTTCTGGTCTCTTTCTTCGCGATCATCTTCTCGGTCATCATCGGCACTGTGCTGGCCATGGTCAAGCAGTACTGCAAGGGTCCCTTGAAGCCTTTGAGCCTTCTGGTGAGCGCCTACATCGAGCTTTTCCGCTGCACGCCTAACCTGCTGTGGATCCTCTTCATCTACTTCACGGTCAAGGGCAACGACGTGGTGATCTCGGTTCTGGCCTTCACGATCTTCACCTCGGCTGTCATGGCCGAGATCATCCGCGGCGGCTTCAACTCCATCGCCAAGGGCCAGTTCGAGGCGGCGCGCTCCCAGGGCTTCGGCTTCTTCATGACCATGCGCCTGATCATCCTGCCGCAGACCTTCAAGACGATCATCCCCGCGCTCTTCTCGCAGTGCACGACCGTCATCAAGGACTCGTCCTACCTCGCCGGCATCAACGTCGCCGAGTTCATGTACACCTCGCGCGTCGTCATGGCAAAGACCACCGGTCTTGAGGGCGTCCTTCTCGTCTACGGCTTCGTCTTCCTGCTTTACTTTGCCCTGAACTTTGGCATCTCCCTTCTTGTTCGTGCTTACCAGCGCCGGGTCGTGGCGGCCTAAGGCTGGCCCTGGGCCTCGCATCCCGAGGCCCCGCACCCCGACTCCGCGCTTAAGCGACATGTCCGGGCCTGCCTGGCGAACTCTTCCCCGCCAGGCAGGCTTGGGCGCCTTTTCTACGTGTAAGGAGGAACCATCATGACCATCGACAGCGACGCCGTTTCCGCCGACGTCGAGAACTTCCCCGTTGTGATCACCATCGCCCGCGACTTCGGCGCCGAGGGCCACGAGATCGGCAAGATGCTCTCGCTTGAGCTGGGCATCCCGCTCTACGACAACGAGGTGCTGGTACGCGCGTCGGCCCGCGCCGGCTCGTCCGCCGCTGACTTCGCGGCCTATGACGAGAAGTGCGCAGCGGAGCTCTTCGCCTTCCTGCCCGACCGCGCCGATGCCCGCTCCGTGGGCGACAAGCTCTTTGCCTACGTGGCCGACACCATTCTTGACCTGGGCACTCGCAGCTGCATCATCGAGGGCCGCCTGGCCGACTACATCCTGCGCTCCAACCCCAACCGCATCGCCGTGCTGGTGACCGCGCCTCTGGACGCCCGCATCGAGATCGTGCGCCGCAAGCGTGGCTGGGACGAGAAGAAGGCCAAGAAGCTCGTCAAGAAGATGCAGAAGGGCCGCGAGACGTTCTACAAGCGCTACTCCAAGGGCAACTGCGGCCTGCACGACAACAAAGACCTGGTCGTGAACCGTGCGCGCTTTGGTCGCCAGGGCTGCGTGGACATCATCGCCGCGGCCTACCGCACCAAGGTCGCGGCCGTGGAGGCCGCCAAGGCCGCCGAGGTGGAGGTCGCCGAGGCGCCGGCTGAGGCCCCCGAGGTCTCTGCGGAGGCCTAGCGCTTTAAGTTTGTGCTGAGAAGGGCGTCGCGCTGCGGCGCCCTTTCGCGTAGAA
>CAVDTK010000192.1:0-2583 GCA_963611755.1 Oscillibacter sp. ER4
CAACAACGGGTGCCTTTCGACCCGCGCCGCGCCGTTCAACACGTTGATTATTGCGCTCACGTCTCGCCGGGCAGACAATGCAAGTACGGCAACTCTCCCAAGAGAAAAGGGGATCCATCATGGCCGACGAGAAGAAAGCCCAGAGCCTTACCGACGAGCAAATGAACGCCACCGCGATGCCGGATGGCGAGCTCAACCAGGTAAACGGCGGTGAATCCGCCGACGACGGCGACGCTTACACCCCTTATAGGGACGATGGCTTTGGAAGCGAAAGGTTCACCTACATCCATCAGAACTGCGGCGGGCGGCTTAAGTGCAGCCGTCTTTTGGGTTTTCAGGTTTGCTGGCAATGCGATCGTTGCTACAAGAACCGTCAATCCCTCCAGTCGTTCGACTACTACATCAAAGAGTTCCAGACCCCCATGTCCGACCCTCCCGTTTTCAACAATCCCATTATTCATTAACTGAGCGTTAGTGACTAAGGGCGGTTCCATACCTGCTGTTTAGCGTCAAAATGATCTAATGGTTGATATGAAAGGAGACGACGTGGCAGACGAGAAGAAAGCACTGCTCGACGCTTTTGAGATGAATGAGGACGACCTGGCAAAGATCGTCGGCGGGGTGGGCCTTACTCCCCAAGAGGGCCCCGAGGGTTGGGACTCGATCGCGAAGGCGCTTGCGGCGCATTGTGTTGGCATACACAAAGGTTGCGGCGGCACGATTCTCGACACGAGGCTCCTCAAGGAAGTGGGGCAAAAGGAGGCCACGAGTTATTACTGCATTGGCTGCGACACGCACCACGACCTGCTGGACGAGTTCGACTACACGCCCGTCGATTACCTGAGCATGATAGACGAGTAGGCGCATAAGCCGAGAAGATCTTCTCAGATAGATAACCGCCCCGGTTTCCTTTCGTGGGAACCGGGGCGGCCTCTTATCTGTAAGCGCTATCGGAGCGCTTCTCAAAACAAAAACCGCTTCCGCCCCTCGAAGGGAGTAGGAGCACCGAGCGCGGGTCGCATGGCAAGGGAACCCATCGCGCGGCTCCGAGGGGCGGGTCGCGGTCTTGTGATCCTTGGGCTAGGGGGACGTTGTGTCTGCTCAAGGTAGCCTTAGTATAGGGTGAACGTTCACCTAGCGTCAATACAGGGGTTTTTCGGTGCTCAGTTTCTCCACATATGGCGCCGCCGGGCGCACGGGCAACGTCGCAGGGACTTCCATCCAAGGAAAACCGCGCAAGTAAACCGTCAAAACCGGTTTACAATACCCCCCGTCATGCAACGCCAGCTAGGAGACCCCATGCCCCGCCAGAACACCGCCACCAAGAAGCGCGTCACCATCAACCAGATCGCCGCGATGGCGGGCACCTCCAAGACCACCGTCTCGTTCTACATCAACGGCAAGACCGAGCGCATGAGCGAGGACACCCAGCGCCGCATCAAGAAGGCCATCGACGAGACCGGCTACGAGCCCTCTCCCCTCGCGCGCGGCATGAACGCCAAGCAGAGCTTCCTCGTGGGCGTCGTGATCGGCGACATCACCAACGCCTTCGCCAACCAGATCGTCAAGGGCATCGACGACGTCATCGCCGCCGAGGGCTACCGCATGCTCGTGTGCAACTCCAACTTCAGCAAGCAAAACGAGCTCGCCTACATCGAGCGCCTGCTCGCACTGGGCGTCGACGGCTTCATCGTGCAGCCCACGGCCCAGTTCAAGGAGATCACGCGCCAGATCAGCGACGCCGGCAAGCCCCTGGTCTTCATCGACTCCAAGCTCTACGATTTTGCCTCCAACTGGGTCAAGACCGACAACTACGAGGCCTCCTACCAGGCCGCGGAGGCCTGCATCGAGAAGGGCTACGAGCGATTTCTCATCGTGACCGCAACGCCCGGCCTTATCTCGAGCCGCGTCGAGCGCGTGGGCGGCTTCGTCGACGCCCTCGAGGGCCACGGCCTTGCCTACACGCAGTTCACCATCGAGAACGACCAGGTAGACGAGGGTGCGCTCAAGGAGTTTCTCGCCAAGGAGATCGACGGCGAGACACCGACCCTCATCTTTGCCCCCAACTGCTGGGCCCTGCCGGACATCTACCGCAGCTGCCGCGCCTTCTACCCCCTGATGCCGGGCCGCGTGGGCCTTCTGGGCTTCGACAACACCGAGTGGGCCGAGGTCGCGAGCCCTTCCGTCTCGGTCGTGGTACAGCCTGCGCGCGAGGAGGGAGCGTCGGCCGCGCGCATCCTTCTTGATGCGATTGCCGGGAAGGGCGAGACGGACCCGCACCAGGTGCTGGGCTGCCGCGTCCAGTGGGGCGACACGACGCTCTAGCGCAGGGGTTTCTCGGCGGCGAATGACGGGCCGCGCGGTCTTCTCCCCTCTTGTTGCAAAACCGATTTACAGCGCCTGGCGCCGCGTGCGCGTGAAATGCGCGCATTTTGCCGATATCTTCCCTGTTGTCGCTTGACAAAACCGGTTTACCTAACGACACTAGCCCTGTACAGCAAACACAGGCTTTCAAAACAGATTGGAAGTAGCAATGGCAGAGCAGGACGCAAGCGCAGGCTTCAGCATGGAGAGCTTCCGCCT
>CAVDTK010000193.1:0-2530 GCA_963611755.1 Oscillibacter sp. ER4
GAAGCCCTCCTCCTCGGCGGTCTTGGCGAACTCGTCGTACATGTCGGTCCACTCGTAGTTCTCGCCGTCGGCCGCGGCGCCCAGGTTCTCGGCGGTGGAGCCGATGCCCTCGAGCTCGCGCAGCCACATCTTGGCGTGGTACTGCTCGTTGGCGCTGGTCTTGCGGAAGATCTCGGCGATCTGCTCGAAGCCCTCCTTCTTGGCGACGGATGCGAAGTAGACGTACTTGTTGGTGGCCTGGGACTCGCCGGCAAAGGCGGCCTGCAGGTTCTTCTCGGTCTGGGTTCCCTCGTACTTGCCCATGGATGTCCTCTCTCGATTGGAAAATGGATTGCCCCTCTGGTCTGCGGCGCGTGGTCACAGACCTGGGTTTGTTATACCCCATCGGGGGAGGGCTCAGGCGCAGCTGTGGGGGCATGGGGGGTGGCGGTCCCCGAATTATGTACTTCTCGGCATGTACACAACTGCCCGAATCGCGGCGTTTTTGCCGAGAAACCCGGAGTTCTGTACGTGGCGAGAAGTACATGAATCGCTTCACCGACTTCGCGACGCCCTCTGCCGATTGAGTGCGCGCGCCCAGACCCGTTCCCGTAGAGTTCTCCCCACGCGTGGCCGCTGCTCGCCGCGGCTTGTCGAGAGGAGACCTCATGCCCGTCCTCATAAGTCACGACTCGGCGCTTGAATACTGGCGGGCGGTTCCGCCCCAGGTAGACACTTCGACCGAGGTCACGTGGGCACTCGAGGCGGCACAGTACTCCACGACGGCGGTCGACGTCGCATCCTTTGACGCGGCGGCCTACGGGATTTCCGGGCAGGCTCTTCACGTGCTGGGGAGCAACGAGGTGCGGAGAAGCTCGGCCGCTGGGGTCAAGCCGCACATCTGCTCGCTTGACGTTCTTGCGGCCGGGATGGTCCGCGCGATCGCGCCCGAGGTCTATGTGAGCGGCCCCGAGTTCACGTTTGCCCAGATGGCGCGTGGGTTGGGGGAGATCGGCGCGGCACTGGTGGGCTTTGAGCTGTGTGGCGACTACTCGCATTTCTCGGCGCCGATCTCTGGGTTCTATGACCGGCCGGCGCTGACCAGCACCGCAAAGACCGAGGAAACCTTGGCGCAGCTCAAGGGGTTTTATGGGCTTTCGTCGGCCCAGGAAGCGCTCAAGCTCGTCATCGACGGGGCTCGCTCGCCCATGGAGACGGTCCTGGCCTGCATGCTCTCGTTTCCGGCTCGGCTGGGCGGGTTCTCGTTCGAGGCGCCGAACCTCAACTTCGAGGCTCCTCTCGACGAGGCGGCCTCAAGGTTGGCCGGGCTTTCCTGTTGTCGTATCGACGTCGCCTGGCCAAACCAGCTTGTGGGCTTGGAGTACAACGGCGCGGCGTTTCACCAGGATGCCGAGAAGGACCGGCGGCGCGCCGAGGCCCTTCGCCGAATGGGATGGTCGATCTTCACCGTTGACGCTGCGAAAATCATCTCGTACCGCGAGTTGGCCAGGTTTATCCAACTTCTTGAGGGCGCGGTGCCGCACCGGCCGGATGGTCGCGCGCCGACCTCGGCCGCGAAGGTGCTGCTCGACCGGCTGTTGGGGATGACCCGGTTTGGGTGGGGGATGAACCCGGTGTTGTTCGGTGTTCCGGTGCCGACCGGGGCCGTCCAGGTCCATCTCTAGCTGTCGCAGGTAAGTCCTGTACTTCTTAGCACGTACATAACAGGCCTAAAACCGCCCGGGAGACCGGTGCCAGGCCAGTTCTGTACGCCTCAACACGTACACAACTCCCTGCCAGGCCCTTCTCGGCGAGAAAAACGCCGGGTCGTGTACCTCCAAAGAAGTACACGACCCGGCGTCCTAAACAAACCTAAGGTCAGGTGGAGAGGAGAAACCCTACTCGGCGTCCCCGACCAGGCTCTTGGTGATGGAAGCCGCGGCCTTCTTGCCGGCTCCCATGGCCAGGATGACCGTGGCGGCACCGGTCACGATGTCGCCGCCGGCCCAGATGCGGGGATCGGTGGTCTGGCCGGTCTCCTCGTCGGCGACGATGTAGCCCCACTTGTTGAGCTCCATCTGGCCGCCGATCTTGGCCGCGAAGGGGTTGGCGTTGGTGCCGATGGCAGAGATCGCCACGTCGCAGGGGATCTCCTCGATGGCGCCTTCGATGGGCGCGGGGCGGCGACGGCCGGAGTCATCGGGCTCGCCGAGCTCCATCTTCTGCACGCGCACGGCGCAGACGGTGCCGTCCTCGCCGGCCACGAACTCGAGCGGGGCCACCAGCGGCATGACCTCGACGCCCTCGGCCTTGGCGTGGTGCAGCTCGGCGCGACGGGCGGGCATCTCTTCCTCGGTGCGGCGATACGCGATGATGGCGTGCTCGGCGCCCAGGCGCTTGGCGGTGCGCACGGCGTCCATGGCCACGTTGCCGCCGCCAAAGACCACGACGTTCTTGCCGTGCTTGGTGGGCGTGTCGTACTCGGGGAAGTTGTTCGCCTTCATGAGGTTTACGCGCGTGAGGTACTCGTTAGCAAAGAACACGTTAGGCA
>CAVDTK010000194.1:0-2501 GCA_963611755.1 Oscillibacter sp. ER4
GCGCCCTGGGCATGAGCCACCACTCCGCGCAGGACATCGCGGCCATGAGCGCCATCCCCAATATGCGCGTCTACCTGCCCAGCGACCGCTTCCAGACGGCCAAGCTCATCGAGGCCCTTCTCCAGGACGAGAAGCCCGCCTACGTGCGCGTGGGCAGAAACCCCGTCGAGGACGTCTACTCCGAGAACAACTGCCCGTTTGAGATGGACAAGGCAACGTTTTTGTGCCGCGGCACCGACGTCGCCCTCATCGCGTGCGGCGAGATGGTCAAGCCCGCCTACGACGCGGCCGCCCTTCTCGAGCAGCAGGGCGTCTCGACCACCGTTGTGGACATGTACTGCGTGAAGCCCCTGGACAAGCTGGCCGTCGTTTCTGCGGCTAAGGGCGCCCGCGCGGTGCTGACCGTCGAGGAGCACTCGCCCTTCGGCGGCCTGGGCTCGATGGTCGCGCAGGTCGTGGGCGAGATGTGCCCGCGCCCGGTCAAGTGCCTGTCGCTGCCCGACTCGCCCGTGATCACCGGCACCTCGGCCGAGGTCTTCGCGCACTACGGCCTGGACGCCCGCGGCATCGCCGCCTCGGCCCGCGAGTTCCTTGAGAAGAGCGGGGCGTAAGGGCATGGGCACCTCTGTTCCCGCCCGCGCCCTGGTCCTGGCCATCGACCAGTCCACCCAGGGCACCAAGGCGCTGCTCTTCGACGCCTGCGGCGACCTGGTGGCCAAGGTGAGCCGTCCGCACGAGCAGTACGTCGACGAGCGCGGCTGGGTCGAGCACGACGCCGAGGAGATCATGACCAACGTCCTGGCCTGCGCCCGCGACGTCTGCAAGAAGGCGGGCGTCACGGCGGGGGAGGTCCGCGCGGTGGGCATCTCCAACCAGCGCGAGACGTGCCTGGCCTGGGACCGCGAGCGCCGCGAGCCCCTGGCCCGTGCGATCGTGTGGCAGTGCGGCCGCGCCAAGGACATCTGCGACGAGGTCTCGGCAGCGGATCCCGGTGCCGCTGACCTGGTGAAAGACGTCTCTGGCATGGCGCTGTCGCCGTACTTCTCCGCGGCTAAGATGGCGTGGCTCCTTCGCAACGTGCCCGCCGTGGCGGCGGCGCGCGAGGCGGGGACCCTGTGTCTGGGGACCATCGACTCGTGGCTGGTGTTCAGGCTGTCCGAGGAACATCTCTTCTTGACCGAGCCGTCCAACGCCTGCCGCACGCAGCTGCTGGACATCCGCCGCGGCACGTGGAACTCGCGGCTGTGCGACGTCTTTGGCGTGCCGCGCGAGGCCCTGCCCACGGTCGTGAGCTCGGACGCCGTCTTTGGCCACACCACGATGGGCGGCCTGTTTGCCCAGGCAGTGCCCATCTGCGGCGTGCTGGGCGACTCGCAGGCGGCGCTGGCGGCGCAGGGGTGCCTGGCGCCCGGCGATGTCAAGGCCACCTACGGCACCGGGTCCTCGGTCATGATGCAGACCGGCGCGGACCTGGTGGAAAGCAAGAACGGCCTGGTGTCGAGCATCGCCTGGGACTTTGGCGGCGAGCGCTCCTACGTGCTTGAGGGCAACCTCAACTACACGGGCGCGGTCATCAGCTGGCTTAAGGACCAGATGGGGCTCATTTCAAACCCGGCCGAGGTAGAAGGCATAATCGCGGGCGCCAACCCGGATGACGCCGCCTACTTTGTCCCGGCCTTCACGGGCCTGGGGGCGCCCTGGTGGGACACGCGGGCGACCGGCCTTTTGACCGGCGTCACCCGCACGACGGGCCGTGCCGAGATGGTCAAGGCCTGCGCCGAGTGCATTCCGTATCAGGTGGCGGACGTCCTGGACGCCCTGCGCGCCGACACGGGCCTGGCGGTCGCGGAGCTGCGGGCCGACGGCGGCGTCACCGCCAACGGCTACCTCATGCAGTTCCAGGCAGACGTCGCGGGCGCGAACGTTGCCGTGAGCGGCCTGAACGAGCTCTCGGCCGCGGGGGCCGCCTTCGTGGCGGGGCGTTCTGCCGGCGTATGGCAGGACAACGTGATCCTGTCTCGTGTGGGCCGCACGGTCTTCTCGCCGCAGATGGGGGAGAAGACCGTGACAAAGAAACGGGCCGGGTGGCGAGCCGCCGTGGCCCAGGCCTGCGCGCACGCGTAGGGGCGGGGGACGCAGCGACGGCCGTCGCCGGACGCGAGGCTCTTCTCGCCGCCCGTCCTTCTCGCCCCTAACCACGTTTAGTAACGATTAGCAATACTCGTATTAAACCGCGTTTACCTGCGACTAAACCGTTTAGTAAATTTACGACAGCATCAGTAAACGCATCGAACCACATACTATCGAGTCAGCAACAAAGCGCGCTCGTCGGCAGGGGGAAACGCCCGGCGGCGCGCAAGGAAAACGGCCCGCGACCTGCGGGCCAAACGGAAAGAGAGGGTACACAATGGCAGTGGACAACCACCAGATCGCGGTCGACGTCTTGCCGCTCGTGGGCGGTGCCGACAACGTCACCATCGCCACCAACTGCATGACGCGCC
>CAVDTK010000195.1:0-2429 GCA_963611755.1 Oscillibacter sp. ER4
ACGCGCTGGACAACGCCATCGAGGCCGTGCGGCAGATCGACGACGCGGGGGCGCGCTCGATCAGCGTGGTGGTGCGCCGGGCCGCTGGCGTCGTGTCGATCCACGTCGAGAACCGCTTTGCGGCCGGGTCGGCGCCGGCGTTTGGGGCCGACGGGTTTCTCGCCACGAGCAAGAAAGACCAGGTCAATCACGGTTTTGGCGTGCGGAGCATGCGGTTGTGCGTGGAGAGGTACGGCGGGACCCTGGCCACGCTGGTGCAGGGCAACACGTTCCACGTCAACGCGATGATCCCGGTGGAGTAACGCGCGGCGAGGACGGGGCGCTACAAAAACACAGGGCGGGCGCACCGCCAAGCCCTTCTCGCTACAAAATGACGGGGTCGGCGCAGCAAATCATGCGCCCACCCCGTCATTTTGTAGCAAAACGCCCTTTAACCAGCGCCCACCCCGCACTTTTGTAGCGAAAAGCCCCTCCACCAGCGCCCACCCCGCATTTTTGTAGCGAGCCTTGATTTTGCATGCACGCGGGCAAAATGAGATGTTGCGATGCTTAGTGTACACAATTATAAGAAGCGCACCGAAATGTGGGGGTTTCGGTGCGTCTTGTTGTATTTATGTACACTAATCGCGAGAAGGGCGGCGGGCTCGGGGCCCGCAACCCGCGCGCCGCCTACCTCAGCAACATGCGGTCGTTGGAGAATTCCTCGCCGCTGGCCTCCTCGAACTTGCGCAGCAGGTCGGCGACCGTGAGGCTCTTCTTCTCCTCGCCCTCGACGTCGTAGATGATATGGCCGTCGCTCATCATGATCAGGCGGTTGCCCAGGCGAATCGCATCGGTCATGTTGTGCGTGACCATAAGCGCCGTAAGGTGGCGCTCCGCGATGATCTTCTCGGTGAGCTCGAGCACCTTGGCCGCGGTCTTGGGGTCGAGCGCCGCCGTGTGCTCGTCAAGAAGCAGCAGCTTGGGGTCGGTGAGCGTGGCCATGAGCAGCGTCAACGCCTGGCGCTGGCCGCCGGAAAGCAGGCCTACCTTCGCGTTCATGCGTGTCTCCAGCCCCAGGCCCAAGGTGGCGAGAAGCGCAGGGTACTGCTCCTTCTCCTCCTTGGTGATGCCCCAAGCCAGGCCGCGCTTCTTTCCGCGGCGCTTGGCAAGCGCGAGGTTCTCGCCGATCTGCAGGTCGGCAGCGGTGCCGCGCATAGGGTCTTGGAAAACGCGCCCCAGGTACTTGGCGCGCTGAGCCTCGCCCATGCGGGAAACGTCCACCCCGTCGAGCTCGATCACGCCCGAGTCCAGCGGATAGACGCCGGCGATCATGTTGAGCAGCGTGGACTTGCCCGCGCCGTTTCCGCCGATCACGGTGACGAAGTCGCCGTCGTTAAGGGTCAGGTCGACGCCCGTGAGCGCGCGCTTCTCGGTGACCGTGCCGGGGTTGAAGGTCTTCTTGACGTGGCTGATCTTGAGCATGCTACTCATCTCCCCTCGTGTAGGACTTGCGCAACCGGTGCTTCTCGATCACGACCGGGATGCACAGGGCAAGCGCGACGATGATCGCGGAGAGGAGCTTCATGTCGTTGGCATCCATGCCAAGCTGCAGGACGATGGCGCGGATCAAAAAGTAAACGATCGAACCGATAACGGCCGCGGTCAGGCGCGAGCCGAACTTGGTAAGCCCGCCGGGCAGCAGGCGGCCCAGCACCTCGCCGATGACGATGGCGGCCAGGCCGATGACGATGGCGCCCGTGCCCATGCCGATGTCGGCGTACTTCTGGCTCTGGCAGATGAGGCCGCCGGAGAGGCCCACGAGCGCGTTTGACAGAATGAGGGCGATCATCTTGGTGGCGTTAGTGTTCTGGCCCAGGGCGCGGATCATGTGCTCGTTGTTGCCGGTGGCGCGAAGGGCGGTGCCGATCTCGGTGCCAAAGAACCAGTACAGCGCGCAGATGACAACCACGACCAGGATCGCGCCGATGATGCCCACGGCCGTGCTCTGCGGCAGGCCGGTGAGGTCGGCGAACTTGGAGAAGATCGTGTCGTTGGCCAGAAGCGGCGTGTTGGACTTGCCCATGATGCGCAGGTTGATGGACCACAGGCTGATCTGGGTGAGGATGCCGGCGAGAATGGCCGGGATCTCGAAGACCGTGGTGAGAAGACCGGTCACGGCCCCGGCCACGCCGCCGGCGAGCATGCCGCAGACGGTGGCGAGCGCCGGGTCGACGCCGCAGTTGACCACCAGCACGGCCACGACCGCGCCGCCCAGGGCAAACGAGCCGTCGACCGTCATGTCGGGGATGTCGAGCAGGCGGAAGGTGATAAAGACGCCCAGGACGAGAAGTCCCCAGAGAATGCCCTGGGTAACGGCGCCTTGAAGTGCGATGAGCATAAGCGAATCCTAACTCGTGCGAACGTGGAACAGTCCCTTTGCCCGCCGA
>CAVDTK010000196.1:0-2325 GCA_963611755.1 Oscillibacter sp. ER4
TGCCCGCGCCGTTCTTGCCTACAACGGCGATGGGCACGCCCAAGGGAAGCTCGAGTTCCGGCACGTCAAGGGCGCGGCGAGCCGCCTTGCCGCGACCATAATCGCAGGTCAGGTTGCGGATCGTCGCCACGGCCGCGCCGTCTGGCGCGTCGCTGTCCGCCAACCCCCGCGTGCCGCAACCCTCCGCCGCACACTCCTCCGGCCGGACCCGTCGCAGCCCCAGCACATCCGTCTGCCCGGCGCTCAACGCCCGGAACTCCTCGCCCGTCCAAGTCCGCGCCACCCGGCCGCCCTCGATGAGCAGCACCTTGTCCACCAGATCACGCAGGTAGTAGACGCGGTGCTCGGCAATAAGGACCACCTTTCCCTCGCTCTTCCAACGCGCGACGTAGCGGCGCAGGGCGTCGATGCTCCACACATCCAGGTTGCTCGAGGGCTCGTCGAGCACCAATACCTCGGGATCCGCAGCCTCGGCGGCCGCACAGCTCACACGCTGGGCCTCGCCGCCGGAAAGCTCAAAGACCCGCTTGCCGAGAAACCCCTCGACCCCAAAGTCCGCCGCGGCACGCGCCACCCCGGTGCGAATCTCGCCCGGGTCGCGCCCGAGGTTCTCGCCAATAAAAGCCAGCTCACTGGCCACCTCGGCATTGAACATCTGTGTCTTGGGATTCTGGAACACGCTGGCCACGCGCTCCGCGATCTCGTACAAGGGCATCTCCCCCAGCGAGCCTCCGTCCAGTTGAACCTCGCCGTACATGCAGCCTCGCTCGTAGTGGGGCACCAGGCCGTTTGCCATCTTGAGGGCCGTCGACTTGCCGCAGCCCGAGGCGCCGCACAGCAGCACGACCTCGCCCGCGCCCACGCTAAAACTCAGGTGCTCCACCACGGGAGCCTCAAAACCATCGCCTGACCTGCTGGGATAGGCAAATCCGGCGTCTATGAACTCAAGTCCCACTCTAAGGCGCTCCCGTTCCGGGCGTCGTCGTCACGTGCGGCCAACGCAAGTTAACCGAGGGTTACTCTATCATAGACACCGGAAACCCGCCGTCAGAACATCGCAAAAGTCAAAACGGGCAAACTTTTGTATTTTGTACAGAAGCCTCGAGTAGACCACCCGCTTTCACCCACGTTTGCCCAGTTGGCGAGAAGCAAAAATCGCTGTCTACTTGCCATTCCTGTACAAAATACAAAAGTTCGCGTTTTTCGCGCCCCGCACGTACCGCGCACGCGCCGCGCGGCCCCGTGGAGCCCAAACCGGCACAGAAAAGGCCCCGGCAACCGTTAGGTTACCGGGGCCTTGAGGCGCAACGGTGCGCGAGCTAAACGCTACTCGGCGTGGGCATAGTCCACGGCGCCGCGACGGGCCGTAGCCTCTTCCCAATCCTTGGTCCCCTCAAAGACGTCCTGCTTATAGGGGTTACGACCGAGCTTCTTGGAGCGGTACACGATGTAGCCGATAGCAGCCACATTGGCGATAAGCGCCAGGATGGACACGACCAGCGCCGCATTGGGATCCAGGTTGGAGTGGGTCACAAAGATGGACTGCTCCTGGAAGTACGGGAACACCTGCGCGAACATGCACCAAATGGCCAGGGTAAAGGCGCGGTTCTGGATCCAGCCGCCCTTGTTCCAGAAGAAGTTGGCCACGGTCGGCGCCAGCAGCAGCGCGAAGCCGCAGTACCAGGAGTGCGTGGGCAGGCAGTTGTAGGTGTAGCAGAAGTTCCAGATGTCGTAGGCCACGATGTAGACCCAGGTCATGTCGGGCCACAGCATGTCGGACTTGTCGTCGCTCGCGTAGACGCTCCACCAGCCGGTCATGCAGAAGATGTTGATGATGCCGGCGATGCCGTTGAACACGTTGTTCCAGCCGGCGAGCTGCGTGGCGCCCTCGGAGGTGACCCAGGTGGTCTCGCCCAGGGCGAAGAAGTGGTAGGCGCTCTCAAAGTCGGAGCAGACGGCAATCATGATGTTGATGGCCACGATGAGGAACGGGTAGGCGCGGAACCACTTGGCCTTGCCGATCTTGCCCCACTGGTACTTGATGGCGATGAAGCCCCAGCAGCCGGCGAGCGCCGCGTAGACCTTGGCGTAGTGGAACCAGCTGTTCTGGTAGATGTGGGTGGGGTTGTTGAGCGCCCACTCGGCGCCCTGGCTCACGCCAATGGCGATGGCGACGCAGTAGATGGTCATTGCCAGCGGGCAGATGCCGAAGATGATGGCCGCGCCGATCTTGGTGCGGCGGCCAATCTCGTTGGCCACGATGAGCCCCACGAAGACCATGACCCAGCCGAGCCAGTGCATGGCGGTGTTGGAACTCCAAACGTC
>CAVDTK010000197.1:0-2301 GCA_963611755.1 Oscillibacter sp. ER4
GCCGAGTACACGGTTAAGGTGAACGGCGCCAATGTCGCGAAGAGCAAAGCCGGCTCTTCCACCACGGTGAATGCGCCTAGCGCGGGGGAGGGCAAGACCTTCTGGTATTGGAACGCCAGCGCCACCAAGGGGTTCGATTCCGCCGAGAAGTACATCAATGACACGACCAAGTTCGGCTCCGCCCTGAACTTCACGATGGCGAGAAACGACGTCGACCTCTCGGCTGTCTACGCCGACACGGTGACCAAGGCGTCCATCGACATCGAGGCGCCCACGGGCGGCAGCGTCCTGCCCGCAGTTACCAGCGTCTCGCGAGCGGACGGCAAGAGTACCGGCGCAGTCGGCGCCGCATCCGCAACGACCAACTGGTATGAGGTTGTGAACGGGGAAAGGATCGCGTCTTCCGGCAGGGCATGGCCGGGGTCTACCTATGTGGCCGTCGTCTGTGTGCCGCAATCGATCAATGACGGGCGCTTCTTCGATTCGGGAATCGGCGCAGGCGACATTACCGTGAAGAACGGCACGGTCACCTCGGCCAAGGTAGACGCCACGACCGGCGCCCTTGTCGTCGAGATCGAGCTGAAGGCCACGGATGGCGCCGCGCCCGCTGTAAAGAGCGAGACTACGGTGAACCTCGAGAAGCAGGATATTCTCGGCGGCGGTGGAGAGGCCGCGGCGGCTTACTCCCTGGAGAGTGACGACCAGGCCGCCGACTCCGACTCTCTCGGCAAGGTGACGGTCGAGTACACCTATAACGATGAGAACGAGGAGATCACCTTCTCCGCGCCTTATAAGGAGGGCTACAACTTCTGCAACTGGGAAGGTACTGAGTCGGAGGGCATCGACGATTTGCCCGTCGTCACGCTGCCCGTTTCCAGGTTGCTGGAGATCGGCAACACCCTTACCGCCGTGTACACCCCGATGGTCACCGAGGTCGAGGTCGGCTTGGCCGCGCCCAAGGCCGGCGCCGAGCTTGCCAAGACGGCAAAGGACGTTGAGCTGACCGGTTTCGACGGCGGCTTCGAGAGCCTGGCCGACGCCTTCGATCGTGAGGGCGACTTCGAGGTGACCTGGTCGCCCGAGGCCGAAGACGGCGAGGCCGGCTACTCCACGGCCTACACCGCCATGGTGAAGATCATCGACGGCGCCGAGGAGCTGTCCGGCGTGGAGCAGGTTATCGCCGCCAACGCCGTGACCAAGGCCTCCGACGGCACTGTGGCCACAAACGCCTGCTTCACCGTCGTCGACGGCACGCTTTACCTGAGCGTGACCTTCCCGGCGACCGCCGACGTGAAGGTCGCGGGCGTCGAGGCGCCCGCTGACGTCGAGCTCGCCTTCGACGAGGCCGCGGGCTACGCAGCCGAGCAGGCGTCGCACCCCGATGCGCTTTGCTGGCCGCTGCCCGGCGTTGTCTCTGTGACGCTGGAGAACGGCGAGGTCGTCGACGGCGACATCACCTGGGAGATCCCCTCCGGCTTTGACGCGAACGCCACGGCCGCGCAGGAGATTGCCGTGCACGGCACCGTGCGCGTGGCCTATCCCGACGAGGTCGACGACGCCGATGTGTCGCTCGAGGTCTCCGCGACCATCAAGGTAGCCGCTCCCGAGCAGGGCGGGGACGACACCCCCGACGTGAAACCCGGCGACGACGAGTCCGGCAAGGCTGACGAGTCCGGCAAGGCCAACGAAGGCCAGGCCACGACCACCGCGTCCGTGACCAAGACGGCCAAGAAGGGCACCCCCTCCACGGGCGACGTCACCTTCGCCGCCGCGGGCGCGCTTCTCGTGGTCTCGGCCGCCTGCCTGGCCGCCGCGGCCATCTCGCGCCGCAACCAGCACTAAGCCCCTAGGCGCCACCACGCCCCACCAGCCCCGCGGAAGGCCGAAAACCGGCCTTCCGCGGGGCCTTTTCATGTCCCAACAAGTTCAAACTTCCGCCAATTTACCTCTTGATTCGGAAACCCTGAGTAGCCGACCCCTTGCGACTCGCGTTTGCCCAGTTGGCGGAGGTGGGCGCTCCGGCGCTACTCGGGCATTTCGCAACAAGAGGTAAATTGGCGGAAGTTTCTTCATCGCAGTCGAGGGGGAGGGACGAGGATCGAAAGGGGCTAAACTGGTCTCAACGGAAAGAAACAACCGAAAGGGGCTCTTCATGGAGAAAAGAGCAGGTTGGCGCAGCACACCCGGCCTTTTGGCCGCGCTCTGCGTCTTCGCGCTCGCGGCACTGCTCGGCGTCGCGGCGCACCCGGTGACGGCCATGGCGGAGGAGACCGTGGTCGCCCACTCGGTCGACAAAGCGGG
>CAVDTK010000198.1:0-2234 GCA_963611755.1 Oscillibacter sp. ER4
GGTTGGAGTCGATGTAGGGGTCGGTGAAGTCGATCTCTTCCTTGCGCTCGTCGGTGATGGTGAAGTTGGAGACGCCCACGTCGGCCTTGCCGCCCGCCTTGATGAGCGGGATCAGGGTCTCGAACTTCATCTGGGGCAGGTACTCACAGGTAAGGCCGAGCTTCTCGGCGATCATGTCGAGAAGGTCTACCTCGAAGCCCTTGGCCACGCCGTCTTCCATGTAGTCGAAGGGGGGGTTGGCAATGTCGGAGGCCACAAGGAGCTTGCCGTCGCTGACCAGCGTGTAGGTGTCGGAGGCGGTGTCCGCGGAGGCGGCGGTGCTTGCGCTGGGGGCCGAGGTCGAGCTGGAACCGGTGGAGCCGCAGCCGGCGAGAACGGCGGAGGCCGCGACGCCCATGACGCACCCGAGGAAACTACGGCGATCGAGCTGGTTTTTGGCGTTCATGTGGGCCTCCCCTGTCGCGGGTGCGCCGGGCGCCCCGTGGTCGTCGTTTAACTTCTTATCCCAGTCTGGCCCCCGCCACGGCGTTTGCCAAGGTAGCGGCCGCGTCTCTTTACCCGATCGTCACCGGCTGTTCATCTTGGGTGCCGCGGGCGAGGAGACGCGCCGACGCACAACAAAACCCGCCGCCCGGGGCATCCCCAGGCGGCGGGCCTAAAGTGACGATCTTCTCGGCAGGTCTAGCAGGGCTTAGTAGCCCCCGTAATAATGCTCGCGCTCCCAGTCGGTGACCGCGGTGCAGTACTCGTTCCACTCGCGCTTCTTCTCGCGAATAAGGTAGTCGAAGATGTGGTCGCCCAGGACCTCGTGCATAAGCTCGGAGCCCTCAAAGACCTCGATGGCCTCGCCCAGGGTGCGCGGCAGGCGACGGATGCCCTTGGCGGCCAGCTCCTTCTCGGACTGCAGGAAGGTGTCGGTCGTGGACTCCTCGGGAAGCGGCAGCTCCTCCTCGATGCCCTTGAGGCCGGCGGCGATGGTCACGGCAAGCGCCAGGTAGGGGTTGGCCGTGGGGTCGGGGCTGCGCAGCTCGACGCGGGTGGCGGAGTGCTTGCCGGGCTTGTGGGCCGGGATGCGCACGAGCGCAGAGCGGTTCTTGCGGCCCCAGGTGGCGTAGTTGGGGACCTCGCCGGTCGAGATAAAGCGCTTGTAGGAGTTGACCGTGGGGTTGGTGACCAGGGTGAACTCGGGCGCGTACTTCAGGATGCCGGCGATGTAGTGCTGGGCCAGAGGCGAGAGGTGCGCGTCGTTCTCCTCCTTGGGGGCCCAGAAGAGGTTCTCGCCGTCGTGGTCGAAAAGCGACTGGTACAAGAACATGGCAGAGCCCGGCTGGGTGGCCATGGGCTTGGGCATGAAGGAGGCGTACATCCCCTGCTGGGCGGCCAGCTGCTTGATGACCAGGCGGGCCGTCATGATGTTATCCGCGCAGCTCACGGCCTCGGTATAGCGAAGCTCGACGCCGTTTTGGGAGGCACCGGCGGCGTGGTAGGAGTACTGCACCGGGATGGACATCTTCTCGAGCATGAGGGTGGTCTGGCGGCGCAGGTCGTTGGCGTTGTCCATGGGCGTCAGGTCGAAGTAGCCTGCGTCGTCCTTGGGCTTGAGCTCGGTCTGGCTGTCGGAGTAGAAGTACTCGAGCTTGGGGCCCACGTTGGCGACAAAGCCGTGCTTATCGGCCTCGGTGAAGACCTTGAGCAGGCAGGCGCGGGGGTCGCCCTCGAAGGGCTTGCGGTCCGGGGTGTGGATGTCGCAGAAGACGCGGGCCACGGCGGCCGTCTCGGTGGGGCGCCAGGGCAGCATGGCAAAGGTGTCCGGATCGGGGAAGGCCAGCATGTCGGACTCTTCCGTCGAGACAAAGCCGTCGATGGACGAGCCGTCGAAGCCGATGCCCTCCTCGAAGGCCTCCTCGAGCTCCTCGGGCGAGATGGCGAACGACTTGAGGTTGCCCAAGACGTCGGTGAACCAAAGGCGTACAAAACGGATATCGCGGGTCTCGACCGTGCGAAGCACGAAGTCGATGTCCTTCTCGGTGCTCATGCAGACTCCTCCCAGGGGCCGCGGTGACTCTCAAACATACGGATCATAGCTTCTCACACCCGTGTTACGCTTCTGTTTCAGCTTCAGCGGCCCGGAAAAGCCGACCGCTGGCGGGATCATGCGGCGAGAAGATCGATCGGGCGTGCGGCGCCCCTCGGCTTTTATCTCTGTGCTCAAACAGTCCTGTTCGCACGAAGGC
>CAVDTK010000199.1:0-2192 GCA_963611755.1 Oscillibacter sp. ER4
GGGCGCGCTCACCTACGCGCTGCACTGCGACCGCAAGCCCGGCCTGGTGGTCGTCGCCGACATCAACCAGGAGCGTCTTGACCGCGCGGCCCAGCTTTTCGACCCCGCACAGGTCAAGGAGGAGACCGGCATCGAGCTCATCTTCGCCAACAACGGCCAGATGGACGACCCTGTTGCGGGCCTTCGCGCCTTGAGCGGCGGCACCGGCTTCGACGACGTTCTCTGCTACGCCCCCGTGGCGCCCGTGGTCACGCTCTCGGCCGACCTTCTCGGCCGTGACGGCTGCCTCAACTTCTTCGCCGGCCCCACCGACAAGAAATTCTCGGCCCCGATGAACTTCTACGAGGTCCACTACGGCTCCACCCACGTGATGGGCACGACCGGCGGCAACACCGCCGACGAGATCGAGTCCCTGGAGCTCACCGCGGCCGGCCGCATCGACCCCGCCGTCATGGTCACCCACGTGGGCGGCCTTGACGCGGCGGCCGAGACCACCCTCAACCTGCCCAAGATCCCGGGCGGCAAGAAGCTCATCTACACCCACGTGAGCATGCCCTTAACCGCCCTCACCGACCTGCGCGAGAAGGCCGCCGAGGATGCCCGCTACGGCGAGCTTGCCGACATCGTCGAGGGCAACAACGGCCTGTGGTGCCCCGCCGCCGAGCGCTACCTGCTCGCGAACTTCGACGCCATCGACTAGGCGATAAACAAATAGCGCCCCGCGCCCAGGGGGAGGGCGCGCACGCTCAAGGCCCCGGCGACTCAAATCGCCGGGGCCTTGTTAAAATAACAACAAGCAACAATCGCCGAGGGCCGAAGAGGGCCCGAAAGGGGCACGCCATGGCAGGAAACATGAACGACCGCCGAGACGCGATCGTCGAGCTGGTCAACTCGCTCGGCACGGTCACGTTCGCCCAGGTAAAGAGGAGCTTCTCCGATGTGTCGGACATGACGCTGCGCACGGACCTCAAGACCCTCGACGCCGAGCGGCGCATCGTGCGAACCCACGGCGGCGCCCGCTCCGTTGAGTACGTCGTGGGCACCGACGACCTTCTTCTCAACAGGCAGTCGAGAAACCCCGAGGCCAAGGCCGTTATCGCAAAGAAAGCCGCGGCCCTCGTGCGCCCCAACACAACCTTTTTCCTGGATTCCGGCACGACGACGACGGAGCTCGCCCGCAGCCTCGAGGACGTGCACGCCATCGGCTTCACCAACAGCCTGACCTGCACGGCCGAGCTCGCGCGCCTGAGCCAGCTCAAGACCATCGTCATCGGCGGCTCGCTCAACCCCTACTCGATGAGCCTGAACGGCGGCAAGGCGATAGAGGATATCTCGGGCCTCAGCTTCGACGTGCTCTTCTTAGGGGTCACGTCCTACACATCCGCCACCGGGTTCGCCTGCGGCTCCGACGACGAGGCGGCGCTCAAGCGCGCCCTTATCGCACGTGCCGAGAAGACCGTCGTGCTCATGGACTCAACGAAGCTCGGTAAGAAGAGCACGTTCAAGATCTGCGACCTGGCCGATGTCGACACCGTGGTCTCGGACGGAAAGCTCAGCGAGCACTTCCTCAAGAGCTGCGAGGAGGCCGACGTCGAGGTGCTCTAGGCCAGGGCCTACGGGCGGACCTACGATCGCCTGCCGAGAAACCCCTCGAGTTCCATCACCTGGTCGTAAGGATCGGCTCCGCTGGCGCGAAGGATATACCAGCCAGCGCCGGAGTCGGGCCCGTCGCTTCCGGCAACCCGCAGCCACACCAGCGGCCCAAAGCCGCCGCGCAGCGTGCTGGACGCCTCGCGATAGGCGGGATCGCTCGTGAGCCCGGGGTAGCGAACCTCGGCCACGCACGGGTGACAACGCAAGAAATTGGCGATGACCTGTGCCGCGTCGGAGGCCGTGCGCCACTCCCCCGCCGCCATCGTCTCTTGAAGAGAGAGAAGGGCCCCAAGATCGGGGCCCTTCTCGTCTGTGACTTTAAGATCCAAGGCCAAATCCGGCGTGCGTTAGGCGCGCTCGGCGATCTGGGACTTGAGGTCGGCGATAAACTCGTCGAGGTCGCGCTGGACGGTCTCGTTGGAGCGGTCGCGGACCGAGATGTTGCCGGCCTCGACCTCCTTCTCGCCCAGGATCAGCATGTAGGGCACGCGGTCGACGGCGCGGGCCTCGCGGATCTTGTAGCCGATCTTCTCGTCGCG
>CAVDTK010000200.1:0-2154 GCA_963611755.1 Oscillibacter sp. ER4
CGCCGACGCTGTTGTAGTAGTGGCGCATGCCGTTGGAGTCGACCGTGTGGGCGATCCCCGTCTCCTCGGCCAGGGCCGGGGCCGGCAGGGCAAGCGCGAAGGCCGCCGCTATGACGGCCAGGGCGCCGGCCAGGGCCAGGAGCCCCCATCGCTTTCGTTGGGTTGTTTGCTTTTTCATGGGCTTCTCCGTTTCCTATCGGGAAACTTAATAGGTATCTCAACGATAACATTTACCGGATGCGATAAACGCGGGGGAACCGGCTGGCCGCGCTCAAAATCAGGCCCATATTGGTAGGTTTGGGCTCGGACGCGCTCAATTTAGGTGCCATATTGGTGCCAAACGGCGCTTCTCGGCATTCCAGGATTTCGCTGCAACGCGTCTACCTGGGGCTTTATGTTTTGACTCCGATTCAAAAGCCACTAAACCCCCGGGAAAGTACCAATATGCACCCCAAATTGAGCGCCCCGCCCCGGCACCCCGGATTTGCTATAGGCTAGACTCGTACCGACACAAGTTAGAGAAAGGAAACTCATGGCCAACAAAGACACCTCACAGCTCTTTGGCGCCTACGCCGTAACGCAGGACGACCTCACTGCCGCAACAAACGCCTGGTCAGGCGATCGTGCGAACCTCGTGGCCAAAAACGCGGTCACCTCGCAGGGTATCCGCGCCGCCGCGCGCGTGCCCGAGGCCGTGGCCAAGAACGCCTTGGCCTTCGACGTCGACCTGGCGCAGGGCGACCGTTGCGACCAGCAGCGTTCCGGCCGCTGCTGGATGTTCGCCAGCTTAAACACCATGCGCTACCGCACCATCAAGAAGTACAACCTCAAGACCTTCGAGCTCTCGCAGGCCTATCCCCTGTTCTGGGACAAGCTCGAGAAGAGCAACTGGTTTTTGTGCAACGTCATCGACACCCTGGACGAGCCGCTGGACGGCCGCCTGGTGAGCTACCTTCTGGCCGACCCTATCTGCGACGGCGGCCAGTGGGACATGTTCCGCGCGCTGGTGGCCAAGTACGGCGTGTGCCCCAAGGACGCCATGCCCGAGACCGCCTGTTCCAAGAACACGCACGAGATGGACGCCTACCTCACCCGCTACCTGCGCGGATGCGCCCGTCGCCTGCGCGACGCCCATGCCGCCGGCATCGACGCGGCCGACCTTGACGAGATGCGCCAGCAGATGATCGGGGAGGTCTACGCGCTTCTCGCCACCTGCTTGGGCGAGCCGCCCGCGAGCTTCGAGGTCCGCCTGCGCGACAAGGACGGCGAGCTGGCCCTTTCCGGCACCTTCACGCCGCAGGAGTTCTTCGCAACCGCGGTCGACATGCGGCTCGACGACTTCGTGAGCCTGATCTCGGCCCCCACCGCCGACAAGCCCTTCGGCCGCGCGTACAGCGTCTCGCGCCTGGGCAACGTCGTCGAGGCGGGCGGCGTGCGCTACCTGAACCTCCCCCTGGACGAGCTCAAGCGCTGCGCCGCGGCCCAGCTCAACGACGGCCTGCCGGTGTGGTTCGGCTGCGACGTGGCTCAGTCCTACCTGCAGTCCGAGGGCATCATGGACACGGCATCGCTGGACGTCGACGCGCTCTTTGGCTTCCCGGTCGAGAAGTGCCTCTCGCGCGCCGAGCGCCTGGACTACGGTGAGTCGCTCATGACCCACGCCATGGTCTTCGAGGGCGTGCGCTTTGACGAGGCCGGGCAGCCGGCGCTGTGGAAGGTCGAGAACAGCTGGGGCAAGGACCACGGCCGCGACGGCTTCGACACGATCTCAAACGCATGGTTTGACGAGTACGTCTACCAGGTCGTTATTGACAAGAAGTACCTCACGCCCGAGCAGCGCGAGGCCTACGAAACGGGCGACGCGACGATCCTCGCGCCCTGGGACCCCATGGGCTCCCTCGCCCGCTGCCGATAAGGCGACACCCGCGCCGCGCCGAGAAAAGCGGCCCGCCCTCCTGCACGGAAGGCGGGCCGCCGCTGTATCAAAGGTGCGAGGCGGGCCTATAAGCCGGGTTCTGTCGTGGGCGGCCATTTATCTACTGCGGACGTCGCCGTCCGCCTCTAGCGCGCAACCCGAGCGCAGTGCGGGCCACACCATAGCGCTCCTATTTGCGTTTGCTCCGGATGGGGCTTGCCAAGCCGCCGTGTTGCCAC
>CAVDTK010000201.1:0-2130 GCA_963611755.1 Oscillibacter sp. ER4
CACGCCATTTTGGCCGCCGGGGCCATGGGGTTGCGGGTGGACCGCGGGTTACAATTAACCGCGCCGCCCAAGTTCTTCTCGCTAAGGACGCCCTATTGAGACATGCCATAAATATCACAACCAAACGGGCTATTGCTGCGCTGCTCACGGTGCTTCTTGTCGTGACAGCGGTCTTGACCTGGGCGCCCGCACCCGCAAGTGCCGAGACCAGGTACCGGGTGCTTGCCGCCGAGGAGCGCGACGACCTCTACTCCCACGCCCGCCTCGGCGTCGTGGGCGGCACCATCACCGAGCAGGCCATCATCAAGGCCTACCCCGAGGCCGACATCGAGATCTACCCCAGCGACTCGGACGTGATCGCGGCTCTCTCGGGCAACAAGATCGATTACGGCTTTGTCACCGAGTTCTACGCCGTGCGCTTCATGGAGCAAAACCCCGGCTACGAGTACGTCATGCCTGCGTTCATCACCTTCCAAGAGGGTTTTGGCATACGGAAGGGCAACGACGAGCTGCGCGAGAAGATCGATGCGGCCCTTTCTCAGATGCGCGAAGACGGTACCCTGGACGCCGTGAAGAGGAAATGGGTCGACGAGCGCGACTACTCCATGGACGATGTCCCCTCCTGCGACGACGGCGACGATGTCCTGCGCGTGGCCCTCTCCAGCCGGGACGAGCCCTACACCTTTGTCAAAGACGGCCAGGTCACAGGCCTTGTCGTGGACGTCTGCCGCCGCGTGGCCGCAAAGCTCGGCATGCGCGTGGAGTTCCAGGACGTCGACTTTTCGTCGGAGATCGCGATGGTGGTCGCCGACAAGGCCGACATCGCCTGCCAGCTGAGCTACACCGAGGAGCGCGCCCAGCAGATCGACTTCACGCAGGCCTACGTCGAGGCGGACTTCGGCGCCCTTACCAAGGACGGCTCCGGCGAGACGGCCGATTTTCTTGACTTTGTCACGACCAACTTCGAGTCCACCTTCATAACCGAGAACCGCTGGCAGCTGGTGCTCGGCGGCCTGGGCGTCACCGCGGCGATCGCCGTCGGCTCGTTTGCGCTGGGGAGCGTCCTGGCGGCGGGTCTCTGCTGGCTTCGCCACCGCCGCAACACCGCGGCCCGCGTCTTCGTGGCCCTCTACAACAAGCTGGCCACGGGCATTCCCGTGCTGGTCTGGCTCATGATCCTCTACTACGTGGTCTTTGCCTCGGTGGACCTTCCGGCGGTCCTGGTGGCCATCGTCTGCTTTGGGCTGCAGTCGGCCTCGGGTATCTCGGGCGTCTTCGAGGCGGGCCTTGCTGCGACCGATAAAGGCCAGGTAGAGGTCGGTCTTGCCATGGGCTTCTCGCCGCGCCGCGTCTTTCGCAGCATCGTGTTGCCGCAAGCCGCCGCCCGCGTGTGGCCGCTCTACTCCGCCGAGCTCACGTCCCTCATCAAGGCGACCTCGATCGTGGGCTACATCGCGCTGCAGGACCTCACCAAGGTCTCGGATATTATCCGCAGCAGAACTTTCCAGGCGTTTTTCCCGTTGATCGCCACGGCGGCGGTATACTTTGCCATCATCGCCCTGTGCGGCTGGGTCTTCTCCCGCCTGGGGCGCCTGCTCGACCCCAAGCGCCGCAAGCCGGCCAGCATCTTAAAAGGAGTGACCGCGCGATGAATAAACCGCTGATCAGCGTCCGTGGCCTGTGCAAGAGCTACGGCCCCAACGAGGTCCTGAGCAACGTCAACGTGGACATCAACCGCGGCGACGTCATCTCGATCATCGGCCCGTCCGGCTGCGGCAAGTCGACCTTCACGCGCTGCCTGAACTTCCTCGACCCGCCCACCTCCGGCGAGGTCTACTTCGACGGCGAGCTGGTGACCGGCGACGCCAAGAGCCTGCAGGCCTTGCGCCGCAAGATGGGCATGGTCTTTCAGGCCTTCAACCTCTTCTCCAACATGACTATCGTCGAGAACGCGATGTTTGGCCAGGTCAACCTGCTGGGAACTTCTCGGCAGGAGGCCTACGACCGCGCGATGGACCTCCTGGACACCGTTGGCCTGGCCCACAAGGCGCTGTCCTACCCCGACGAGCTGTCCGGCGGCCAGAAGCAGCGTGCCGCCATCGCCCGCACGCTGGCCATGCAGCCCGAGGC
>CAVDTK010000202.1:0-2125 GCA_963611755.1 Oscillibacter sp. ER4
TGTCCGAGATCGTGTTGATGAACAGGTAATAGAACGGGAAGATGCACAGCAGGGTAAAGAGGGCGAACACCGCGATGTTGATCACGTTGAAGGCCACGTCGCCCGGGGTCTGCTTGTACTGGATACCGCCGTTGATGCGCTTTGCCATTTTTTCCGCTCGCCTCCCTTAGATGATGCTCTCGCCGCGGAGCTTCTTCGACGCGCCGTTGGCGGCGAAGAGGAGCACGACGGAAACGACGGACTTGAACATGCCGATGGCCGTGGACATGGGGATCTGGCCGTTGCCGATGCCGAGGTTGTAGACGTAGAGGTCGAGCACCTCGAGCGCGCCGGAGTTGGCGGCGTTGGAGAAGACCAGGTACTGCTCCATGCCGTTGGACAGCACGTTGGCGATGCTCATGAGCAGCAGCACGAAGAACGTGGGCATGAGCTGCGGGATGGTGACGTGCCACATCTTCTGGAAGCGGCCGGCGCCGTCGACCTCGGCGGCCTCGTAGAGGCCCGGGTCGATGCCCGTGATGGAGCTGATGTAGATGATGGCCGACCAGCCGATGCCCTTCCACATGCCCCAGAGCAGCATCTTGAGCCACATGTGCGAGCCGCTCATGAGGTAGTTGGTGTTGGCCGCGATGCCGCAGATGTTGTTGAGGAAGTTGTTGATGAAGCCGTCGGTGGAGAAGATCGCGATGGCGATGGCGTAGACGATGGACCAGCCCAGGAAGTTGGGCACCGTCGTGAAGTTCTGGACGAAGCGGCGGAAGCCCTTGGAGGGCACCTGCATGAGGAACACGGCGAAGACCATCGGGATCCAGGAGGTCAGGATGCCCAGGCCCGACATCGCCAGGGTGTTCGTCATCACGCGGATGACGTCGCCGCGCGTGGTGTCGTTCTGGAACAGGATCGTGAACCACTTGAGGCCCACGAAGTTCTCGGCGCTGAGCTCGCCGCCCGCGCTGTAGTCAAAGAAGGCGTAGCGCCAGCCCCACAGAGGCAGATAGCAGAACAGAAACGCCAGGGCGATGATGGGGACGAAGAGCAGGAACAGGTGGTACTTCTCCTGCATCTCCATCTTGTCCTCGACGGGCTCGGGGTCTGCCTTCTCGGCCTTGAACAGGGCGATGGTGCAGCCCACCATCGCGAGGACGAGGACGATGAAGAAGAAGAACGAGCCCGGCAGCACGGCCGGGACCTTGCTGGAGTCGGCGCTGGCGATGACGCCGTAGATGGCGCCCACGCCGACGAGGCCGGCCGCCATGGCCGCCGCGCCGATGAGCGGGAACTTGAGGCCGCGCAGGCGCATGCGCTTGTTGCCGTACGACATGCAGGCGCCCACGATGGCGATGATGATGCCGGCGATGATCACGGCGCAGGCAATCTGCAGCATCGTGAACGTGGTGCCGGTGATGGCGGTCTTCTTGAGAACGCGGTCAGGAATCTGGCCGACGAGCGCCTCATGAGAGATGCAGGCGGTAAAGAGCGAAACGTTGCTTGAAATGGCGGTCGTGACCCTCGCGGGGTTGAGGCCGGAGTAGAAAACCGACGCGGCGGCCAGGATGGTGGCGACGCGCATGACGTGGTACAGGACGTGGTCTTGCATCGTCTTGGGCTTGGCCTTCGCAGACTCGGCCGTAAGCGCCGCGGTTTCGGAATTCTTCATGTTCACCCTCCCATCTTTGTGCTCAAAAACGTGCCTTGTGCATGCACGCTAAATTTTTACTGCCATTTGCGCGGGCGTTGGGCCCACGCCCACGCAAACGCCTTCCTTCCTCTCCTTTCTCTGTTGCTTACAGCGTGATGGCGACGACGTGCTCGCCCGCGTCCGGGCGATCGACACAGCCGTCGCACGGCATGCCGTCATAGGTGAAGGTGGTGGCGTCGCCCACGCGGATGGCGCCGGAGGCAGACTCGACGTTAACGCGCACGTGCGCGTCTCCCAGGCCGAGCGTGTAGGACAGGCTCTTCTGGCCGGGACGCAGGACCGGGTTGAAGGTGAGCTTCTCGCGGCCAACCAGGGCGCCGGTGGTCTCGTAGGTGGCAAGCGTCAGCCACGAGGCGGTGCCGGAGAGCAAGGGCGCGATGTTCTCGCCGGTCTGGGAGTTGTTGTACTGGGTGCAGAAGCGCGGGT
>CAVDTK010000203.1:0-2072 GCA_963611755.1 Oscillibacter sp. ER4
TCGTCGAGAAGCTCGCCCAGCAGGGGCTTCTCCCCGTCATCTGCGGCACGGACACCCTGGGCGTGGGCATCAACGTGCCCATCCACACCGTCATCTTGACGGCGCTTTCCAAGTTCGACGGCCGCCGCATGCGCATCCTGAACGCCCGCGAGTTCCACCAGATCGTGGGCCGTGCCGGCCGCTCAGGCTTCGACACGGAGGGCCGCGTGATCGCCGAGGCCACCGAGTTCGAGATCGAGTACGCCCGCGCCCAGCTCAAGGCCGCGGGCGACCCCAAGAAGGCCCGCAAGATCAAGGCGAGAAAACCGCCCGAGGGCTTTGTGACCTGGAACAAGGCGACCTTCGAGCGCCTTGAGACCGCGGTGCCCGCACCCCTCAAGGCCCGCCTTAAGGTGAGCCACTCGATGGTCCTGGCCGAGGTCGAGCAGGGCGGCGACGCCTTGGCCCGCACGCACAAGCTCATCGACGACTCGGCCCAGACCGACGCCGAGAAGGCAGATCTCCATGCCCGCGCGGACCAGATCATGGCAACCCTCATCGACGCCGGGGTCGTGACCTGCAAAGACGCCGAGGACGGCCAAGACGGCGAGAAGGTCTACGAGACCACCGTCGACATTCCCGTGGACTTCGCGCTGGACCAGCCCCTCTCGCCGTTCCTTCTCGCCGCGCTGGAGCTCCTTGACCCCGAGAGCGACACCTACGCCCTGGACGTCATAAGCATGGCCGAGGCCACGCTCGAGGACCCCGGCCAGATCCTGCGCGCCCAGCAGCGCGCCGCGCGCGACCGCGCCATGGCCGAGATGAAGGCAGACGGCGTCGACTACGACGAGCGTATGGAGAAGATCCAGGAAGTGACCTGGCCAAAGCCCCTGGAAGAGCTGCTGGAGCCCGCCTTCGACGAGTACTGCGCCAAGGTGCCGTGGGCGCGCGACTTCGCCTTGTCGCCCAAGTCGATCCTGCGCGACATGATCGAGTGCGCGAGCGACTTCAAGGAGTACATCGGCCGCTACAACATCTCGCGCTGCGAGGGCATCCTTTTGCGCTACCTCTCCGACGCCTACCACGTGCTGGACCGCACCATCCCGGCCGACAAGAAGGACGACCGCCTGCGCGAGATCACCTCGTGGCTGGGCTTCGTCGTGCGCTCGGTCGACTCGAGCCTGGTGGACGAGTGGAGCGCCTCGGGCAGCGCCGCCGGCGTCGAGGCCGCCCCTCCCCCGGCCGCCGACGAGGTGGTCCACGACCGCCGCGCCCTGACCCTGCTGGTGAGAAACGCCCTGTTCGCGCGCGTGCGGCTGGCGGCCTTTGGCTCCACGGCCGACCTGGGCTCGCTCGACGCCGACTGGGGCTACCGCAAGGTGGTCTGGGACCAGCAGCTGACCCGCTACCACGACGCGCACGAGGAGATCCTGCTGGACGGAGACGCCCGCAGCTCCGCCTACTACACGATCGACGAGACGGACGAGAAGAAGCCCGCGGCCGACGGCGGCCACGTCTGGCATGTCCACCAGATCTTCCGCGACGAGGACGACGACCACGACTTTGGCATCTGGGGCGACGTCGACCTCGACGCGACGCAAGCTGAGGGAGCCGTCGTGTTTAAGAAGTATCGCGTAGGTTTCGTAGACGACTCGGTTAATCGCTAGTCGACCTGGCCTCCCGGCCGAGGCCCTCCGCGCGAGTTTTCTGCTCAGCGCTCGCCGCTTCGCGGCTCGCTCGCTGCGCGATTCGCGAAAACCCGCGCGGAGGGCCTCGGCCGGGAGGCTCGGGCTAGTGGTTACCTCGCTTAGCGATTTTTCGCTCAGAGGGCGGTGACGGCTTCCTGGAGTTTTTTGGAGAGAAGGGCGTTGTGCTCTGTGTCTCGGCCTTCGCCGCAGGAGAACTCTACGAAGCCGGGGAGGTTGGGGTTCAGGCATTGTAGGGGGTCGTTCTCCCGGCCGGGGTGGAAGAGGAGTTCTAGCTGCATGCCGCGCTTCTCGGCTACCTTGGCCAGGCCCGGAAGGACCGCCGCAACGCGGTCCTCGTCCATGTGGCCCGAGAAGAGCACGCCGCAGAAGACCGCCGAGATCTGC
>CAVDTK010000204.1:0-2071 GCA_963611755.1 Oscillibacter sp. ER4
GCACCTACATGATCAAGCCGGTGGTGAACGCCGTCGGCGCGGGCGACTACCAGGGCTTCGTTGGCCTTGTCACCGCGACGGCCGTGATCTACGCCGTGGGTGTGGCCTCGTCTTTGGGCTACACCCAGGTCATGGTCCGCGCCGCGCAGAAGGTCGTCTTCGACATCCGCCGCGACCTCTTTGACCATATCCTCAAGCTGCCGCTGGGCTTTTTCGACTCCCGCCGCCACGGCGACGTCATGAGCTACTTCACCAACGACGTCGACACTGTGTCCGAGGCCCTGAACAACAGCTTCGCCGGCGCGGTCCAGGCGCTCATCCAGACCGTGGGCACCTTCACGCTGCTCGTCGTGCTTGACTGGCGCCTGACCCTCGTGACCTTCGTCTGCGACGTCTTTGTTGTTGCCTACGTTCGCCACGCCGGCCGCCGCAGCCGCCGGTACTTCTCGGCGCAGCAGGAGAAGCTCGCGGCCCTCGACGGCTTCATCGAGGAGATGGTCGCCGGCCAGAAGGTCGTCAAGGCCTTCAACCACGAGGCCGCGAGCCTGGCCGCCTTCGACGGCCTGAACGGCGATCTTCGCGAGACGGGCACGCGCGCGCAGGGCTACGCCAGCACCATGGTCCCTATCACGGTCTCGATCAGCTACGTGAACTTTGGCGTGGTGACCGTGCTGGGCGCGCTTCTCGCCCTGGACGGCCGTATGGACGTGGGCAGCCTAGCCTCCTACCTGGTCTTTGTTCGCCAGGCCTGCATGCCCTTGAACCAGCTCACGCAGCAGGGCAACTTCCTTTTGGTGGCCCTTGCCGGCGCCGAGCGCATCTTTGCCGCGATGCGCCTTGAGCCCGAGGTCGACGAGGGCGAGGTCACCCTGGTGGCCTCCGACGTCCAGGCGGCGCGCACCGCCTCGGGCGCGGCCGGCTGGGCCTGGAGGATCGACGGGGAGGACGTGCCTCTGGCCGGCGACGTGCGCTTCTACGGCGTCGACTTTGGCTACCGCCCCGAGCAGACCGTCTTGTCCGACCTCACCCTTTTTGCCAAGCCGGGCCAGAAGATCGCCTTCGTGGGCTCGACCGGCGCGGGCAAGACGACCATCACCAACCTGATCAACCGTTTCTACGAGACGCGCGCGGGCGTCATCACCTACGACGGCATCGACGTGCGCGACATTTCCAAGGCGTCGCTGCGCCACAGCCTGGGCATCGTGCTGCAGGACACGCACCTGTTTGCCGGGACCATCGCGGACAACATCCGCTTCGGCCGCCTGGACGCCACCGACGAGGAAGTCGTGGCCGCTGCCAAGATCGCGAGCGCCCACAGCTTCATCAGCCGCCTGCCGCGCGGCTACGACACGCCGGTCGTGGCCGACGGCGCTAACTTAAGCCAGGGGCAGCGCCAGCTCATCGCCATCGCGCGCGCCGCGGTGGCCGACCCGCCGGTCCTGATCCTTGACGAGGCCACGAGCTCCATCGACACGCGCACCGAGGCCCTGATCCAAAAGGGCATGGACGCCCTCATGGCCGGGCGCACGACCTTCGTCATCGCGCACCGCCTGTCCACGGTGAGAAACGCCGACGCGATCATGGTGCTCGACCACGGCAAGATCATCGAGCGGGGCTCCCACGAGGAGCTTCTCGCCCTGAAAGGGGAGTACTGGCAGCTCTACACCGGCGCCAAGGAGCTTGATTAGGCGGTATTGTTACTCTTTGGCGCCCGGTGCCGCCGGGCTGTTAGACTGTTTTGCTTGTACGTGGCGTTTTGTTTGACGGAGGTTCGCATGCGCAAGGGTTCGAGGTTGCTGGCGCTGTCCATGGCGGTTCTGATCGGGGCGGCTCCCTTGGGCATGCCGCTTGTTGCGTATGCGGACGAGGCCGCCGAGCAGCGCTTTGTTTACGCCGAGACGGACGACGAGGCCGCGAGCATGGACGATGCCTTCGCGGCCGATGAGGGCATTGCGGCGGATGAGGGCTTCTCCGCAGACGACGAGTTCGCCGTCGACGACGAGGCCCTCGACGCGGCCGACGACTCCGCGGACAACGACGTCGACGCCGACCTCGACGACCAGTCCTACGT
>CAVDTK010000205.1:0-2042 GCA_963611755.1 Oscillibacter sp. ER4
GCCGGGCGCAAGCCGCCGAGAAACGCGCTCGGACGGCGGCCGCGGCCAAGACCAATTTCCTCAACCGCATGAGCCACGACATCCGCACGCCCTTGAACGGCATCATCGGGCTTCTGCAGGTGAGCGACCTGCATCCCGGCGACATCGAGGCCCTGGCGCAGGACCGCGCGCAGGAGCGCGTGGCCGCCAACCACCTGCTTGAGCTGTTGAACGACGTGCTTGAGATGGGCCGGCTGGAGGACGCCGACGTCGTGCTTGAGGACAAGCCCTTCGACATCCGCGAGGTCATGCAGGACGTCACGGTCCTTACGCGCCTGCGCGCCGACGAGGCGGGCGTGACCCTGGTGGCCGATTCGGGCGCCCAGCTGGAGTATCCGCACGTCATCGGTAGCGCGACCAGCCTGCGCCGCATCCTTTTGAACCTGCTGTCCAACGCCGTCAAGTACAACAAGCCCGGCGGCCAGGTCCGCTGCCAGCTGGGCGTCGCCCGGCGCGACGGCGACGTGCTGACCTACCGGCTTACCGTGGCCGACACGGGCATCGGCATGAGCGAGGAGTTCCTGGCGCACCTTTTCGAGCCGTTTAGCCAGGAGAAAAGCGACGCCCGCAGCACCTACCAGGGAAGCGGCATGGGCATGCCCATCGTGCGCGCGCTGGTCAAGAAGATGGGCGGCACGGTGAGCGTGGAGAGCGCGGTGGGGGAGGGCACGACCTTTGTGGTCGAGCTGCCGTTCTCGATCGACCCCGACCCCGAGGCCAGCTGCTTGGCGGAGGCCGCGGCGGCCGAGGGCGCGACCCCCTCGATCGAGGGGATGCATATCCTGCTGGCCGAGGACAACGAGCTCAACCGGCAGATCGCCTGCGAGCTGCTTGAGATGAACGGCGCCGACGTCGAATGCGCCGAGAACGGACAAGAGGCGGTCGACCTCTTTTGTCGCCGGCCCGAGGGGACCTACGACGTCATCTTGATGGACATCATGATGCCGGTGATGGGCGGCTACGAGGCCACCCGCGCGATCCGCCTGGCCAACCGGCGCGATGCCGCTGACGTGCCCATTGTTGCCCTGACGGCCAACGCCTTCGCCGAGGACGTGAAGGCCGCGCACGACGCCGGCATGAACGACCACGTGGCCAAGCCCATCAACATCGACGTCGTGGTGCGCACCCTGGCGAAGTACCGCAGGTAGGCGCGGGCGACCCCCGAAGCCCTAGGCCTCGCCTTTGATCGCGGCCACGACGGCTTTGGCCGCGATGTCTTGCTGGTCGCTGGCCGATATGCTCGCCTCGCCGTCGCCATCCTGCGCCCCGTAGTCGCCAAAGCCCGCGTGGTTGCCGCCCTTGATCACGCAGGTCGACCCGTCGGGCAAGGACGCCACGCACTTGGCCAGCGAGTCGCGGTTGACCACGCCGTCGTTCGTCCCATAGACGACCTCGGATTTTAGCCCCGAAGCCACAAGGCCGTCGTCGCCGTACGCAGCAAGCAACGCCACGCCCTCGACCGGGCCCACGTACTTCTCGGCATAGCTTGTGGCAACGACGCCGCCCGGGGAGTGGCCGCCCACCCACCAGTGGGCGACGCCGGGGTAGGCGGCCGCCTCGACCTTGTCGCCGGGGTAGAGCACAAGGCCTCACTCGGCCGACGGATCGCCAAAGGCGATAAACGAATCGCTGGTCACAGCCTGTGTCGAGATGACCTCGGAAGCCGTGTCGCTTGCGTGGCAGTAGTCGCCGGCCCAGACCACGAACCCCGCGCACGCCAGCGCGACTGCGACCAGCGCCGCGACGACGACGCGCTTTACCCGGGTTATCGGCTTTGCCATGACTCTCTTCTCGATACTCATTTTTCCGGTTCTTGGGGGGTAAAACGTCAAATTGCTTGGCGTATGAATGATAGCCCTTTGGCGGATGGGCGCCGGTTCGCCGCGCTTGCCCCACCGGTTTGGTTGCGAGCTTTTTCGATATCTGTATGCTCGTTTTGGCTTCGAACCGCGAATTTGGCTGAGTTAGTTAAATCACTTATGTGCTCAACTGGGCTTTTGTCG
>CAVDTK010000206.1:0-2038 GCA_963611755.1 Oscillibacter sp. ER4
GACCGCGCGATCGACATGCCCGTGATCGAGCGTGTGGCCAAGGTCGCGGCCGAGCGCGGCGTCCCCATGGCGCAGGTCGCCTTGGCTTGGCACTGGGCCCGTGGAGTCGAAGCGCCCATCGTGGGCTGCAACAAGCCCGAGCGCGTGGACGACGCGGTGGCCGCACTGGACGTCGAGCTGGCACAGGCCGAGGTCGACTTCCTCGAAGAGCTCTATCAGCCGCATAGTCTCGTAGGACCGGTGGCACGCCCTGGCGACAAGCCCCTAGCTGGCACCACCAAGGTCAAGCTCACGCGCTAGATGTGCCGCCCGATGGACGAGAAGATCCTAACCAACTTGCGCGATGCTGGCTGTGACCAAGAGTTTATTGAAGAAATCACTGCCCTTCCCAGCACGTGCGCCCAGCTATGTCGCCTTAAGGCCTATCGCCGAGACCTTCTCGACGGCATCCACGCCGAGCAGAGGAAGCTCGAGCGCCTCGACTACTTCATCTACCAGCTGCGCTGCGAGACCGGCGACCACTGCTGCAAGTAAGTGACGCCGTAAGCAAGCGACGCCACAAGTAACCACCAAAGGAGAACCCCATGACTGTTCTAAACGAGACGTACACCCTGACCGACGGCACGCCCATCCCCAAGCTCGGCCTAGGCACCTGGCTCATGGACGACGCACAAGCAGCCGAAGCGGTTAAGTCGGCGGTGGCCGCGGGCTATCGCATGATCGACACCGCCCAGGCCTATGGCAACGAAGCGGGCGTCGGCGAGGGCATTCGCGCCTGCGGCGTGCCGCGCGACCAACTATTTATTGCCACAAAGGTTGCCGCCGAGCTCAAGGACTACCAGTCCGCGGCAGCCTCCATCGACGCCTCGCTCGTGCGCCTGGGCCTGGACTACGTGGACCAGATGATCATCCACAGCCCGCAGCCGTGGGTCGAAGTCAATCAGTCCGAAAACCGCTATGAGGAGGGCAACCTCGAGGCCTGGCGCGCGCTTGAGGATGCCCAGGCCGCAGGCAAGGTCCGCGTCATCGGCGTCTCCAACTTCAACGAGCACGATCTCGCGAACATCATCGACAACGCATCGGTGCGCCCGCAGGTCAACCAGGTGCTCGCCCACATCGCGAACACGCCGTTTGAGCTTCTCGGCTACTGCCATGAACAGGGCATCCTTGTTGAGGCTTACTCCCCTATCGCGCACGGCGCCGTGCTGGACAACGCACTTGTAACCGAGGTCGCCGCACACCATGGCGTCACACCCGCCCAACTCTGCGTGCGTTACTGCTTGGAGCTCGGCATGCTGCCGCTCCCCAAGACCGCGAACCCAGCGCACATCGCGAACAACGCCGACGTTGACTTTGCCATCACGCCCGAGGACCTCGAGACCCTCAAGAACGCGGAGCACATCGCGGACTACGGCGACGCGAGCTTCTTCCCCGTCTACGGCGGCAAGCTCTAGCGACTGTACCAAGGAAAACACCGCATGAACTGCAAAGAGATCAGGGTTGACCTAAGCAAGGCTTCCGCCGACCATGGCGAGGAACGCCGGCGATCGGCGGAGCTTCTCTTTAAGCTCAACCACACGCTCCCCTTCTCGGATGAATACAACAGCTTTCTCCAAGAGCTCATGGGCGAGAACCTGGGAGAGGGAAGCACGATCGCCCCTCCGCTCTCGGGCGCGGCGCTCGACATGCTAAAGATCGGCAAGGACGTCTTTATTAACTCCAACCTTCTGGCGATGGCCCGCGGAGGAATCGTCGTCGGCGACCACACTCGCATCGCGGCGAACGTCCAGCTCATCTCCAATAACCACGACCCATATGATCTGAATGTCCTGACCTGCAAACCGGTCGAGATCGACGACTACGTGTGGATCGGCGCCGGTGCAACGGTCCTGCCCGGTGTTCGAATAGGGCGCCACGCCGTGATCGGTGCCGCCGCCGTCGTTACCAAGGATGTGCCGGACTATGGCGTGGCGGTTGGGAACCCGGCCAAGGTGATAAGGATGCTGGACAAAGACAGGTTTGAGGCGAGCGGCCCCAG
>CAVDTK010000207.1:0-2025 GCA_963611755.1 Oscillibacter sp. ER4
GTTCTCGTCCTTATTCAGTCAGCGTATGAGCAGGAGGTGAGCTTCGGCTTCGTCTACCTGCGCGTTTCTCGGCGCTATGGACAGGTGGTCGCCGGCGTTGCGGCAGCGGCGCTCTTCTCGCTGCTCAACCTGTTGAACCCGGGGATCCAGCCATTGGAGCTTCTGGCCATCTTTGCACAGGGGCTCTTCTTTGCGGCGCTGGTCTGGCACCTTGACTCTCCCTGGATGGCGATTGCGGCCTACTCCGGCTGGAACTTTACCCAGGACATCCTGCTCGCGGCGGGGGAGAGCACGGGTACGACTGTCGCTATGCTCGCGGTCTTCTTGTTGCTCTTTGTTGCCGTCCTCGCTCTTTCGAGGCTTCGGTCGCGTGATTCCCAAGCTTGATGGCCTAAACATCGGGGCCTCTGAAGCAAAAACTCGACAAGTATGCCATCAAGCTCGGACCAGCTGAGCAGCCAAGAAAACCGCACGTCTTTGACCTGCGGTTTTCTTTTTGTCACCATGGCCTCTACTTACCCCTCTCGATTTTGATGGCATACTTGCGCGATTTTCTCTCTGAGAGGCCGTACGAATTTCGTCGCCCGACGCAATGTGCAGACGTGCGGCGTTTTTGAATGCGCGCCTTAGATACGGCGTGGCCCATGCTCTTTTGCGAGTTGCGGGCGCTCTGAATAAAACGGTGTAGTTAATGGAGGTTAACTACTAGGAATAAAGGCCTGCTCACGGCTACCAAATCTTTTTGGGCTATTCTTCAAAACTTGTTGCATGGCGCGGCGAAACAAGGTACAAACAGTATGAAACTTGGGTAAGGGACCCAGGCAAGAGAGAGGATTTCCCATGAAGGCTACTGTCAACGAGGATTGCATCGGCTGCGGTATGTGCGAGGGCACCTGCCCCGACGTCTTTGCCATCAGCGACGACGGCGTCGCCGAGGCCATCGTCGACGAGGTTCCCGAGGAGGCCGAGGACGCCGCCCAGGAGGCCGCCGACAACTGCCCCGTCTCCGCCATCGAGGTCGAGTAACGGTTTAGCTTCTCACCTAAGAGAGCCCAAGGGTGTCGCCACGCGCGGCACCCTTTTTCTTTGCTGAACAACGTGTTGACCAGCGCTTTAATGCTTGGTCGAGGCCTGTATCGTGATACCATGGGAGCGTCGAATTTCCGCGCGAAAGGAGAAAATATGAGTGACGAGAAGCTCGAGCTTGGCGATCAGGACCTGGAGCAGACCACGGGCGCCTTCTCGCCCGCGTCCTCCGCGCGCGGCAACATCAACAATTCCCGCGGGCAGATCATTGGCAAGTACGCCCGCGGCGTGATCACCTATTACCCCTGCCCCAAGTGCCAAAAGCCGATGCACGCCGGCTTTTTCGACTGGTATTGCGACCCGTGCAACTATAAGGAGTTCAAGCCCAAGAGCGCTGTCTGGTCGGGCACTAGGGACGAGCTCAAGGCTGCGTCGCTCTAACGCGGTTTATAGGGCGCTATCACAAAAGCTAAGCCCCGCCTGATCTTGCTGGTCAGGCGGGGCTTCCGTGTTTAAGGCGGCGAGGCGAGAAGCGCTGCGCGTTACTCTCGGACGCTCACCGTCACGTGGTTCTTGCCGTCGGCGTACTCGTAGCTGAGCTTCTCGGCGGCGTAGTTGGCCAGCTTGGACGAGATCTCGTTCATGTTTGTCAAGGGGTTCGCCTCAGGCCCTTCCCACGCGAACTCAATCTCGCACGACTCAGAGCGGTCGGAGTGCGTGAGCGAGAAGTCGATGACGGCGTCCGCGGGCACCGCGGGAAGAATGGTCTGCAGGTAGACCTCCTCGAGCACCAGCTCGATGCGGTTCACGTAGGCGGGCGCGAACATCTTCCTGAGCGAGAACTCGCGGACCTCGGTCAAGAAACCCAGGTAGTCGAAGCCCTGGACCGCGAAGGTCTTTTTGATGCCGTCGAGCTGGTTGATGAAGCGGCGCGTGAGCTCGCCCTGGGGGTGGTCGAAGATCTGCTCCGGTGTGCCCTCCTCGTAAATAACGCCCTGG
>CAVDTK010000208.1:0-2002 GCA_963611755.1 Oscillibacter sp. ER4
GCCTCGCGCGAGATCACGGCCTGGAAGTCGCGCACGATCGTGGGGAAGGGGTGCGGGCCCATAACGGAGCCCAGGCAGTAGTGGGTGTCGTCGATTCGGTTGGTCCACTCGCGGAAGGTCTCGGACACGGCGTCCTTGAGCGTGCCCGTGCCGGCGGAGACGCCCACGACCTCGCTGCCCAGAAGGCGCATGCGGTAGACGTTCAGGGCCTGGCGCTCCATGTCCTCGGTGCCCATGTAGACGCGGCACTCCATGCCGAGCAACGCCGCGGCGGTGGCGGTGGCCACGCCGTGCTGGCCCGCGCCCGTCTCGGCGATCAAACGGGTCTTGCCCATCTTCTTGGCAAGAAGCGCCTGGCCAAGGACGTTGTTGATCTTGTGCGCGCCGGTGTGGTTCAAGTCCTCGCGCTTGAGGTAGACCTTGGCGCCGCCCAGGTCGGCCGTCATGTTGGCGGCGTAGTAGAGCAGGCTGGGGCGCCCGGCGTAGTTGTTGAGAAGGTCGGTGAGCCCGGCGTTGAACTCGGGATCATCCTTGTAGTGGTCGTAGGCCTCCTCGAGCTCGATCACGGCGTTCATGAGGGTCTCGGGGATGTACTGGCCCCCGTGGATGCCGAAGCGCCCGCGGGATTGCGGCGAATTGCCCATGCTTTCCTACTCCTTTCCGGCGGTGTTTGCGCTGGTGGCGGCCAGGGAGGCCTCGCGTGCGGCGCGCACCGCGTCGATCATTTTCTGAGGGTCCTTGACGCCGTCCGTCTCGATGCCGGAGCTCATGTCAACGGCATAGGGGCGCACGGCGGCGATGGCTTGTGCCACGTTGGCGGGGCCAAGGCCGCCCGCCAGGATAAAGGGGCGAGAAGGACGCGTGGCCGCGCCCGGCAGCAGAAGCGACCAGTCGAAGGTCTCGCCCGTGCCCTGCCCGTTGTCGAGAAGGACGAGGTCGGCGTGGCTCTTCTCGGCGCGCTTAAGGTCTTCGGCGCAGGTCACCTTGAAGGCCTGGATGATGCGGGCCCGGCCGCGCAGGCGCTCTGCCAGGGCGTCCACGTAGTCGTCGCTCTCATGCCCGTGGAGCTGCACCGTGTCGATGGCCCCGGCCAGGACGAGAAGCTCGATGGTCTCGGGGTCGGCGTCGACGAAGACGCCCACGCGCTCGATCCCGGACCCTTCCAGGGCGTATCCCAGCTCGATCGCGCGCTCGGGCGTGACGGAGCGGTGCGACTTGGGGAAGTCGATGATGAAGCCGCACAGGTCGGGTGAGGCGGCGAGAAGGGCCTCGACGTCCTGGTCCCGAGAGATGCCGCAGAGCTTGACGCGGCAGCCCGCGGGGGCGGGGTCGTCCTCGGCCGCGGCTGTGGCCCCATCGTCCCCCGCGCCTCCATCGTCCCCCGCGCTCCCAATCCCGCGCAGGTCATCGAGCATGCCGCGCTTGTCGGCGGCCCTCATGAGCGTCTCGCCGATAAGCACCGCGTCGACCCCGGCCTCCTCAAGCCGCGCCACGTCCTCGCGCGTCTCGACGCCAGACTCGGAGACAAACACGCGCTCCGCGCCCACCATCGGCCGCAGATCGATGCTACGGCCAAAGTCGACCTGGAATGTGCGCAGGTCGCGGTTGTTGACGCCCACCACGCGGGCGCCGGCGGCGATCGCGCGCGGCACCTCCTCGGGTTCGTAGGCCTCAACCAAGGCTGTGAGCCCCAGCTCGTGGGCCAGCGCGATATAGCGCTCAAGCTGCTCATCGTTGAGGATGCTGCAGATGAGAAGCACGGCCGAGGCGCCGATGGCGCGCGCCTGGTAGACCATGTATTCGTCCACCACGAAGTCCTTGCGCAGGACCGGGATGCTCACCGCCGCCGCGATGTCCGTCAAAAACTCGTCTGCCCCCATGAACCAGAACGGCTCGGTGAGGCAGCTCACGGCAGCGGCGCCCGCGGCCTCGTAGTCGCGCGCGATCGCCACGGGGTCGAAGTCGGCGCTGATAAGCCCCTTGGAAGGGCTCGCCTTCTTGA